>DASYYT010000001.1:0-35383 GCA_035949755.1 Candidatus Sulfotelmatobacter sp.
ATCGCCATGAAGCGCAAGCTGAGTGTCGGGGACAAGATGGCCGGCCGTCACGGTAACAAGGGCGTCATCGCCCGCATTCTGCCCGAAGAGGATATGCCGTACCTCGAAGATGGAAGGCCGGTCGAAATCGTCCTCAACCCGCTCGGCGTGCCCTCCCGTATGAACGTGGGGCAGATTCTTGAAACCCACCTCGGATGGGCCGGCTTTGAGCTGGGCGAGAAAATTAAAGACCTGCTCCAGGAGAACACGCGTACGGAAGCGATTCGCCGCGAGTTGAAAGCGCTGTTCAAGGACTCGCAGCTGGCCGACATCATCTCCGACATGAGCGATGAAGAGCTGGAATCCGTGGCTCCGACGCTCGCTAAGGGCGTGTTCATGGGTTCGCCGGTATTTGACGGCTCCAAGGAAGGCGAGATCAAGGCATTGCTCGAACACGCCGGCTTGCCCACCTCGGGCAAGACGATGCTGCGCGACGGCATGACGGGAGAGAAGTTCGAACAACCGGTCACCGTGGGCTACATCTACATGCTGAAGCTGTCGCACCTGGTGGACGACAAGATTCACGCGCGTTCCATCGGCCCGTACTCGCTCATTACCCAGCAGCCGCTGGGCGGCAAGGCGCAGTTCGGCGGACAGCGCTTCGGCGAAATGGAAGTCTGGGCGCTGGAAGCCTACGGCGCTGCATTCATCCTGCAGGAGCTGCTGACGGCAAAGTCCGACGACGTTTATGGCCGCACCAAGATTTACGAGGCCATCGTCAAGGGCGAGGCCGCGATGGAGCCCGGCGTGCCCGAATCGTTCAACGTGCTGATCCGCGAATTGCAGTCGCTCTGCCTCGACGTCGAGCTGATCAAGGCGACCGAGAAGAAGCCGACCGCCAGCGCGGCAGCAGATTAGTGCCGAGTACCCAGTCGTGTGTGCCGAGTAAAACCTCGGTACTCCGCAGAGGCTGGCACTTGGTCTGAACCAGTTTGAGAAGGACCGTCCCGCGGTTTAGGAGCTCTCGAAATCGCGCAGGACATAAACTCGGTACCCGGTACTAGGTACTCGGTACTGCAGAGAGCAGGAAGCGGAGGAACACCTTGTTTCGTTCGAGCCCATTCGAAATGGCAAATGTGATCGCGGACTTTGACGCCATTCGCATCAGTCTGGCCTCTCCGGAAAAAATCCGGAGCTGGTCGCACGGCGAAGTCACCAAGCCCGAGACCATCAACTACCGCACCTTCAAACCCGAGCGCGATGGATTGTTCTGCGCCCGCATCTTCGGCCCGGTCACCGACTGGGAGTGCCTCTGCGGCAAGTACAAGCGCATGAAGCACCGCGGCGTGATCTGCGACAAGTGCGGCGTCGAAGTCACCCTCTCCAAAGTGCGTCGTGAACGCCTCGGCCACATCGAGCTGGCCTCGCCCTGCTCGCACGTGTGGTTCTTCAAAGGACTGCCCAGCCGCATCGGGCACCTGCTCGATATTTCTCTGCGCGACCTTGAGTCCGTTCTCTATTTCGAAGCCTACGTCGTGGTCGAACCCGGCGATGCTCCCGTGAAAGAGCGCGAGGTCATCAAGGACGAAGCCAAGTTCCGCGAACTCGATCAGCAGTACCGTCCGGCCGGTTTCAAAGCCATGATGGGCGCTGAGGCCATCAAGGAACTGCTCAAGCGCGTCGATGTCGATACCCTCGCCGTCGAACTGCGCGAGAAGATGAAGAATGAGAGCTCGCAGCAGAAAAAGCTCAAGCATACCAAGCGCCTGAAAGTCGTCGATGCCTTCCGCAAGAGCGGCAACAAGCCCCACTGGATGATCCTCGACGTCATTCCCGTCATTCCTCCGGAGCTTCGCCCGCTGGTTCCACTGGATGGCGGCCGCTTCGCCACATCCGATCTGAACGACCTGTATCGCCGCGTCATCAACCGCAACAACCGGTTGAAGAAACTGATGGACCTGCACGCCCCTGAAGTCATCGTGCGCAACGAAAAGCGCATGCTGCAGGAAGCCGTCGACGCCCTGTTCGATAACGGGCGCCGTGGCCGCGTTCTGCGCGGTGCCAATAACCGTCCGCTCAAATCCCTCTCCGACACGCTCAAAGGCAAGCAGGGACGCTTCCGCCAGAACCTGCTGGGCAAGCGCGTGGATTACTCCGGACGCTCCGTCATCGTGGTCGGCCCCGAACTCAAGCTGCACCAGTGCGGCCTGCCCAAAAAGATGGCGCTCGAACTGTTCAAGCCCTTCATCTATCACCGGCTCGAGCAGACCGGCAACGTCACCACCATCAAGCAAGCCAAAGAAATGGTCGAGCAGCAGGAACCGATTGTTTGGGACATCCTCGAAGAAGTCATCAAGGATCACCCCGTCCTGCTGAACCGCGCTCCCACGCTCCACCGCCTCGGCATCCAGGCGTTTG
Source organism: Candidatus Sulfotelmatobacter sp. (assembly GCA_035949755.1). Lineage (GTDB taxonomy): Bacteria > Acidobacteriota > Terriglobia > Terriglobales > Acidobacteriaceae > Sulfotelmatobacter. The sequence goes on from DASYYT010000001.1 coordinate 2,398, forward strand.
AGCCTGTTCTTGTCGAAGGCAAGGCCATCAAGATTCACCCGCTGGTCTGCACCGCGTTCAACGCCGACTTCGACGGCGACCAGATGGCGGTTCACATTCCGCTGTCTCCGGAAGCCCAGGTCGAAGCCAGCGTGCTGATGCTGGCTTCGCACAACATCCTTTCGCCGGCGTCCGGTCAGCCCATCACCGTGCCCACGCAGGACATGGTGCTCGGTCTCTACTACCTGACCAAAGCCAAGCCGGGCGCCAAGGGTGAAGGCCGCGCCTTCGCCAACGTCGAAGAAATTCTGATGGCGCTCGATGCCGGTGAAGTCGAAACCCTCAGCCCGATCCGCCTCCGCTATTCGGGCGAACTCATCGACCTGACCACGGCGTACGACGATCAGGACATCATCCACACCGAACCGGTGCAGGTGGAGCGTGCCTTCATCAACACCACGGTCGGCCGCGCCATCCTGAACGATCAACTGCCAGAGGGCATGCCCTACATCAACGGCCTGCTCAAGAAGAAAGGCATTGGCGCTCTGGTCAACTACGGATACCTGCGCTTCGGGCTCGAAGTCACCGTCAAGATGCTCGATGAAGTCAAGCAGCTCGGCTTCAAGTTTGCCACCCGCGCCGGCTTGTCCATCGGCATCGATGACATGGTCATCCCCGACAGCAAAAAAGTCCTGGTCAAAGACGCCGAGAAGCAGGTGGTCAACGTCCAGCAGCAATATCTGGACGGCGCTATTACCAACGGCGAGCGCTACAACAAGGTCATCGAAATCTGGTCGGCGATTACGGAAAAAGTTGCCGACGAAATGTTCGGTGAAATGCAGCGCCGCGACAAGGAAGGCGAGCTCAACCCGATTTACGTCATGGCCGACTCCGGCGCTCGCGGATCGAAACAGCAGATCCGCCAGCTCTCCGGCATGCGTGGATTGATGGCCAAGCCGTCCGGCGAAATCATCGAGTCGCCCATCACCGCCAACTTCCGCGAAGGGCTGACGGTGTTGGAATACTTCGTCTCAACCCACGGCGCCCGCAAAGGTTTGGCCGACACGGCGCTCAAGACGGCCGATTCCGGCTACCTGACTCGCCGCCTGGTCGACGTCGCGCAAGACGTCATCATCAGCGAGTACGATTGCGGAACCGTCGACGGCATCTACGTGCAGGGCATCGTGGAAGCCGGCGAGATTATCGAACCGCTGCGCGACCGCATCGTGGGCCGCGTCTCGCTCGAGAAAATCAAAGACTATGACGGCAACGTCGTGGTCGACATCAACCAGGAAATCACCGAAGACCTCGCGGGAGCGATCCAGGCCGCCGGCATCGAGCGCGTGAAAATCCGCTCCGTGCTGACCTGCGAATCCAAGCGCGGCGTCTGCGTCATGTGCTACGGCCGCAACCTGGCCTCCGGACGCCTCGTCGAACTCGGCGAAGCCACCGGGGTCATCGCGGCGCAGTCCATCGGCGAGCCCGGAACCCAGCTCACCATGCGTACCTTCCACATCGGCGGGACCGCATCGCGAGTCTCCGAGCAGTCGCGCCTCGATGCCAAGAACAACGGCGTCGTGCGCTTCATCGGATTGCAGACCGTCAAAGCCAAGTCCGGCGATCTGGTCGTCATGAACCGCCAGGGCTCGATCGCGGTGGTCGACGAAAAGAACCGTGAGCGCGAGCGCTACTCGGTCGTGTACGGCGCCAAGCTCAAGGTCAACGAGGGCGATCCGGTCACGCTCGGACAGGTCCTGGTCGAGTGGGATCCTTACACCTTCGCCATCCTGACCGAAATCGGCGGCACCGTGCAGTTCAAGGACCTGCAGGAGGGCGTCACCCTCCACGAAGAAGTGGACGAAGTCACCGGCCTGTCGCGTCACGTGGTCGGCGATTCTCCCGACGAGAAGCGCCAGCCCGCCATCGTCATCAAGGGCGGCAAGACCAGCAAGCGTTACCTCATGCCGTCCCGCGCTCACTTGATGATCCAGGATGGCGACACGGTCAGCCCCGGCGATGTGCTGGCCAAGATCCCGCGCGAAACCACCAAGACCAAAGACATCACCGGTGGTCTGCCGCGCGTCGTCGAGCTCTTCGAAGCCCGCAAGCCGCATGAAACCGCCGTCATCAGCGAGATCGATGGCACGGTCAAATTCGGCGAGGTCTCCAAGGGCCAGCGCAAGATCTACGTGGTCGCCGACAACGGCACCGAAAAGGAATACTCGGTTCCGCGCGGCGTTCACATCAACGTGCAGGAAGGCGAGCGCGTGAAAGCTGGCGAACCGCTCATGGACGGCCCGCTCAACCCGCACGACATCCTCGCCGTCCTCGGCGAAAAAGAGCTGCAGGCTTACCTGGTCAACGAAATCCAGGAAGTCTACCGGCTCCAGGGCGTCAACATCTCCGACAAGCACATCGAAGTGATTGTGCGGCAGATGATGCGCTGGGTGAAGGTCGAAGACGTGGGCGACACCCGGTTCCTGCTCGAAGAGCAGACCGACAAGTTCGCCTTCCGCGAAGAGAACGAGCGCGTGATCGCGCAGGGCGGCAAGCCGGCCACCGGACGCCCGCTGCTCCTCGGCATCACCAAGGCTTCGCTCTCCACCGACTCGTTCATCTCGGCGGCGTCGTTCCAGGAGACCACGCGCGTGCTCACCGAAGCCAGCATCAACGGCAAGGTCGATCACCTGCGCGGCCTGAAAGAGAACGTCATCGTCGGACGCCTCATCCCCGCCGGTACCGGCATGGAGTACTACCGCAACGTCCGCCTCTCGCCAGAAATGGAAGAGGCGGCCGCCAAGGTCCAGGCCGAAGTTTCCGCGGCGTACGAAGAAGCCGAGCGCGCTCTGGAGATGATGCGCCACGAGGGCGAGAACGAAGACCTGACTGCCGCCGAACTGCCCGCGGCCGAATGATCGCTATGGAAGTATTCTTCGGGGGCGATTCTCGCCCCCGGAGCCCGCTTCCAACACCGAACATGTGGTGACGGCCGCCCATGTGGTGACGGCCGCCTCGGCCGTCCGGTTTTCGAATCGAACTTATGTGAGCAGCAGCCGTCCAATTTTTGAATCGAACTCAAACCAATCCATGCACGCCACCCCCCAGCGCTTGCGCATTCAGGAACCTGCTCCACTTCCTTCTTTGCAGGCAGCCCCTTCAAGTCCTAAGCTAAGTCAGGGCATGTTACGTTTCCTTCGTCTCTTGCGGCTCTCGTTCTGGCGAGCATTCGCTCACGATGCCTTCGCCACCTCCAAAGCTTCCGCCTACTCCTCGATCCTCACCTTCTTTCCCGTCCTGGTGATTGTGGGATCGGTTTTGGCCAACTGGCGCAAAGGTGCGCCGTACCTTCGCGAAATCTCCTACGCGCTCGGCAGTATCCTTCCCGCCGGAAGCAACACTGCATTGAACTACCTGAAGGGAGCGCCCAAACATCCCATCGGTTTCCTGCTGACCACAGCGGTCATTACTCTGTGGACCGCCTCGGGCGTGATGATCTCGTGGATGGACGGCTTTCGCCGCTGCTACGAACTGCCCAAAACCTGGGGCCTGGTCAAGGAACGCCTGGTCGCATTCCTGCTCGTCATTTTCGCTCTCACCCCGATGGCGTTTGCCACTACTCTGGTCGCGGTCGGCAGCAAGTTCGAGATTCGCCTGCTTCCTTATCTCGACCCCGACTTCAGCTTCTACATTCTGCTCATGTGGGGCGCCATCCGCTGGGTGATCGCCACGCTAACCAGCATCTCGGTCATCGCATTGATCTACCATCATGCGGTCCCGCGAACTCAACCTTGGCACAGCGTGATTCCCGGCGCCATTCTGGCCACAATTTTATGGTTCTCGGTTACGGTGGGCTTTCGCGCCTATTTGCAGCACTTCGGAGATTTCACCACGATTTACGGATCGCTGGGCGCAGGCATGGCCCTCCTGGTCTGGATGTACATGATTTCTCTCGTGGTTCTGGTGGGCGCGGAATTCAACGCCCTGCTGTTCCCCCGCGCCATGCTGGGCAAGGAACTCACCGCCATCAATTCAACCAAGCCATAGAGATGGGAAAGAGCCTCGTCACGGAAGCCTGGCGCCATGCAAGACGTGTCCTGGCAGAGCGTTTCGTGAAAGAGGGTTTGTGAAAAAGGTTTTGGGGGCAGGGTCTTGTGGACAGGATCTTGGGGAAGAGGGTTCCCTGAATGTGGAAGAGCGGCCCTTTAGGGCCGCGTTACGCACGTGAATGACCCGGGCTTTAGCCCCCGTGTTCACCAAACTCGTCGAGGAACAAATTGCAGAGCGATAACCATCCCGAGGACCCGTCTACCCCAACCAACTCCCGCCGCGCCAAAATCATCTGCACCATCGGACCCGCCTGCAACACCGAGCTCGCCATGCGCGACCTGCTTCGCCTCGGCATGGACATCGCCCGCCTCAACTTCTCCCATGGCACCCACGAAGATCACGCTCACAACATCCAACGCCTGCGCCGCGCCGCCGACCGCGAACGCCGCACCCTCTGCATCCTGCAGGACCTGCAAGGCCCCAAAATCCGCACCGCGCAACTGGAACGCCACGAGCCCGTTCTGCTCAAGACCGGCTCGGTCGTATCCATCACGCCGCAAAATGTTCTGGGCAACGCGACTCGCATCTCCACCACCTTTCCCGATCTCGCCCGTGAACTCGCTCCCGGCGCCCGTATCCTGCTCAGCGATGGCCTGATCGAACTCCGCGTCCGCAGCGTGCGCGGCAGAGACGTTCAGTGCGAGGTGATCAACGGAGGCATGCTGGGCGAGCACAAAGGCATCAACCTGCCCGGCGTCGCGCTCTCCATCCCCGCCCTCACCGGCAAAGATCGTAAAGATCTCGAATTCGGCCTCGATCACGGCATCGACGCTGTAGCTCTCTCCTTCGTCCGCACTGCCGCCGACATCAGCATGGTCAAGCAGATCATCGCCGCGCACGGCAGCGATGTTCCCGTCATCGCTAAACTCGAGAAGCCGCAGGCCATCGATCATCTGGAAGAAATTCTCGAAGCCTCCGACGGAGTCATGGTCGCCCGCGGCGATCTCGGCGTCGAGATGGCACCCGAAAAAGTTCCCGTCATTCAGAAGCACGTCATCCGCCGCGCTGCCGCCTGGCGCAAGCCCGTCATCACCGCCACCCAGATGCTCGAATCCATGATCGAAAACCCGCGTCCCACGCGCGCCGAGGCCAGCGACGTCGCCAACGCCATCTTCGACGGCACCGACGCCGTTATGCTCTCCGCCGAAACCGCCAGCGGCCAGTACCCCCGCGAATCGGTTTCCATCATGGCGCGCATCGTGGTCGAAGCCGAGCGCAATATCGGAGATCTCGGCTCTGCCCGCCGACGCCGCGAGCACCGTGGCCTTTCGGTCGCCGAAACCATCTGTGAAGCCATCGCCCACGCCGCCGAAGATTTGCCCATGGGCGCCATCGCCATCTTCACCGAGACCGGCAACACCGCGCGCATGATCTCCAAATACCGCCCCAAAGTCCCCATCTACGCCTTCACCCACATCGCCCCGGTTGTGCAACGCATGAATCTTTACTGGGGAGTCCATCCCGTTCGCTGTCGCCAGGCCCATTCCGCCGAACAGATGGTGACCATGGCCGAGCTGGAACTGGTTCGCCGCGGCCAGATCAACGCGGGAGAAGTTCTCGGCGTAGTTGCGGGCACACGTCAAACTTCCGGCTCGACCAATCTCATGCGCCTGCACGTAGTCACCGAGCAGGAAGCCGACCGCATCGTGCATCCCAAAAAGAAGCCGCGCTAAATGCAGAGCTCGTGGAGCGGCGGACGCCTCGTCCGCCGCCGTGCGCAGCCGGCGTCTTCGTCAGCCAGCGACCTTTCGCCTTCGCAACCCGCAACCCCGCACGAGGCGTCCGCGGCTTCACCCGTCCGGGACTCCACCCGTCCCCCACTCGAAGATTCGCTATAATCCCAACTTATGCCGCAAGAGATACTCTCGCTGGCTGTCTTTGACCCCGTCCCCGAAATGGAAGCATCGGCCCTGAATACCTTTGCCGAACTGAGGTCCATCGTTTCCCGCAAGGGCTACGGACGCGACCTGCTCTATCGCGACCGCGATTCGCACTACGTTTTCCTGCGCTACTGGAATTCCGAACAATCCCGCCGCGCCGCCCTGGAAGATCCCGAAATGCTCCGCTGCTGGGCCAAACTCGGCAACGAAATTCAAATCGTCAAGGTCTACGAAACCCTCACCGAAGTTTCACCCTAGAGCTGCTTCCCATGGCCTCATCCCGAGCGCAGCCGTTCTTCAGGCGGAGCGAGGGATCTCCCGAAATCCCGGTCCGCTTCATCCGACAACCCCCCAAGGCAAGCCCGGCATCTATCTAGCGATCGTAGTCAGTGAATCGCGGGTTGGCGGCCGGGGGGCATGGTTACCTGGAGTTCCTGTTTTGCTAAGTGTCTGCTGGTAGTGTCGGTTGCTCTTCCCTTGGCTGCTTGCGGCGGAGGGAACTCTTCGACTTCACACTCCTCTTCCCAACAGATCAGCGTCCATCTAAACCAATCCACTGCGAATTTATTCCCCGGTGCAACTCAACAGTTCTCTGCCACCGTGACGGGGACTTCCAACACCGCCGTGACGTGGACTGTGGACAGCGTAAGCGGAGGAAACTCCGCCGACGGCACGATCGCGAACACCGGCCTTTACACCGCTCCGCAACAGACCGGCACTCACGTCATCACCGCCACCAGCGTCGTCGACGCCACTAAGAGCGCCAGCGCCACCGTCACGGTTAGCGGAAGTGTCTCGATCAGTCCATCCACCTCGACGCTGCTCACCGGCGCCACCCAGCAATTCCAGGCAACCGTAGATGGGAAGGCCAACTCCACCGTCACCTGGGCGGTCGACGGAGTGAACGGCGGCAACTCCACATCCGGCACCATCGGCAGCGCAGGACTTTACACCGCGCCCTCGCAAGCGGGAAATCACACTATCAGCGCCAGCGCCGGCACTGGCGCCGGCAACACTGCCAGCGTGCAGCTCAACGTCTTCTCTTTTGCAATCTCACCCGATGGCGCGGCAATCTCTCCCGGCTCGACCGAGCAGTTCACCGCAACCATTCAGGGTTTGACTAATACCGCCGTGACCTGGTCGGTAGACGGTGCAGCCGGCGGCAACAGCTCCGTCGGAACCGTCAGCACCAGCGGCCTCTACACCGCGCCCAACGCCATCGGCCCTCACACGGTGACCGCGGCCAGCGTGGCCTATCCTTCGGACACGGTGAACGCACGCATCACCGTCATCAATGTGGCCCAGTCCGCGGTCCTGACCTACCACAATGACGACGCCCGCGACGGCGCTTACCTCGAGGAAGTCACGCTGACTCCCTCCAACGTCAATCTCAGCCAGTTCGGCAAGCTGATTTCCTATCCCGTCGACGGGCAGATTTACGGTCAGCCGCTCTACCTGCCGCAGCTCAATATCAACGGCGGCACTCACGATGTCGTCTTCGTCGCCACCCAGAACAATACCGTTTATGCCTTCGATGCCGATGCCACTTCCGGCAACGGCGCCACATTCTGGCAGGTGAATTTCGGCACGCCCCGCAACGCCTACGATAGCGCCGGTCCCTGGCCGGTCGTCGGAATTCTCTCTACTCCCGTGATCGACGCAACCAGCAACACCATCTACGTCGTGTCTCACTCCGGCAGCGCGAGCCCCGAATACTGGCTGCATGCCCTGGATGTGACCACCGGCAAGGACAAAGTTTCTCCCGTCGGTATCACTGGCTCGAATGGAAGCGACCATCTCGGCAGCGGCTGCTATCAGCGCATGGGGCTGGCGCTTGATCCCGTCACCAATTGGATTTACGTTCCCTTCGGCAGTTGTCCCAACGGCTGGATGTTCGCGTACGACAAGATCACGCTCCAGCAAAAGGCCGTCTTTGAAGCCACTCCCGGCGCCGGCGGTGGCGGCTTCTGGGGCAGCGGCGCCGCTCCCGCCATCGATGACTCCACCGGCGATCTCTACGTCATGAACGGCACCGATGCCGGCGACCAGCAATGGATCTCTGCTCAGTCCATGACCGGGTATAACGATTCCTTCCTGCGCATGAGCGCCAGCGACTTGTCCGTGCTCGACTATTTCGCGCCCGACGATAACGCCTATCTTGCCACCCACGACGCCGATCTGGGCAGCGGCGGCAACGTCCTGCTCCCCGGATCCTCCTCGTTCCCGCACGAACTGCTCGGCGGCGGTAAAGATGGCAATGTCTTCGTGCTTAATCGCGACAGCATGGGTGGCTACAACAATACTTCCAACAATGTTCTCCAAACCGTTCATACCGGCACGTCGGAATTCGACAATATCTTTTCCACTCCCGTTTACTGGAACGGGATGATCTACATCCACGGCAACGACGACGTGTTGCGCGCCTTCAGTTGGAACGCGGGCGCAACTGGCGGACAGCAGCTTTCGTCCAGTCCCGTCGCCACTGGCAACGCGTACTTCGGGCAGCATGGCGCCACGCCCTCGCTCTCCTCCAACGGCAACAACAATGGCATCCTCTGGGATATCGACAACTCCAGTTACAACAGCACCGATCCCACCACCAGCGGAGCCGCCGTGCTGCATGCCTATGACGCCGGCAACATCGCCAACGAGCTTTACAACAGCGCCGATTCCGGCAGCCGCGATCAGGCAGGACAGGCCCTGAAGTTTACCGTCCCCACCATTGCCAACGGAAGAGTCTTCGTTCCGACCGCGAGCGAACTGGACATCTACGGCCTGCTGAATCCATAGCGGCTGGCGATTTTTCCCGCCGGCAAAATCGCGTTTGCCCAGCCCGGACTGCCCCGCATCCCGCGGACAAACTTCCTCGGATTTACAATCATGGCTTGCCCGAAATATCCATCCGCGAATTCCTCGACCTATCCACCGATCCCGGCGTCCGCGGATTCCTGCATCAGCCTGAGAATCCCAACGGCAGCGGCCTGATCCTCACTCATGGCGCCGGAGGCAACGCGCAAGCGCCGCTGCTCCGCGCCTTAGCCGATACCTTCGCCGCCGCTGGCCTCACCGTTCTGCGCTGCGATCTGCCCTTCCGTCAGGTACGTTCCTTCGGCCCGCCCGGCCCCGGAGACGCCGCCCGCGACCGCGCCGGCCTGAAGAACGCCATCGCCGCTCTGAAGAATAGTTTGGGTGCCCCACTTCTCCCGGGCTTTGGGAGAAGTGGGGATTTTAGCCAGGACAAGCACAAAGAGGCCCGCATTTTCCTCGCAGGCCACTCCTACGGCGGACGCCAGGCCAGCATGCTCTGCGCCGAGCGCCCCGATCTCGCCGCCGCACTCCTGCTGCTCTCCTATCCGCTGCACCCTCCGCGCCGCCCAGAACAGCAGCGCACCCAGCATCTCCCCGACCTGCGCACCCCCACGCTTTTCGTCCACGGAACCCGCGACCCCTTCGGCTCCATCGAAGAATTGCAACGAGCAATGAAGATGATTCCGGCAGAGACGAAGCTGCTCCCGGTTGAAGGCGCCGGTCACGACCTGGGATTTAAGGGAAAGGCCCGAAAGGAAGAACTACCAAAGCTGATCCTTTCCGAATTCTTAAAACTCACGAAACTGTCATCGTGAGCGCATAAAACGGATGGCACTGTCATCCTGAGCGCAGCGAAGGATCCCTCGCAATCAGGCATATTCATGCGACTCAGATAGGCGTTTGCTCGGACAACCTCACGGAACCTTAGCGGGATGAGCAACGCAGTGCGTAGTCACGGGATCCTTCGCTGCGCAGGATGACAGCGGCCTAGTTCACCCAGCCCGACTTCCCCCCGCCGTTCCCCTTGCGCGCGTCGTCCTCGGGGGGCACGTAGTTCCCGTGCTCGTCAAAATGCACTTCCTGGTCGTGCTGTCGCATGTACACTTCGAACTTCCTCGCCGCCCGCCGCCGTTTCCAGCGATAGTACGCGTTGCGCACGCCGTAATAACGCTCCGAAAAATTAAGGTTCACCATCGCCGGCTTCAGCCCGCGCTTCACATACAGCCAGCCGAAGAATAAGCCGCCCAGGTGCGCCACATAAGCGATGTTCCCGCCCCCCGAGATCGCCAGCGCCACCGTCGCCACAATCAGGATCCCGATAAAGTATTTCGCCTTGATCATGAACGGAAACGGAATCAGCATGATCTCGTTATCGGCAAACATAATCCCGAACGCGATCAAAATCGCGAACACTCCCCCCGACGCGCCGATGGTCGCCTGCACCGGGTTGCCCAGAATGTGCGCGTACGAGAGCGCGACCGTCGTTACCGCCGCGCCAATCACTCCCACAAAATACAGTTCAAGAAACCGCCGCGAGCCCCAGGCCCCTTCGATGGAAGCCCCAAACATCCACAGCCCCAGCATGTTGCCGAACCAGTGCATGAAGCCGAAATGAATAAAACTGTACGTGATGATCTGCCAGATGTAGCCATGCTGCACCACTAGCGCGGGGATCAGCCCGAAGTAAAAATCGACAAAGCTTTCCGCCGGAATCCGGGCCATCCCCAGAATTCCCACCAGCAGAAAAATGCTCGTGTTTATTCCCAGCAGCCACGTCACCGCCTTGGTGAACGGGGGAAAGCTCAACATCATGGGTTCACGCGATCGTCGCACCGACTCAATCCTCTGGACTATTCTACCCGTTTATTGCCCTATCTCCGGTCTAGCGTTCCGGCGTCGGCACCGCCGGCAAACTGCGATGCCCCGCCCCGTCCACCGCCTGTACTGCGAAGATCACGTTATCCTTCGACAGCTTCATGGTGGCGCGGGTCGCGTTGCCCACGTTCGCCGCGTGCTCCCAATCCGGGCTCGTCGTCGCCCGCCAGACCACTTCATACGCAGTCGCGCCCGGCGAGGCCTCCCAGGTCAGCGTCGAATCGTTCTCCAGATCCTTGGTCAGCAGATGCACATTCGCCGGAGGCCCCGGAGCCGCCGCCAACGCCGCCAGCGTCGCCGCATTCAGCCGCGCCACCTGCGCCACATAATCGTAGTCCACAAACTTCGGCAGGTCGCCATATTCCACGCCATTCTCGGTGCGAATGTTCTGATGCTGATGATGAAAGTCCTCGCGGAATTCCGTGAACCGCACCGCCGCGAATCCCTGCTGGTTGAACGAATAATGATCCCCGCCGCGCAAATAACGGTCCAGCCGGAACACCAGCAGCGGCTTTACGCCCCCATCGTAGGCCCGCCCCACTTCGGCGATATACCGTGCCAGCTCCCGCGATCCGGAATCGCTTTCGCCTCCTAAACCGCGAATGCGTCGAATGTCCTGCTCGCTTGCGGCCACCGGCACGCCTTCAGAAAACACCCGCACCACGGAATGATCCTGCTCCGGGCTCTTGTCCCCGCCCACAATGTCGTTGTTGAGCACCGCCTCCACATCCCACCCTTCGTCCTTTGCCATTTTTGCAAAGTGCCGGCTGCCGTTCAGCCCCTGCTCTTCGCCCGCCACCGTCAGAAAAATAATCGTCGCCGGAAACTTCATCTTGCTCAGCACCCGCGCGCACTCCAGGCTGACGGCCGTACCGCTGCCGTCGTCATTCGCTCCCGGCGCGTCGCCATTCACATCCAAGGTGTCGCTGTTGCGCGAATCGTAGTGCCCAGTCACCAGCACGATCCGTTTTGCGCTCGCCGCGTCGGTGCCCTTCAGAACCGCATAAACATTGGTGATTTCTGTCGGCTTGGGAATGCGTTCCACCGGCCCTTCGCTGAAGCTGTCGGTCTTCACCTCCAGGCATCCCCCGCAATCTTTGGAATAGCGCTCGAATTCCGCCTTGATCCACTCCCGCGCCGCGCCGATCCCATGCCCCGCCGCAATCGCAGCCGGATCCTGCGCCGACAGCGTCGACCGCGTTCCAAAGCTCACCAGCTTTTCGATGTTCGCCCGAATCCGTTGCGCCGAAATCTGCTGCAACGCCGCCGCAATCTGCGGATCGGCCGCCATCGCCGGCTCCCCTCCCGGCTGCGCCACGGCATTTCCGCACAATGTCATCAAGGCGACACATGCCCAACCCGCCGCTTTCCATAAATGCCCCATCATTTTCCTCCAATCCCCATCGGGAGAATCCCGTATCCGGACGGCGCTTGCGAAAAATGCCCCATTCTCCGCCCGCCCCACTTGACCAACCGCCGCGAAGAATCTAAATATTATCAAGGGGGTTTGCTTATGGCTTTGGGAGGCTCTATGGTGCTTTGCCCAGAATGCGAAAACAATCTCGACCTCGAAGAGGAAGAAGTCGACGAGGGTGAGGTTATCTCTTGCCCGGAATGCGGCACCGACTTCGAAGTCGTCACCGTCAGCCCGCTCGAATTAAAGGCGGTCGAAGAAGGCTACGAAGAGGAAGACGAAGAAGAGGAGGAAGCTGAAGACGGTGACTACTCCTAGGCCCCGCCTGCCCTCATCATCCTCCAAACTGCCTTCAATCTGGATTCTCCTGGTTCTGGTTCTCCTGCCAACGCTGGTGTGTCCCTGCCCCTCTGTGTTTGCGGCTCAGAAGGATCGGGATAACGACAAGCCCTATGCGCTGATTGCCGGCACCGTCTGGGGTCCGGACAATCGCCCGGTCTATGGGGTGCGCGTGAAAATCCGCCGCTCCACCGACAAGCCTAAGAAAGTCCGCTGGGAAGTTTTCTCCGATCATCATGGCGAGTTCGCCCAGCGCGTCCCGGCAGGCGAAGCCGACTATATCCTCACCCCCGATCTCAAGGGCATCAAAATGGCCGATGGCAAGCCCGTCCACGCCCAGGAAGTGACCGTTCACATCTACGACGACGAGCGCGAAGACACCGGAGTCCACCTGACCGAGTAGGTTCCATCCCCCCAGAATCATGAGACAATAGCCGCAAATGAATCACTCCCGCTCGGTGATCAAAGCCCTTGCCGTGGTCTGCGTGTTGCTGACCCTCTGTTCCCTGGCCGCCGCCTCCCCCGACAAGAAGGAAAAAGCCAGCGGACGCTTGCTGCTCGGCAAAGTGCTCGACCCGCAGGATAATCCCCTGCCCGACGCCGTCGTCTATGTCACCAACATCCGCACCCGCGCCGTGAAAACCTATATCGTCGGCCCCGACGGCACCTATCGCTTCCCCGCGCTCTCCACCGCGGTCGACTACGAGGTCTACGCCCAGTTCAAGGGTAAGAAAAGCGATACCAAGTCCGTCAGCCAGTTCGACGACCGCTCTCAGGTTTACATTGATCTGAGAGTCGACACCCGCACCCGCTAGCAGCCCCGTAGCGCTGGCATCCCGACGGTACCATTTCCGCAACTTTTCACCCCATAGCCGGGTTCTAGATAATACGGATGTCTGTCTGGAGGACATTGTGAACCGTAAGCGCTCTTCTCAATTTTTCAGACCCAGCCCCTTCGCGGCCGGCGCCACACTGGCGGCCCTGCTGCTTTGCGCTGCATCAGCTTTCGCGCAAGGGGGCGCCATGAGCCCCTATCAGGGCGAGCAGGATGGCGTCAGCGCCGGCGGCAACTGGATGGAATTCAAATCGGTGGACAAAATGACGGGAGCGAAAAGAGTTCGCTTCGAGCTTCGCGCCAACGACTTCTTCCGCGAAGATCCCAACTACAAGCCCCGCGTCGAAATGATCTGCGAAGACGGCAAGTACAAAATCGCTGACTTTGATCCGGGAGTGCGCATTCGGCCCAACCGTCCCGGGTTCTGGGGCCAGCCCCAACTCGAAGTTGAGGTCCGGATCGACGACTTCCACACTTATCACGGGTGGAATTGGATGCGCGGCCATTTGCTTTCGATGGACAAAGGGACCACTCGCGGCATGATCGGTGCGCAGGTATTCAATATCGCCCTTCGCACCCCCAGCGGCCGGCAGATCGCCGAATTTTCCCCCGCCGGCCTCAATGTGGATGAAGTCAAACACGTCTGCGACATAACCCCCAAGAAGCCCAGCAAGAACTAGCTTGAAAATCGAGTAGAGATCCCCCACTTCTCGCGCAGTTTTACGAGAAGTGGGGAATTATTATCGGCGCTCCCTGTGATCCTCTGTGGTGAGGCTCTTTCATACCAGCTACGGGGCGCGGATACCCGTCACTCCCCGGTAACTTGCCAAGCGCTCGCCCGCACTGGCACCTTGGAGTGAAGCAGAGGTCCCTATGGATAGCAGCGTCATTTCCGGCCTGACGTTTTTCTTCTTCGCAGCCGGAGTCCTCATCTACGCCATCATTCTCTACAACGGCCTGGTGCGACTGCGCAACGAGAACGACCGCGCCTGGGCCAACATCGACGTGCTCCTCAAACAGCGGCACGACGAAATCCCCAACCTGGTCGAGACCGTCAAGGGATATATGCAGCACGAGCAGCAAACGCTGTTGGCGGTCACCCAGGCCCGCGCCGCCTCCATGAGCGCCTCCAGCATCTCCCAGAAAGCCCTCGCCGACGTGCAGGTCACCAGCGCCCTGCGCGGGCTCTTTGCCGTCGCCGAAAATTATCCCCAACTCAAGGCCAACGAAAATTTCCTTAAGCTGCAGAACCGTATCACCGAACTGGAAGAGCGCATCGCCGACCGCCGCGAATTGTTCAACGACGACGTCAACACCTACAACACCCGCATTGGCCAGATCCCCGACGTCTTCGTAGCCGGCTTCATGAACCTCAAGCCGCGCGAAATGTTCAAGGTTTCCGACGAAGACCGCAAGCAGGTGGAAGTGAAGTTCGCCGGCACCGGGGCATAACAGACTTCTGACCAGTCTAAAATCTAACAGGCTGCTGAAAAAGTCGCTCGAAGACCGAACTTTCTCTTTGAAATCTCGTACAGTTCCTGAGGCGGGTTCTTCTTCCGTCAGAATTCAGGTCTTAGCATGGACACACGTGTCCCAGCGGTGCAGACGGCTAGTGCCTCGCCCCATCGGCTTCTGTGCTGGTTGGAATCACTGATCTTAGGTCTCGGGGTCCCCGCTGCGATTTGGATTATTTCAAAGCTCATGTCATTGTCCATTCCCACGGCGGTACACGGCTCTGCTGAGCAACGTTTCTTGCTTTGGATCCTTGGAGGTGTGATCGTCGAGTGGGTCTTTGTAGTCGCGGTTTGGCTAGTATTGCGAACCCGCGGATGCTCTTTCAAAGACATCGGCGTTTGGCGCTTAGGAACATGGCCCGCCTGGGCCATAGCATTCCTATTTGCAGCTCTTTCGATCGGCAGCAATCTGCGATTCCTGCCCCGAATGCATATTCCTATTGCATATGCGTTCATGCCGCCCGGATTTCACCTTGTTGCCGCGCTTCTCTTGGGGATCACCGCTGGATTCTGTGAAGAGGTTCTGTTTCGCGCCTTTTTGATGACCGAATTCGCTGAAGCCGGCTACGGCAAGGTCATGCAAGTCCTCATGCCCGGGGTTGCATTCGGGCTGGCACACGCCGGCTATCTAAATCAGGGTCTTCTCCCTTGGCTCGGCATCATGCTTCCCACCGCGTTTCTCGGTATGATGTGGGGAATTGCGTACCTACTTGGACGCCGCAGCTTGCTCCCGATAGCGGTCGCGCACTTCTTGAACGACGCAACAGCGCTTCCTTGGATCGCGTTCTTTATGGTTACAGGTTCGTTGGGCCGAACATAGGCGAAGCGCAGTAGGTGAAACTCTGGGGAAATTGAGGCGACCTTGAAACCTTGGAAACGTTGAAACCTCGCACCCTATCCCAGCAGCCTAGCCGCATCCTTGGCGTAGTAAGTCAGGATGATGCTCGCTCCCGCACGCCGGATCGAAAGCAGCGACTCCATCATCACCCGCTCGCGCTCGATCCATCCATTGCGCGCGGCTGCCTCGATCATCGCGAACTCGCCCGACACCTGATAAGCCGCGAGCGGCAGATCGAAGCGCTGCCGTGCCGCGGCAATCACATCAAGATACGGCATCGCCGGCTTCACCATGATCATGTCCGCGCCCTCTTCGATGTCGGCCTCGATCTCGCGCATGGCCTCGCGAATATTCGCTCCATCCATCTGGTAGGAACGACGGTCCCCGAACTGCGGCGCCGAATCCGCCGCCTCGCGGAACGGACCGTAGAATCCCGACGCAAACTTCGCCGCATACGACAGGATCGGAATGTTGGTGAGTTCCGCTTGGTCGAGCGCCTTGCGAATCGCCCCCACCCGTCCATCCATCATGTCCGACGGCGCAATAATGTCGATCCCCGCCCGCGCCAGCGATACCGAGGTCCGCGCCAGCAGCTCCAGCGACGCGTCATTTACGATCTCGTACTCGGCCGTCGCCGCCGGAGGCGCAGCCACCGCCGCTCCCAGCGATTGCGGCGTAGCCTTCACAATCCCGCAATGGCCATGCGACATGTACTCGCACAGGCACACGTCCCCCATCAGCAGCAGTCCCGGAACTTCCCGCTTGATCGCCCGCGCGGCCTGCTGCACGATCCCGTTCTCGGCCCACGCGCCGGTCGCGACTTCATCTTTCTTATCCGGCAAGCCAAACAGGATCACCGACGGCACGCCCAGTGCATGCACTTCCCGCGCCTGTTTCACCGCCTCATCCACCGACAGATTGCACACCCCCGGCATCGAGCGCACTTCTTTCCGCACCCCCTCGCCCGGGCACACGAACATCGGATAGACAAACGCATCCGGAGTTAGACGAGTCTCCGTGACCAGATTGCGCATCTCCGCCGTGCGGCGCAGCCGCCGCAGGCGCGTGATAGGAAAAGCCATGGCAGACCACCAGTGGAAAGAGTTAGAAAAACGCCCGTACCCATCGATTCTAGTCCATGGCAAGCCTTTCAGCAGCGCGCACCACCAATCCCCTCTCCCAGGCTCCTAACCCCCAAGTGACCGAAGTAACCAACGTCAATCCCCCAGTTCCTCGGAATCCCAGTTTGGCTCCCATAGAATGAGAGCCGGATGAGTCTGCTCCGACGTTATCCGTGGTTCGCCGCGGCGGCAGGGATCACCTTCGCCTTTGCCGTCGTGTGTCTCTCGGCTCATCGCAGTTTCGCGCTCACCACCTTCGCCGATCTGATAGAACTCGTCTTGCTGATAGCGGCCACTGCCGTTGCCGTCGCCAATGCCCGCATCAGTCCCGGCCAGCAGCGCACTTTTTGGCTCCTCATGTCCGTCGGATTTTTGCTCTGGGCCATCAATGGCGCCGCCTGGGCCATATGGGAAATCGTGTTACGCCGGCCAATCCCCGATCCCTTCGCCTACGATATCGCTCTTTTCTTTCACGCTGTCCCCATGTTTGCCGCCGTCGCCTGGCGTCCTGACCTGCTCAGTACCCAGGACAAAATGCGTCTGTGCGTGCTCAACTTTCTGATGCTGCTGGGATGGTGGATTTTTCTCTACGCCTTCATCGTTTTCCCGCATCAGTATGTGGTCTCGAATGTCCCCACCTACAGCGTCTACTACGATCGCCTTTACGGATTGGAAAACGGACTGCTCCTGGCCATGCTGGCCATCGCGGCGGCCACCGCTTCCGGGGGATGGCGCCGCATCTATTTGCACTACCTGGTGCCCTTGATCATCTACTCGGTGGATTCGCAGCTGCTCGACCGCGCCACCGCCAGCACGTCCTATTATTCGGGAAGCCTGTTCGACGTCCCGCTGGTCGGGACGCTGGCATGGCTTACCGCCGTTTCTCTGCAATCGCGCCACTGGGACCTGAACACCGTCCAGTCCAGCTTCCCGGTGCGCTGGAAGAATGTCACGCCGCGCCTGGCCATGCTGGCGACCTTGTCCTTGCCCGTGCTGGGCATCTGGACCACGCTCTTCGACCGCTCCGCGGGCCCCTCGCGCGCCTTCCGGATTTTCGTGGTTCTTGCCGCCATGGTGCTGCTGGGAGCCCTCGTCTTCCTGCGCCAGTATTTCCAGGATCAAACTCTTATCTCCCTGCTGCGCGAGTCACGCCTCGCCTACGGCAGCGAGAAGCAGCTGCAGACTCAGCTCGTCCAGAAAGAAAAGCTCGCTTCCCTGGGCAATCTCGTCGCCGGGGCCGCGCACGAAATCAATCATCCTCTCCAAGCCGTCATGAGCTACTCGGAGGAGCTCTGGACCGGCGAGCGCATCACCGAGGAGCAAAGTAATCTGCTGCGCAAGATCGTCAACCAGGCTCATCGCACCCAGGAACTGGTCGCCAATCTGTTGAGTTTTGCCCAGCAGGCTCCCCGGGAAAAATCTTCCGTCGATGTCGGCCTGCTCATGAACCGCGCCGCCCAGATGCTCGAGGCACGCCGTCCACCGGTGAAAATCGACATTCATCTCGCCATCGAATCCGATCTCCCCCTCGTCTTTGCCAGCGCCAACCAGTTATTTCAGGCATTCGTCGAGATCATCGAAAACGCCATGGACGCCCTCGAAGAAGCCGGCGGAGGCTCGCTCCAGATCACCGCCATGCGTCATCGCTCCGAGATCGTGCTGCAATTCTCCGACAATGGCCCCGGCCTGCGCGATCCCGAGCGCGTCTTCGATCCTTTCTACACCACCAAACCCGTTGGCAAAGGCACTGGCCTCGGCCTCAGCGCCGTCTACGGAGTCATTCAGGATCACAACGGCCAGATCACCTGCCGCAACCAGCCCCAAGGCGGCGCGCTCTTCACCATCCGGCTCCCCATCACCGCCGCACCGGTGGCGCAAGGCGCAGGCGCAGCCGGCTAACTCCTCTGTGCCCCTCTGTTTCCCCGTGGTAAGGCGTTACGCGGCCTGCGCGCCATCACCCGCTCCTGTAACATAAATTGCGATGTCCGCCTTGCCCCACAGCTCGTCCCGCGTGCTCGAGTTTGAGTCCCTGCGGGACCTCCTTCGCGGATACTGCTCCTCGCCGCTGGGCCAGGGCCGCATCGCCGCGCTCGCCCCATCCACCGATCGTGCCTGGATCGAAACCCAGCAGGTCTTGGCCAGCGAGATTCGCGAATTCCGCCGCGTAGGCGGAGGTTTCGATTTCTCCGCCCTGGTCGAGATCCAATCGTTGATCGGGAAATCCCGCATCTCGGGCGCGGTCCTCGAAACCACCGAAATTCGCGACGTGGTTCTGGTGGTCGATCGCGCCGCCGAATGGCGCCAGATCGCGCAACAGCCGCCCGCGGCCATGCGCTCCGATTGGGCCAAGGTTCGCGCGCTTTCCGCCCGCATCGCCGACTTCACCGATTTCCTGCGCTCCTTCCGCAACAAGATTCAGCCCGACGGCACCCTCGACGACAAAGCCTCGCCCGAACTGGCCCGCATTCGCCGCGAAATCGAGAAGCAGCGCCGTGCCATCCAGGAATCCCTGCGCGGCTACCTCCGCCGCCTCGCCGAAGGCGGCACCGTGCAGGACGAGCTCATCACCATCCGCGGCGAGCGCTTTGTCATCCCCGTCAAGATCGAGCAGAAGCGCCGCGTGCAGGGCGTTGTCCACGGCGCCAGTTCCAGCGGCCAGACCGTCTTCATCGAGCCCCTCGAAACCATCGAGCAGAACAACGAACTGGTCCGCCTGCTCGAAGAGGAGCTCGCCGAAATTCACCGCATCCTGCTGGAAATGACCCAGCGCATTGGCGCGCAAGCGGAAGAAATTCTCGCCGCTGTCGAAGCCCTGGCCGAGTTGGAACTGCAATTCGCCAAGGCTCGCTTCGCCGAAGACTACAACTGCGTGGAAGTACAGCTCAATGGAAGCGATGCCGGCTCAAGTGGCAACACCCTAGGCTCATGTGGGGAGGGGCAGAACTCATGTGGGGACGGCCGCCTCGGCCGTCCGGCGAGCGCAGCTCGCCTCCTGCTGCAGAACGCCCGCCACCCGCTGCTGGAGCGGAATCTTAAAGCCAAGGGAGCGGCGGTCGTTCCTGTCACCGTGGAACTCGAAGGCGGACGCCGCCAGCTGATCATCACCGGCCCCAACACCGGCGGCAAGACCGTCACCCTCAAAACCGTTGGCTTGCTCGCGCTGATGGCGCAGTCGGGCCTGCCCGTCCCCGCCGACCGCGCCGAGCTTCCCGTGTTCGACGCCGTGCTGGCCGACATCGGCGACTACCAGTCCATCGAGCAGAATCTTTCTACGTTTTCCGCACACGTCACCAACATCGATTTCATCTCGCGCACCGCGACTGCGCAGTCGCTGGTGCTGCTCGACGAACTGGGCTCAGCCACCGATCCCGAAGAAGGCGCCGCCCTCGCCGTCGCCATCGCCGGACACTTCGGCCGCATCGGCTGCATGACCGTCATCTCCACGCATCACACTTCGCTCAAAGTCTACGCAGCAAACACGCCGGGCGTGCTCAACGCGTCGGTCGGTTTCGACGAGACCACGCTGCAGCCCACTTACGAATTGAAGATTGGCGTGCCCGGAGCGTCGGCGGGCATCAACATCGCGCAGCGCCTGGGCCTCAATCACGCGATCATCGAAAGCGCCCGCTCGCGCCTCGGCACACAGGCTCGCGACGTTGGACACTTCCTCGACAAGCTCCACGCCGATCTCCGCCAGGCCGACCAGGAGCGCCTGCGCCTGCGCCAGGCCGAAGAAGAAGTGCACCGCGAGAAGCAGCGCCTGGCGATCGAGGGGAAGAAAGACCAGCAAGCTAAAGTGCGCGAGATGGAAAAGAAGCTGGAAAGCCTGCTGCGCGATTTCGAGTATCACGCCCGCGAGGCCGTGAACGCCGAGCAGGACCGCGCCGCCGCGCAGAAACTTTCCAAAGATGCTGAGCGCCGTATGGCCAGGCTGCGCCGCGAATTCCGCGAGCAGTTCGACTCCACCGTGGTCGCGCACTCGACCGGCGCCGATCAGGGCGATCCTCACGCTCAGCCGCAACTGGTCAAGCATGTCTCTGAAGGCGACACGGTCAAGCTCAAATCCACCGGGCGCCCCGCCAAGATCGCGCGCAAGATTGACGACAATCATTTCGAAGTGGAGATGGGTGCGCTCAAGATGAAGATCGCCCGCGACGACATCGCCGAAGTGCTGGCGGCCGCGCGCCCCTTCGACACGCCGGTGAAAGCCGCGCGTGCCCGCGGCATCTCCGTTTCGCTCGAAAGCGAAGGCGCGAACGTGCCCAGCGAGATCAACGTCATCGGCCACAATGTGGACGACGCTTCGCGCGAAGTTGAAAAGTTTGTCGACCGCGCGTTTCTGGCCGGCTTGCCGCGAGTGCGCGTGGTGCACGGCAGCGGCATGGGCATCCTCCGCAAAGCTCTCCGCCAGTTGCTGCAGCAGCATCCTCATGTGGCATCGGTCGCCGAGCCTCCGCAGAACGAAGGCGGCGGCGGGGCGACGGTGGTCGAGTTGCGAGTGTGAGGCTGGGGAAAAAATGTTCCTGCAGGAACACATCGACGCCCCGGAAGCGTTGTATGGGAAGGGACATTTGCCTCAGAGCATTGCGAAGCGTGCGCTGTTGAAGGGCATGACGAGGTTCGCCGCGAAGCGAGCTAACGGGAGTTAATAGGGATGTTTCGCCAACAGTCGGGACGGGATGCATAATAGATTGCGCTCCGGTTCCTAGCTCGCGAAGGTTTCAAAATAGCCATGCTTTCGATCTTTAAGGGCCTTGCCGGGTTGCCCCAATTCTCCCTGGTTTTGTGCGCTGCCTCGTTATTGGCGGCCCAGCAGCAAGAAGCGCCCTCTCCGAACTCGGTGGTCAAGTCCAACGTAAATGAAGTGCTGGTGCCGGCTGTAGTCCGCGATGGGCAAGGTAACGCGGTGGGCAATCTCACGAAAGAGAACTTCCAGATCCTCGACAATGGCAAGCCCCAAGTCATTTCTGGATTCACGGTTATAGAGCGTGCAACCGAGCCGCCTAACCCAATTGCTGCTGCTTCCAATTCCGCCTCCCCAAGCGGTTCCTCCAATGAGGCTCCGCCACACCCGGCAGCCCAACGTTTCGTGGTTTTTCTCTTCGACGACCTCAATTTGAGCACGACTGATCTGAGCTTGGCACAAAAGTCTGTCAGCAAATTACTCGACGCCTCCTTACCAGCCTCTGACACGGTTGCTGTCCTTACTACCTCCGGCACCAATAGTGGTCTTACCCGCGACCGTGCCAAGCTTCAGCAGACCATCCTCAATATAAAGCCGACCAATATTTATCGGCACAATTCTAAAGACTGCCCCAACATCGATTACTACAATGCTGACCTGATCTTGAACAAACGGGATGAGATGGCCCTCCAGGCTGCCATCGAGGACACCATCTCCTGTGCCGGACTTCCTCGGGATCCGGGCGCGGCCACAACAGCCAAACTCATGGTAGAGCAAGCTGCTGGACAGGCTCTGGCCATGGGACAAAAAACTTATCGGACCGATCTTGAGTTCATCCGGTTGGTCATCAGCAAGATGGGTTCCTTGCCGGGGGAACGCATGCTCGTCCTCATTTCCCCCGGATTTCTCACACCTTCCGGGGAGGCCATGGAACTCGCATCTCAAATTCTCGACATGGCTGCTCGGGGCAACGTGATCATCAATGCCATCGATGCACGCGGCCTCTACACAACCAACCTGGGAGCCTCGGAACGCAGCGCTGGCTCGCCTCTTGCATCAATAGTCGAAGACCAACACCGCCCCGTTTCCATGACCGCTGACGAAGGTGTCATGGCGGACCTAGCCGACGGCTCCGGTGGAACGTATTTTCACGGCCACAACGACCTGGAAGCCGGCCTCACCAGGTTGTCTGAAATGCCCCGGTATGTCTATCTTTTGACATTCTCGGTCGCGAAGCCCAATGGCACCTATCATCAATTGAAAGTCAAAGTGAATCAGGCCGGCCTGACGGTCCAGGCCCGTCGCGGTTACGTTGCCCTGAGGTTCGAATCAGGAAAATAGAATTCAATCGCGCTCTTCGCAAAAGCAGTCGAGTCACGAATCTGATAAAGGGTGAGTTGCGCGATTGGGGCAAGTTACCGGTAAGGCGACCAATTCACGCGCGCGAGTTGTCGAAAAGTTAGGCCACGATTCAAGGTCAGCGTCCCATCAATTTTACTTCGGCGTTACCTTGGTCTTAACTAAGAACACTTGGAACTTGCTGAACGAATGAATGAGCATCGCACGGTAGTCTCTGAACTCCCAATAGGTTTCAAAGCGTTGAGGCAGCCACAGTGTGAGTTCGCCAGATGCGACCGGCACCGCGGCATAATCGATGGACATCGCGCCTCCCTCCAGTCTCATCCCTGAAGGTACCTGGGTCAGATTTATCTCTAGATGGAGGATCTGCCACTCTTTGCTTGAGACCCACGCACGCCCCTCAAGCATCGCAGGGTAGATGCCGTTGTCTTCCTTAAACTGGAACGTCCGGGTCGGCCGGTCTTTCCGCTGCTCAAAGCGGATCACCCAAGCCTGTTGACCCTTCCAGTGGTCCATGCCTTCACATGCCATCTCATAATCAGTCTGCAATGACGGATGGAAAATAAGGGCTAAAGCTACTTCACCAACGTCGTGTCCAGCTTCGGGGAATGTACGGCTTCCCTTTGTTGCTGCCCGATACTCTTGGCTGGCTCTGCCACCCTTAAGTTCCTCGAAAGCAAATGTGTAATCGAAGACACCGGAATGAGTTTCGTTCAGGTCGCCGCTACGGTCGAATCTTTTGTACTCGATGCTCTCCTGCGCCGTAAATTTCTCTAGAGCGCCGGCAAATTCCGCTGCCCTGCCGCCAGTCTGGTCAAGGATCGCAGCCAAATCGCAGGAAGGAGACTTCGTGAGAGAGCGTATTTTTGCATCCGTGTTCGGGGGATTCCATCCGGGGGGATCAATTCTCTGATTCTGGATGGGTACCGTCTGCTGCCAGTTGATATCCTGCGCAACAGCCCCTAGCGTGGCGACACGAAAAACAAGACCAAGCCCCAAAACTGCGCATAATCGCCAAGTCCAGGGTCGGCCCATTTCCGTATTCCTTCAAGCATTCTCGAAAATTCGCAGCCGCGCCGCGAGTCTCGCGGGCCAGATTGGTAGCGTCGTCTCGGAGTCCACTCGAGTACTTTACGCCCGAAGCACAGTGTGGTTCCAGGCAACCCTTGTAGCCGCTGGAATTGCAGCTGTCATCCGGCGCAGCTTTGATCCGAATGCGCCGTGGCGGGGATAGGGTCGCCCTGATCCAAGCGAAGGGCATGACGAGGTTCACCCTGAGCATTGAGTGCTATGGATGTTACGACAGCTGCAATGCGACGCCGGGCGTTTGACGTGCTTCCCGGCACTGCGATACGCTCTGTCGACGCTCTCGACTGATGCCCGCTATAACCGCTCCTGCCGTCACCTCGCGATCTCCCGCAAAGATACTTTTTTTCCTGGCCTTCTTCGCGCTGACAATCTTTGCAGC
This sequence comes from Candidatus Sulfotelmatobacter sp., assembly GCA_035949755.1. Lineage (GTDB taxonomy): Bacteria > Acidobacteriota > Terriglobia > Terriglobales > Acidobacteriaceae > Sulfotelmatobacter. The sequence continues at coordinate 26,619 of DASYYT010000001.1, forward strand.
CTATGAGAAGAACGCGCGGATCCTTGATCCTGCGTCACCTATCGCGCAGCACTACGCTCCCGCGAAGTGGTTTTTGCCGGTTCATGCCGTCTTCGGGATATTGGCGATGGGGCTTGCGGCTTTCCAATTCTCGAATCGCCTGCGAGCGCGCTATCTGCGGATGCATCGCATACTCGGATACGCGTACGTGACGAGCGTGTTCATTTCCGCCCCGTTTGCGGTCGTCGTAGCTTTAAAAATCCCGAAGCCGGTTTCGGTGATCGCGGCAAACTGCGTGCAATCTTTGGGCTGGGTGGTAAGCACGTCCATCGCGCTCTACTGCATTCGCGTTGGCAACATTGCCCTGCACCGCCGGTGGATGATACGCAGCTATCCCTTTGCCATGGTTTTTACGGTGGGGCGAGCGGTATCCGCATTCGTGCCGGCCGTTAACCAAAGCCCTTCAGCGGGCGAAGCGGTGTTCTGGGTGGCCATCGCACTTGCGGCTTTCTTGCCCAGCATTTTTCTGGATTGGCCTGCGATGGTCCGGCGTAATGCGGCGAGAGCCGGCACCGCTGCCCTCTCGATTTTTTCAACAACTAACCTCCATTAAACAGATACAATCCCGCGGTATGGAGGTGGTATGGCAAGTCGTCGCAAATTCCTGGAAAGTTCCACGCAATTGGCTGCAGCACTCGCGGCTGGCGCCGCGACTATTTCACCCGCGCACGTCCAGGCTCAGCAGCCGTCAGTGGCGGCGAAAAAGCTGCATATTCTGATGAGAAGCTCCTGGGGGACAGATGATCCGACACGGGCGTCGTTTGTCTTTTCCCACGGGCTTCTGTTGTCCGACGCCGGTCATGACGTGCAAATCTTCCTGACCGCCGAAGCGACCTACTTGATGCGCAAGGTGACCGTGGATTCGGTGAAGCCCGTAGGCTGGCCGCCGCTGACCGAGACCATGACAAAAATTGTCGCCAAGCGGATTCCCGTCTTCGCTTGAGGAGCCTGCTCCCGGGCCCGTGGGGTCACGGAGACAGACTTGAGCAACTGGGGAGCGAAATGGGGCGGCCCGGCGGATTATGTCTCATTAGTGGAATGGGCGGACCACATCATCAGCGAATGATCACCGGCGTTCTAGTCGCGATTCCTACGTTGTTTGGAGCAGCGCACACCGTCGCAGATAGCGGGATCAGCGGACCAAAGGCGAAAACAGGCCGACGGATTTAAGTGGGATCGAGATTTTTCCCTAGGATCCTTTTCGTAGCTGGCTGCCTTGCGCGTCATTGACTTGGTCCAGTTCTGGCCCTACCATCTGTGTCGCAATGATCGAACAAACTATTTCGCATTACCGCATCCTTGAAAAGCTGGGAGGCGGCGGCATGGGTGTGGTCTATAAAGCCGAAGACACGCGCCTGCATCGCTTCGTTGCCCTCAAGTTCCTGCCCGATGAGGTAGCCCGCAATCCCCAGGCTCTGGCCCGCTTCCAAAGAGAGGCGCAGGCGGCTTCTGCCCTGAACCACCCCAATATCTGCACGATCTACGACATAGGTGAGCAGGACTCGCAGGCCTTCATCGCGATGGAGTACCTCGATGGCGAGACCCTGAAGCACCTGATCAGCGGCCGTCCGCTCGAAACCGAGCAGTTGCTGGAACTGGCCATTGAGATCACCGACGCGCTCGACGCGGCACACAGCGGGGGGATTGTGCATCGCGATATCAAGCCGGCCAATGTTTTCGTGACCAAACGCGGCCACGCCAAAAATTCTCGACTTCGGCCTGGCCAAGGTGAAAGCGAGCGGCACTTCTGCGGCCGGGGCGCCCGATGTCATGACCGAGGCGACGGCAGCCGTCAGCGTTGAGGATCTGACCAGCCCGGGCACGGCGGTGGGCACGGTCGCGTACATGTCTCCGGAACAGGCGCGTGGCAAAGATCTGGACGGCCGTACCGATCTTTTCTCTTTCGGCACGGTTCTGTACGAGATGGCGACGGGGACGCTGCCGTTCCGGGGCGAGACCTCGGCAGTAATTTTTGAGGCGATTCTGGGCAAGGCGCCGACGCCGCCCCTCCGGATCAATCCCAGCCTGCCGCCAAAACTGGAAGAAATCATTAACAAGGCGCTGGAAAAGGACCGCGACCTGCGCTACCAGAGCGCCGCCGAGATGCGGGCGGATTTGAAGCGCCTGCGCCGCGACACGGGGTCCGGACACGTCGCCGCCGGAAGTGGATCGGTTGCGGTCGCCGCGGCGAGCGAGTCAGGCAAAGTTGCGTCGGCGCAGGTTTCCGCCGTCTCCGCCCCAGTTCCGGTAGAGAAAGGTTTGCCTTTCGGCGCGATCGCCGTGGTTGGGCTGGTGGTTATTGCGGCCGTGGCATTCGCCGGTTACCGGATGCTCCATCGGCATCACGCGCTGAACCCGCAGAACATGGAGATTACCAAGCTGACCGACAGCGGCAAGGCCTCATTGGTAGCAATCTCCCCGGACGGCCAGTACGTCATGTATGTGAAGCGGGAAGGCGAGCGGCAAAGCCTGTGGATGCGCAACGTCCCAACCCGAAGCGATGTGCAGGTGCTGGCCCCGGAGGTTGTGAGCTTTGCCGGACTGACGTTTTCCCCGGATGGAAACTACATTTATTTCGTTCGCTCGGACAAGAGCACGGAGCTTTACAACTACCTCTATGTGATGCCGGTGCTGGGAGGAACCCCGCGGCAACTGGTTCGCGATATCGATACACCGGTCAGCTTCTCTCCCGATGGAAAGCAGTTCGCATTCATGCGGGGCGTTCCCAACGCGACTGCGGTTCAGCTTCGGATCGCGTCGGCCGACGGAACGGGCGACCGATTGCTGGCTCAATTGCCAGCCATTCCGGTGCCGCCTGCCATGCTCGGCCCGAGTTGGTCTCCGGATGGGAAAAAGATCGCCCTGTCGATTTTGGAAGCGGGCAAGCAGATCCATTGGGTACTGGACATTGTTCAGGTCGCGGATGGGAGCGAGAAGCCGCTGTACACCGCGACGGAGTTTCTGGGCCGTCCGGTGTGGTTGTCGGAAGGGGACTCGCTGCTGGTTTCGATGGGGCTTGGGAAACAGAACCGCAGCCAGATTTGGGAGATTTCCTACCCCGAGGGCGAGCGGCGAAGGTTTACCAACGATCTCTCCAATTATGGAGGCAGGCTCGATCTCACGCGCGACCGAAACACGTTGGTGGGCCTGGATCAGAAACAGAGCTCGCATATCTGGATCGCTCCCGGCGGAAAATCCGAAGCTGCCACCCAGATCACTTCGGGCGAAACGCTCGACCGGGGGGTGTACCCCGGGCCCGGGAACAAGCTGCTGATGCGGAGTGAAGACAGCGATCTGGTCTCCATCAATGCCGATGGCAGCCAGCGGATCACACTGATTCCTGAAGTGCGGAACTATTGGGCCCATTCCGTGTGCGGTGACCGCTATCTCCTGTTCGATTCGTCCAACGGCAGCGGCTCGCAGCTGATGCGCTCGGACCTCGACGGCTCGAACCTGGTCAAGCTGGCCGATAAAGTTGGGGAATCGCAGTGTTCGCCGGATGGAAAATGGGCGGCCTATCGGGCCGCAACCCAATCGGCGGATAAGATTTACCGGATCCAGGTGGAAGGTGGCACTCCGACCGAGCTGGCTGCGGCGCCCGGCGGCGGCGATACCCTGATTTCACCAGATGGCAACTTCATCGCCTACAGCTTCCAGGAAGGTTCCCCGGTACCGGAGGTGAAACTTGCGGTAATCCCGGCCGCAGGCGGCGCTCCGGTACATGTGGTGCCGATGCCAGGCGGTGCTACAGGTTTCCGCTGGTCTCCGGATGGCAAGGCCTTCCAGTACGTGCTCACCCGCAACGGCGCGGGCAACGTCTGGGAGCAGCAGATTTCGGGCGGCGACCCGCGGCAGATCACCCATTTCACCTCGGGATTGATCTTCGATTTCTCCTGGTCGCGCGACGGCAAGCAACTACTCCTGTCTCGGGGCGACCGCAGCAGCGACGTCGTGATGATCTCTAACTTCCACTAGTTTTAGGTTTCACCGAGGCGATCGGCTGTAAAGCAACTGCCTGGTTCCCGAAAATTCCTGCTCCGAGAATTTATGGGCACGTCAGTTGCGCTGTGCCTGTAGGTTGGCATGGGCCGGCTCCGCCGCAAGGGTTCGCCGGGACCTCGCCGTTGTTGCCGCCGCAGGAGCCGGCAGCGCTCTCGGCCCAGGCCCAAACGGTATAGGTGCCAACCGCGCCGGCCGCGCACTGGGCCACCCCGTCGGTGTTAACCGAAACGGCGGTCGTTCGTTGGTTCTGATAGCACGCGCCCCAATTAGCCGCAAGCAGTTTCGCCGACGAGGGTTGGTCGTTGAAGTAACCCGTCGCCGTGAACTGGACTGGGCTACCCTGGGCATCTGCGGTCTGGGGGCTGAGGCTTACCGACTGTAAGATACGCGGAGGCGGAGGCGCGCCGCACGCCAAGCTAATCGAGATCGAGAGCACAGCAAGGAAGACAACCGAAAGGCCGTACTTGCTCATCGCAGACCTCCTGCCGCTTAGAATTCCGGGCAACAGTTCGGGGATGCCTGCCGAATATTATGCCAAATATTTATTCTGTGGGTGGTTGTAGCTGAGCAAAATCGGGGCAAACTTGTGCTATGGATTTTTCGCCCATCGCCGCACAGTTTCCGCTTTGCCCAGCAAACTCGTCCACGAACGGTCGTGCTTACCCGGAGGGCGATTCGGACGAGCCGTGGGTTACGGGAGGCTGTTCCAACACCGCTTCGGGCCTGGTGCGAATCGAACTGGCTACCATAAGAAGGTTGGTGGCCAGGATTGTGGTAAATGCCATAGCCGGCAAGAACGAGAACTCTTCTCCCCTGGCTTGCACAACCTGCACCGCCAGCACCGCCGTGATCAGTCCGCGGGGCATCATCAGCAGCAGCAGCTCTCGCTCCATGGAGGAGATCCCTCGGAGCGCAATGCGGCTCACCTGGACGGCCAAGAACCGCGATACCAGCAGGGCCCCCAGAATCGCAAGGATCGGCAGTATGTAAGCCTTGCCCACGAACTCAACGATGACTCCCAGCAGGACGAAAAAGAAAGAGCGTACCAGGAAGCTTAGTTCGGAGTGAAAGCTGAGGAATTGCAATTCCCGCGCTGCAATATCCCCGCGATTTGGCAGGTTGCCCAGGATCAAACCGAAGGCCAGGACCGCCAGCAATCCGCTGCCCCCAACCGCATGGGTCACCGCGTAAATGCCGAGGACGGCTCCGAAGGCAACCGTGTTGCTGAATTTCTGCGGAGCCAAACGAGGCCACAGCCACCACCAGAGGATGCCCGCGAGCGCTCCCATTCCTGAGGCGATACCCGCGTCGAGGAGAAATCCGGACATGAACCCGGAAAACTTCGCAACCCCAGTGGAGGTGTTCAGCAGACTGCTTACGGTAAGCACTGCAATCACATCCCCGAGTGCTGACTCCAACAGGAGCGTGACTCGAACCGGCGCGCGCACGCGCAGTTGCTGCAGGACGGGCATCACGACCGTGCTGCTAGTACAACCGAAAACTCCCCCCAGCAAGACCGCCGACCTCCACGGAAGCCAAAAACTCCAATGCGCGGCGGCAGCCACGGCTCCGAACGCCAAGCCATAGCCCAAAAATGCCAGGACGACTCCGCCGGGAAAGTGCTGTATCCCTTCGCGGAGGTTCAATTCCATCCCGCCTTCGAACAAGATGAGAATGAGGGCTAGCGAGCCCAGGATTTGAGTGAAGGCTCTGAACTGGTCGGGGTTGACCCACTTCAGCGTTGGGCCCAAAACGAGGCCCATGACCATTAGAACCACCAGATCGGGAATACGCGTCACGCGAAAAAGCCGGTTGGCGCCAAAGGCCAGCAGCAACAGTCCACTAATAAGTCCGAATATCTGGAATTCGCCCAAACGATGCTCCCGCCGGTTGGTCTGGCAATCCTAGCACCCGGCGCGATCCCCGGATGCGCCTCGGGTATCTCAATTCCGCGACAGATTCGGCACCGCCCGGCTTTGGCCAAACCTTCCCCAAGTAACATCTGACCGCGGCCCGACCAAGATACCTGGCAAAAAAGACGAGTTTCTCGCCAGGGTTGATTTCTTCACCACAATCCAATCGCCTTGCTTTTCCCAACCCCTCTACTGCATTTAGACTCTTCTGTCCTGTGTCGTAGATTTAGATACTGAAAGGATTTCATGACTGTTCTGGAGTTTAGCCTGCTGGTATGCGGGTGTTCGATGATCGCGGGCCTGGTAGGTGCATTGACCGGCTTGGGTGGAGGCGTGGTGCTGGTTCCTCTGCTCAGCCTGTTTTTCAAGGTGGACATCCGATACGCCATCGGTGCCTCGCTGGTATCGGTGATCGCAACCTCTTCAGGGGCGGCGGCAGCTTACGTGAAAGAAGGCTTCTCCAATATCCGGATTGGGATGTTTCTCGAGATCGCCACCACCATAGGTGCGCTGTTCGGCGCAACGCTGGCGACCCGTGTGTCCACGCATGCGATTGCGATTATTTTTGGAGTGGTGCTGCTGTTTTCCGCATATTTTTCCAGGAAGCCTCGATCTCTAGCCGAACGTGCCCTCCCACCCGATCCGCTTGCGACTCGCTTGCGCTTGAACGGTAGTTTCCCGGATGCGGAGGGGAAGAGAGCTTACAACGTGCAGCACGTTCCTGCAGGATGGAGCCTCATGTTTGGCGCGGGCGCTCTGTCGGGTCTGCTTGGCATCGGCTCCGGCGCTATGAAGGTTCTTGCCATGGATCAGGCGATGAGAATCCCCTTCAAAGTCTCGACCACCACCAGCAATTTCATGATCGGCGTCACCGCCGCCGCGAGCGCGGGCGTGTATCTGAGCCGCGGTTACATTGATCCCGGACTCGCCATGCCGGTGATGTTGGGGGTTCTCGCCGGCTCCTTGTTGGGAGCCAGAATTTTGGTCAGGCTGCATACCAAGCACTTGCGCCTCGGGTTCAGCCTGGTGATTGTGCTTCTGGCGATTGAGATGCTCTACAACGGCTTCTCGGGGAGGATCTAAGTGCAATCAGGACGAAGCTGGACCGACCAGAGAATCGAAAATGTTCTTGGGAACCTGCTGCGGGCCGGGGTACTGCTGTCTGCGCTTGTGGTCTCGATTGGCGGCGCTGTTTATCTGTGGCGGCATGGTCACTCCCCCGTGGAATTCGGCGTGTTCCGTGGCGAGCCTGCGGACCTTCGAGACGTCCGCGGAATCATCGGCGAGTCAGTGGCATGGCATGGTCGCGGCATCATCCAGTTAGGGCTCTTGCTGCTGATCGCGACTCCCATAGCCCGAGTTGCTTTTTCGATCTTTGGCTTTGCGCAAGAGCGCGACCGCATGTACGTCGTGTTCACCGTGATCGTATTCTCGATCTTGCTCTTCAGTCTCCTCGGGTCTACCTAAGACGGCGCGCTAAAGTCCAGGCCAGGACTCGGTTGCAAAATCGCTGAGACCAGGCGATTCCGCGTTTTGGCCGCCGGTCAATGTGCGACGTCGATTTCTGGCGATGATCTGGGCTGCTGGCGCCGCTTTCTATGACGCCTTGTCAACGGGATGCAGACGCGCGCGATGCTGTTCCTTCATCTGTTCCACGGAGCGAACCCTCCGGCCCAAATCAGCCAGTTGGGAGAGTTCCGCCTGGATGGCTTGTAGCCGCTCGTTCCTCTGGCCGTGGGCGACCTGCGCCTCGGTTTCATTGCGGTGCTCACGCCGGTATAGATCGTTCAGCTCTCGAATCTGAGCGATCTCGGCACGGAGACTTCCAACTTTTTCGCGTAGGACTGCGATATGATCCATGCCATCAGCATAGCATGGAGGGGTGTTTTTCCACGGAAGCTTTTAAACCTTAAGGGCCGCCTTCCGCAAAAAGCCGCGCTTCGACGGAACGGCTGAAAACTACTGCGGGCAGCGGAAGATTTTGCCGAAGTCCTACCAGATAATTCTTTTCCAATTCTCGTCATAGAGCGCATTGCGCGCGGCTTTGGCGATGGCCTGCCGTCCGCTCTCGGAAAGATCGTCCGAGAGAACATTTTTCGCGTTCGCCGGATCCCGCACCTGCGCGGGCTCGAACCGGCTCGCCAGATAGCGCAACACGGTGAGCACATTATCGGCAAGCTGCCCGAAACGCTCGCCTTCCAGCGCGTGCAGCGCGGTTAACTCCAGATAGAGCGAAGGAAAATCCAGCGACTGCCGCGCCCGCCAGATCTTGAGCGCGCAAATCTCCTGCTGCCGCCCGGAATTGGCGATCAGGTGGATGTGTTGCGCCACGTCGGTGGAAACGGCGGCGTCAAGCTTTTTGTTGTACAGCAGGTTGCCGGACGATCCGCGGTCGCGGCATGCCGGAATCAGGTCCACCCACAGCCCCTTGCACTGCACCTGCACCGAAACGTCGCGCGTGCGCGGGCGCAGGTTGCGGTCGCTGAAAAACTCGAACAGGCTCCAGAAAACTTTCTTCATGTCCATGTTCGGTACCGGGCTGAGCGCGATCAGCACATCCACGTGCGAAGACAGCGTGATGGCGGTATTTTTTGCGTAAGCGCCCGACAGCGTGATCCCCTGCAGATACTGCTTGCCCCACTGCTTGAGCAGCGGAATAATCTCGTCGGCCGCCCGGTGCGAGGGCGATCCGGTATCGGCATCGACGTGGTATTTCTCGACGATGGACGCAGCGTATTGCTCGACCGTAGGCATAGTCGAGGCCGTGCCTCTAACGTTCTATCGGCAAATCGGCGCGAGAGTTGAGTCGGA
>DASYYT010000002.1:0-14797 GCA_035949755.1 Candidatus Sulfotelmatobacter sp.
GCCGCGTTGGTCCAGCCGAAGCCGACCACGTTCATGTGGTATCCGAGTTCGGCGTGCGCCTCCGATGACTTGGTCACGACGTTGTACTTTTCGCGAATGTTGCCGTCGCGCCGAAAATTCTCGGCGACCGTCGAGAGAAACTCATAGGAGACGCGATCCGCATCGGCGTTGTATCCATAGCGCCGCAGGCCCTCAATGGCGAGCATCTCGATATTTCCCCAGCCGTAAGGCAAATCCCACTGCGCGCCGCTATCGAAATTGCTCATCGGAATGCCGCCCGGCCGTTCGAAGATCTTCAAATTTCCCGCCACCGCCTGGGCTTGTTCCGGGGTGGCCAATCCTGCCCACAGCGGATAGAACGTGGTCGCGTACTGATAATCCGACATGCGGTCAGTCACGAAATTGAAATCGAAGAAAAGCCCCGCTTGCGGGTTCCACAGATACTTTGTGATGAGTTTCCTGCGGTCGTCCGCGCGCTGGTTCCACTGTCTGGCATTGTTCTGCTGGCCCAGCCACAGGCTGATTTGCGCCAGATCCTTTTCCGTCTTGTAGAGCAGCGTGTTCAGGCACACGGGAGCGTAATGATGCGTGGCCGCCCCAAACGGCCCAAAGCGAAAGCTCACGTCGAAGCCCGATTCCCGCATGGAACGGTCCCCTTTGTAATAGTCGGCGCTCAGCTTGAACTGGCGGGCCGGTTCGCAATTGGGCTGCGCCATGGTGGTCGCGACATCGCACACCTGCACGGAATAGGGCGACCCTGCGACCGGTTCCTGGACGCCGGGCTTTGTCGCCCACACGTAGTCGTCGGCCTGGCCGGGATGGAAAAAGAAATATTCCGCGACCTTCTTGTAAAACCCGGCTTCATCCTTCACCGCCTCGGGAGGCGGGCCTTCCCCGAAATCGTAGTAGCGTGAGAGCCCGGTCTGGCCAGCCCGGTGCGGATCGCGCGTCCACATTTCGTAATCTTTGGCGAGATCGGCGTAGGCGCGCTCGAGCCACTCCCGGTCTGCCTGAGAATCTTTCTGAGCCCCCTGCTTTTGCAATGCCTCGTACACATCCACAAACATCGAGCTCAGGAACGGAGGCTGCGACCGTGTCAGATAGTAGGTGCGATTGGCATTGAGCATGGCGCCATAATTTTCGATTTCAAAAAAGAAATTGTCCACCATCCCGCGCGCCAGGTCCACGCGTCCGGCGCGCAGCAGACCGCGGATGATGAAATAACTGTCCCATCCATACATCTCGTTGAAGCGCCCGCCCGGCACCACGTACTTATTGGGCAGATAGAGCAGGCCCGGCGGATCGATGTTGCTGGTGTTGACCTCGCCCAGTTGATGGATGGGCATGGCCAGATGTTCGATCCGCACCTTGCAATCGCCGCTCAGCTTTTGCAATGCCGCCGGCTCGGCGAAGCCCGCGGGCAAATACAGAACGGACACCGTGGTGATTTTTGGATCGACAACGCTTTTGCATTCCGTCATCGAGCGCGTTAGCTCGTCCCAAGCCGTAGAAATGTAGTTGAGAATCGGCTTGAGTCCTGGATTCTGCGGAACGCTTGCCAGTGCTGCGGGACCGCGCTCGCCGGCAACCACAGAGCACAGGCTGATCAGTAGCGCGCAATGCAGAGTGCTGGCCAGAAAGCGACGAAGTTTCGCGGAATGCCGAGGACTCATGGGAGTAAGAAAGCTCCGACATCATAAACGCCCAACCGGAATGGCCCAAGCGAAATTGTTCAGAATCGGGGAAGCTCAGACTCGATCGGCCGGCGCAATTACAATCACTGCGCTTTTGATTTATTCTAGGTATTTGCCGCGTCTTGCTTGAGGGGGCCAGATGAACCGATCCGGAGTCATCCTTCGTTTCCTTCTGTTCTCAACCATTCTTTTCACCGCCAGTTTCACCTGGAGCCAGGTTCCCGAAAGTGCGTATCAGGATCTGCATTGGCGGATGATCGGGCCGTTTCGCGGTGGACGCACACGCGCCGCCGCCGGCGTTGCCAGCCAGCCCAACGTGTTTTACGTGGGCCAAGTGAACGGGGGAGTCTGGAAGTCGGACGACTACGGCCGCACCTGGAACCCGATCTTCGATCACGAACCGACGCAATCGATCGGCGCGATCGCCGTGGCCGCCACCGATCCGAACATGGTTTACGTCGCCAGCGGCGAGGGATTGCACCGCCCTGACCTCTCCGTGGGCAACGGCATCTACAAATCCACGGATGCAGGAAAAACCTGGGCGCATCTCGGCCTCGCCGACGGCCAGCAAATTCCGGCGCTCGCGGTCGATCCGCGCGATGCTAATAAAGTTTTTGCAGCAGTCCTTGGGCATCCCTACGGACCCAGCCAAGAGCGCGGCATCTACCGCTCCACTGACGGCGGTCAGAACTGGCAGAAGGTACTTTCGAAAGACGAGAACACGGGCGGCTCGGACGTCGAGATCGACCCGTCGAATCCGGATGTGATTTACGCCTCGATGTGGGAAGTGCGCGAGGGGCCATGGGAAGACGGCAACGAATTCAACGGCACCGGCGGCGGACTTTTCAAATCCACCGACGGAGGGACTACCTGGCATCAATTGACCGACGGCCTGCCGGCGGATCTCTCGCAAATTTATGTGGCGATCGCGCCCAGCGATCCGCGTCGCCTTTATGCCACGCTGGGGACGGCTTCGGGAAAGCTCGCGGTTTACCGCTCCGACGATGCGGGTGAATCCTGGGCGAAGATTACTGACGATCCGCGACCCTCCGGCCGCATCGGCGGCGGCGATCTACCCATCCCGAAGGTTGACCCGAAAAATCCCGACCTCGTCTATGTTGCCAGCACCGTTACCATGCGCTCGACCGATGGCGGCAAAACCTGGTCCGGCTTTCGCGGAGCGCCCGGCGGCGACGATTACCAGAACCTCTGGATCAATCCCAACAACGGAGACATTATTCTTCTGGTCAGCGATCAGGGCGCGCTGGTCACGGTGAACCGCGGCCAGACCTGGAGTTCCTGGTACAACCAGCCCACGGCGCAGCTGTATCACGCGATTGCTGATAACGATTTCCCCTATCACGTTTGCGCCGGACAGCAGGAGAGCGGCTCGGTTTGCATCTCGACGCGCGGCAACGACGGCGAAATCACTTTTCGCAACTGGCATCCGGTCGGAGTGATCGAGTACGGCTACGTCGCGCCCGATCCGCTTGATCACGATATTGTTTATGGCGGCGGGCGGACCGAGGTTTCGAAATTTCACTGGTCCACCGGCGAAGTGCAGAACGTTACACCCCTTCCGCTGCGTAATCCGGCTTACCGCGCCGATCGCACCGAGCCGGTCATGTTTTCGCCGGTCGATCCGCACGTGCTCTACTACGCGACGAATGTTGTGTTCAAGACCGGCGATGGCGGAAATTCGTGGCAGATCATCAGCAAGGATTTGACCCGGGAAAATCCCGGCGCCCCGGCCAGTGTGGGATCACTGATGAACAAGGGTGCCGAAAAACAGCGCGGCGTGATCTATGCTCTCGCCCCGTCCTTCAAGACGGTGGACACGTTGTGGGCGGGAAGCGACGACGGCCTGCTCTGGATCACCCGCGACGGCGGCAAGAATTGGTCCGACATCACGCCCAAAGAGCTGACGCCCTGGAGCAAAGTCACGCAAATTTCTGCTTCGCATTTCGACGAGCAAACCGCATACGCCTCGGTGAGCCGCTTCCGCGTTAACGATATGCGCCCGTACATCTACCGCACGCATGATGGCGGGCAAAGCTGGACGCTGATCGCCTCAGGCCTCCCGGATTTTGGACCGGTTGACACCGTGCGCGAAGATCCAGTCCGCAAAGGCCTGCTCTTCGCAGGCACAGAAAACGCCGTGTGGGTTTCATTTGATGATGGCGGGCACTGGCAATCGCTGCAGCTGAACCTGCCGTACACGTCCATGCGCGATCTGTGGATTCACCAGGATGATCTGATCGTCGCCACCCACGGGCGCGGTTTCTGGATCATTGACGATATTGAGCCGCTGCGGGAAGCGTCGGCGAATCTGGCGAGTTCGATTCATCTCTTCGCGCCCGCACCTGCGTATCGCATGCGGCGCGATACCAACACCGACACACCGCTTCCGCCCGATGAACCTGCGGCGCCGAATCCCCCTGCCGGCGCGGCGTTGGATTACTATTTGCCCTCGGCAGCTACCAACGTCACACTGGAAATTCTCGACGCGCAGAATCACTTGATTCGCCGTTATTCCAATACGGACAAGCCCGCCATTACGCAAGAAGAACTGCAAAAGCAATTGATTCCGCTGTACTGGGTGCGCAGCCCAAGGCATCTCTCGGCGGATCCGGGAATGCATCGCTGGATTTGGGATCTGGGCTATGCCGCGCCCACCTCAACGCGCCACGAGTATCCGATCGCGGCTATCCCTCATGACACGCCACGGTATCCGCTTGGCCCCGCGGTTTTACCGGGCACGTATACGGTCCGGCTCACGGCAGACGGAAAAACGTCGACCGCTCCTCTGACGGTCAAGATGGATCCCCGGGTCAGGACTTCGGCTGCGGGCTTGCAGAAAAAATTCCGGGCGGAAATGCAACTGGCATCCCTGGTTACTAACTTGTCGGAAGCTGTTATTCAAGGCGGCTCGATTCGCGCACAATTGGAGGAGCTGAGTTCGCAAGCGAATTCTCCGGTCAAAGATGCGGTCGCAGAATTTCAGAAGAAACTGACGGCTTTACTCGGAACTCCCGGAGGATTTTTCGCTCCACCATCTCCCGAGCCCACACTCAGCCGCCGGAGTGGAGAAGCCAGCACTCTCTATCAGGAGATCTGGCAATCCGATGCCGAACCGACTTCGGCACAGATGGAAGCTCTGGCGCCGGTAGAGCGGAGCAGTTCCGATCTGCTCAAGCGCTGGAACGAATTCAAGAACACCGACGTCCCTTCACTCAATCGTCAGCTACGCGAGGCGCACGCTCCGGAAATCGAAGCGGAGAAAGACATGCGGCATGACGAAATGGAGATGGATGAAGAATGATCTTCCCGTCATGCCGGTGAGTCTTTCGACCCTGAGTCTTTCCGCCTCGTGAAAAGCTTGTGCTGGCGCGGAGTTTGCAAGTTCTTGCAAACATTTTCTGCTCGCAAAAAAAATAATTGTAAATTCTGAAGGGCAGTTGCTCGGGCACTCGGCGATGCGGGGTATAATCCCGCGACTTGGGACTGCGAGTGGGACTCGTCGGGACTTCTTTCCATCTGTGGGGAAATCAATTGGAGTCCGTGTCCGAAGCCTCGTTTAGACAACCCTAAAAAATTGCGAGGTCAATAACTCTATGAAGGTGTTTCGAACACTATGTATCTCTATTCTCGTGGTGGCTTGGTGTAGCATCGCGAACGCCCAGTTTTGGACACCCCTTAACCATGCGCCCGGCGCGAGCGTCGGCGTCATGCTGCAGTTGCGCGATGGCCGCATCCTGGTACACGAACCCCAATCGCGGAACTGGCTCATCTTGACGCCCGACAGCACGGGCAGCTACGTCAACGGAACCTGGAGCTCGGGTGGCGCACTGCCTTCTGGCTACGGTCCGTTGTATTTCAGTTCGCAAGTGCTGTTCGGCAGCGGCAAGAACGTGCTGATCGAGGGCGGCGAATATAACCTCGGCAGCGCGGTGTGGACGACCTTGGGCGCCCTCGGAACCTGCACTCCCTTCGGAGCCTGCACTTGGCTCTCGAACGCGCCGCCGACGGGATGGACCACCATCGGCGATGCCGAGAGCGTGACCTTGTCGAACGGCAGATACCTGCAGGCGAACTGCTGCTCGTCACAGACCGCCGAATTCAAGGCGAGGAACACCTGGGTGTTATCCACCAACACCACCAACTACAACGACGAACAGGGATTCACGCTGCTTCCCAGCGGAAAACTGTTGATGGTCGATGCCTGGCAGAATCCTGCTTGCAGCAACAGCACCATGGCGGCAGAACTGCGTTCCACCGACCAAGTCATAGGCGGCGTCTACACGATGGGCACCTGGTCTTGCGGCCCGAACACCACGGCTCAGTTGTGGGATAACACTGGCCACGAGCTTGGCCCGGTAGTCCTGACCTACGACCGCACCAATAACGCGATCGCGTTCGGCGCGACGAATAACACCAGCATTTACCACCTCTCCAGCAACAGCTTCTCAGTTGGCCCCACTCCGCCCAGCGGCCTCACGGCCTACGATGCTCCCGCTTCCTTGGAGCCAAACGGAAATGTACTGGCAATGCTTGGCCCCTCCGGATTCGGCGCTGGCTGCCAGTTTGTCGAATACACTCCCTCCAGCAACACCATGGCGACGACGTCCAATCCAACGAATTGCCCCGGTGATCCGTCATACGTCGGGCACTTGATGATCCTGCCTACTGGCCAGACCATGTTCACGGACTTCAGTGGTCTTGTGGAGATCTATACACCGGCACTCGGAAACATTTCAGGCACGGCGCCGGTCATCACCTCGTACCCCAGCACGGTGGCGCACGGCGTGACCAACTATGTCCTGAATGGCAAGCAGCTCAATGGCCTGACGCAGAACAACGCCTATGGCGACGACTACCAGGGCGACACCAACTATCCGTTAATCTACATTACCAATGGAAACCAGGAGTACTGGTTCTTCACTCACAACGACAGCACTCACTCCATCGCCAGGGGCGTGGTCATGAGCACGCACTTCGACGTGCCTGCCAGCGTCCCCCCCGGAACCTACACTCTGTATGTAGTCACCAATGGGGTGAAGTCGACGGGTGTCACGATCACCGTGACCTAACGCTAGAAAACCATCAGAGACTATTCCGTGCCACCTCGAAAGGGGTGGCATTTTTGTTCCAGTCAAAAAACTTTCACCAGTCATACGAAACAGAATGCCTTCTTCTGTCCCGGAGCATGCCATTTCGAGCGTGCCTATAATTCCGCAACTGCTCTCTCCAGTTCCGTTGCAAACCCCTGCGGATTCTTCTCGGGCGCAAATTTCATTGGAGTTCCGATGCGCACTGTAATTTTGAAGGGAGCGGCAAAATTCTTGCCGGCTTGCTTGACTTCGAACAACCCGTCAATGCGCATGGGAAGAACCGGAATCCCGAGATTCTGAGCCAGCAGCCCAATCCCGGCGCGAAAGGGATTCATCCTTCCATCCTTGGAATGGCGGCCCTCGGGAAAGACCAGCACACTGTATCCGCGATCGACGGCCGCTCCCGCATACGCGAAGCTCTGCCGGAATCCGGCTTCGCGAGGCAGTGGAAACAAGTTGAGCAACGACACGCCCAAAAACCACTGCAGGCGATCATAGATCCGCAATAAAAAATTTCGCCGGGGTGGGGGCGTGCGCAAGGCCTCCAACGCCTCGCCGCCAGTAGCCGTCGCGAGCCGATGCCGAAAGCGCGCCGGCAATGCGGTAAGAATGAAACCGGGATCCACGTCTCCCACGTGATTCGAAATAACCAGCAAAGGACCCTGGACCCCGCGCAAGTGCTCCCGGCCTAGAATCTTTGGCCATCCCAGCAGGAAAATCGCCGGCCGCATCAGCAGATAATGCGCGGCCATGCGCACCCAGGTCACCGGCCAGCGCAAGACCCAACTGGGATAGTGGTAAATCGCGGCGCGCGGTGTTTCTCCGCGCAGCAGGCGTTCGAGATCGCCCACGGTCTGCACGGCGCTGAAGCGCGCCTCGCTGAGGTCGACCTGGTAGCGGTCTTCGAGGGCGCCCATCAACTCCACGCGCTCGAGTGAACTGAGTCCGAGATCGGAATCGAGACGCGCATCCTCGCGCAGGGGTGGGGCGGGCCGTCCAGCAACTCGGGAAATCAACTCCCCCAAGGGTCCACCTTCAGTTTGGCCGCCCCATTGCTCGGGCGCAATTTGCGCGACCGCAGGAATTTCTCGCATCTTCTGCCGCACCGCTTCGGCGATCACATTTCGGCGCGGCTTCTGGGTGTTGGTGCGAGGAAAATCGTCCTGCGGCCACTCCAGCCACAGCCTCATCCGCTGATAATCCGCCAACGATTCATTCGCCCGCTGCACTACCGCCTGCAGATCGGCCTGATGGCGCAGGATCACCACGGCGCACGGCTCCGCGTTCCCTCCGCGCTCCATGCCCACGACCACGCAATCCTTCACCTCCGGTTGCCGCCGCAGCGCCGCTTCCAAATCGTCCGGATAAACCTTCATGCCGCCCGGCGTAACAATCACGTCTTTCTTGCGGCCTTTGAAATACAGATTTCCGGCCTCATCCAGCGCGCCAATATCGCCTGCGCGATACCAGCCCTGTTCATCGGATACCGCATGCGCGCCTTGACCGTCCCAATACCCGGAAGCTACGCCGCCGCCCCGCACCAGAATCTCTCCGTCTTCGGCCAGTTTCACTTCGCGTCCGGCAAGCACCTTGCCGATCGATCCGCGGCCAAGCCGAAAGGGATGATTCACGCTGATCAGCGAGGTAGTCTCCGTCAGCCCGTAGCCTTGAATGACGGCATAGCCCAACCGATGCCAGAATTCTTCCGTAGCGCTGTCGAGCGCTGCACCGCCTGAAATGAAGGCCCAAAACTTCCAGCCAAACTGCCGGCGAATGGCGCGAAAGATCCACCAGCGCAGCAAAAAGTGCCGATCTTTTGACGCCGCGAATTGCCTGCGGAACGCGGCGAGCCGGCCGTGATCTTCCAGATCGCGCTCGATCTTCTGCTGCAACGATTGCAACACTCGGGGCACGCTCACCAGCACCGAGACACGTTCACGGCGAATCGTGTTCATCACTTCCGAGGGCTTCAGCTCTTCCTGAAAAACCACGGTCCCGCCGAGAATGGGCGGCAAAAACATTCCCAGAAATTGACCGAAGACATGACTGAGCGGCAGCAGGTTCAAAAAACGTATGGGATGAACCAGGCGCTCATATTTCAAGTACGCGCCCATCTCCCGTTCCAGCGGAGCAATGTTGGCGAGCACGTTGCCATGCGTGATGACGACGCCCTTGGGTTCCGCCGTCGTGCCGGAGGTAAAAACGATCTGCAGGATGTCATTCGCCCCCACCTCGGCTGCACGCGCCGTAACCGCTGAATGCTTGAGTGCCGCTGATTCTTCAAAAGTAAGAGCCGGCACGGAATGCCCGCACTCCCGGACATGCGGCCGCGACCCAACCAGCAGTTTCCCCTCAACCTGGCGGAAAACGCGCATGGCGAAATCCGCCGAGGCGCCGTCATCCATCGGAACTACAACGACTCCCTGCAGGGCGCAGCCGAAAAACGCTGCCACCCACTCGGCGGAATTCTCGCCCCAGAGCATCACCCGGTCGCCTTGGGCAATTTGTCGGGCCGCTAAGTCATTCGCGAATCCCGTCGCCAGTGACACCACTTCGCCGTAAGTAAAGGACTCCGTGCGGTAGCCACGTCTCTGGCGGTAGGCGCGCTCAGCGGCGTGCTTGCGAAAATGTTCGAGGAAGAACGTGGCTAGCGATTCGGCCATGAGTTAACGCGCGGCTCGGGAGAGCATGAACTCCTTCTTAAAGTCTATTGGAACACCGTTCCCCGGGGCGGTGAGGAAGTACAGTTTCTCAACCGCACCAGTTTTGCCCTATCGAGCACAGGCCGGCGCCTAACCACAGTGGGACACAGAGGTTCGTCCGTCCTCTGGGGCTCAGGGATTACGCAAGGAACTTGTGGCGGTTTCCAGATTGTGCAAGATAGGTACATGCATGTAAGCAAAGGTTGGCTCTTGATTCTCTGCCTTCTCGCCATCTCAATCGGGAGCCTGCACGCCCAGGAGAAGTCCGATGCCGCGACTATCCGCGCGCTGGAACTGAAGTGGGCCGAGTCTTACAAGCAGCACAACATCGATATCCTCTCGTCGCTGCTGTCCGACGAATTCGTCATCACCATCGAGGATGGCAGCGTCTATAGCAAGGCGGGATACATTACGCATAGCGCCGACGCCACCGTTCACGTGCAAGTCGCCGAGTTATCCGACCTGAAAGTTCGCATGCACGGCAACACGGCCATCGTCACCGGGACCTACCATGAAAAAGGCGAATCCAAGGGCAAGCCTTACGAATATCACGACCGCCTCACCGATGTATGGATGAAAGCCGGCGGCAACTGGCAAGTCATCGCTTCCCACTACAGCGTCCCCTACAAGCCGTAAAAGCTGGTCCTGAGGGCTTTTGACAATTTCCCGACAACTTCGTGACACCAGGCGCAGGCTGGAGCAATACTCTATCTGGTCCCCATGAGGAGACTTCCGCATGCGAACCCTACGAGACGTCGCCATCTTTCTGGGATTGTTTTTCGGCGCAGCCGCTCTGGCCCTCGGGCAAACTGCGCCGTCTCCTGCCGCTCCCATCATCGTGCACAGCAAATTCGGCGGCCAGATTTTCGGCTTTGATATTGATCAGAACGGTACAGAAGGAGTGTTGTCTGAGGCACTGAACCTTTCGAACGGGAAGGTCGAGGCGGCGGTCGAGACCTTCGATCAGAAGACCGGCAAAATCCTTAGCGTGCTGGTTCGCACCGAAACGCAAGATGATTTCATCACGTTGGGAGTCGTGGGCAAGTCGGTTGGCCTGGTCGAACATGAACACGTCGTCAGCTTTCTCAACGTGCAGCGTAGTTTCCTGACCATCAATCCCTTGACTGCCAACAAATTCACGGGCAAGTGGACGCCACCCATCGGCACGCAACATCTGCTCAGCGAAGTGAGCCGCAACCAGGGAACGACAAACAATGCCGTGTTCGCGGAGGACAACAGTGGAAACTTCATCCCTTGGGTCTTCAGCGCGAATGTCGCGGCCAATACTTTCGGGCCGGTGGTCAAGATCACCGACTCCTACAATTTCGGCAGCGTCGTTCCGCCGATGGCCTACAACCCGGCGACGAATCAGGCAATTCTCGGCGGGGGCGATGGATGCTTCGGCTGTTTTCCGGTGATCGGCTTGGTCGATGTCGGCAAAGGGACGTTCCGCGAGTTCACGGGCATCGGATTCGGATTCGTCAACGGGATCGCGGTCGACCCGGTCGACAACATTGCCTGCACGACCACCGAAGACGATGCCAGCGTGGAATTTTACGATCTCAATACTCAAGCGGGATTCACCGTGGTGCTGCCGAACAGCGGCGAACAGCAGTTCTACAGCGGCGCCGATGTCGAGTACGACGCCATTCACAAACTTTTTTTCGTGGCCCAGCCCAATTCCAGCTCGGCATCGGGCAGCACGATTTATGTTTACGACATCGACGGCGTTCTGCAGAAAACGATCAACGGATTCAGCTTCTCGAACGCGTTTAACGTGATCGCCGCGCACATCGCGCTGCATCCGAGCACGCGGACGGGATTCGTGGATGGGCCGTCATCGAACGTAAACGAGATTCAGGGATTCTCGTACTAGCTATCTCCGAACTTATGACCGGGCGCAGCCGCAGGAGCACAAATCCGGCTATTCTCTCCCCACCCCGAGCGCATCGGCCACGCGATTGATGTAGTTGAACCACGAAGCAATCAGCGTAATCTGCAGGATTCCGCGGTCATCAAACCCCACGGAATGCAGCCGCTCGATGTCATCCTTCCAAACCTTGGTGGCGTCCTTGGTCAGCTTGACCACGTAGTCGAGCATCACGCGATCCTGGGGTGAGATGGGCGCGGTGGTGTAATCCTTCTCCAGCGCCTCGACCAATGCCTTATCCAGCGTCACCCTACGCAGAAACTCTGCGTGCGATTCGATTCAAAAGACGCACCGGTTGGTCACCGAGACCATGGTCGCGATCATCTCGTGCTGGCGGCGTTCGAGCGGCAGGTCGGGCGACATCAGCGCGCCAAAGGTCGAGAACGCGTGATAGAGCGCCTCGGGAATCAGCGTGTGCGATCCCACGATTGACGACGCTCCCGACGCATCGGGATGCACCGGCGTCGCATATTCCTTTGGATATAGCGTCTTCTCGCCGTCAATCGCCTTGCGTAGCTTTTCATCGGCCTCATCCCACGAGACAGTTCGAATCCAGGTCATGATTATTTTTAGTCCCCGTTTCGCAGCATTCCCACGATTGCGGAAAGATACTCCAAGCGCGAGCAGCTTACCTATAGCGGAATCATATTAGAGCCCTCGTCGTTGGACAGGGCTTTCCTGCATGGGCCAACAGATTCT
Source organism: Candidatus Sulfotelmatobacter sp. (assembly GCA_035949755.1). Lineage (GTDB taxonomy): Bacteria > Acidobacteriota > Terriglobia > Terriglobales > Acidobacteriaceae > Sulfotelmatobacter. The sequence continues at coordinate 12,137 of DASYYT010000002.1, forward strand.
TCTGGCTCTTTTTCCAATCGGCTCGGGCGCGCGGTTAGTCTCCCGATGCTTCCGCGGTTTCCTCGAACGCGCTTTCCGACGGAGCTGGAGCTGGCCGCACCCGGCGGCCGAAGACAGCTTCTTTCACCAACTTGGAAATGGTTTTGCGGTTTTGAGCAATCACTTTGAACCACCGCAACCTGCCTAACATGGGGAAGTAGATGCCGCGGAAACAGAGGCGCGCGAGAAAGATATTGACGCGATAGCCGAGAGGCTGGTCATCGAGCAAATCCACGGCCTCGGCCAAGGCCTCAGGACTGTAGGAATGAGACCATCCATAGTTCACCTCCGCATGCGCTTCTTCGATGGTCATCTTCAGCGGAGTGTGGGCCATGGCGAAGGGGATGAACTCCTGCCAGTGCTTCCGGCGAGTGAGCCGGCCGGCGGTGTCGAGGCGCGTGTAGAGCGGAGTGCCGGGCAGCGGCGTCAACAGGCCAAAGATGGGAAGTCCCGGCGGCCAGGTGCGAACTTGCTGCAGCGTACGCTCGGCCACTCCCGTGGTGTCGTTGTCCATGCCAAAAATGAACGACGTGATGGCGTAGACGTTGCGCTTGGCCAGGCGTTGCAGCACGCCGGCGTACTCCTCGGGCTTGTTGAAGCCTTTGTTCATATCCTTGAGATTGGCTGGATCGACGGATTCCATGCCGATGAAGATCCATTTGCCGCCCGAGGCGGCAATGAGGTCAACCAGTTCTTCGTCGCGCAGCAGGTTGGCACTGATCTGCGCCACCCAATGCACCTGGGCGTTGGCTGCGATGATGTCGCGCAGCAGAGACTTGGTGCGTTTCAGATTAATGGCAAAATTGTCGTCGATGAAGAAGACCGCCATCTGGCCCTTCTCGCTGCGGGCGCGGGCCTTTAGGGCGAGCAACTCATTCACCACGCTCTGGTTGGTGCGGAAACGGATGGAGTCTCCGAAAAATCCGGTGACCGTGCAGAACTCGCAACCGTAAGGACAACCGCGTCCGGATTCGACGGGGATGATGCGAAAAGTTCCCCAGCCTTCCCCAATTTTCTGGAGCAGGGGCCGGGCGACGCCGGGAACCAGGTTGAACTGATCGAGATCGATGGACTGCCAGGGAATCGCGGGGTAATCCTTGAGCGAGGGCTTGCGTTCCTTGCCGGCCGCATCCACGGGAGCGTAAATGTCTTTGAGTTCGCCGCGCGCGGCATCCAGGACAATCTGCGGCCAAGTTTCATCGGCTTCGCCGAGAGCCACGGCGTCGGCGTGACGTTGGCCTCCATCGCGCCCCAGAGCTTCATCCGGCATCTCCGTGACGTGAGGCCCGCCCATTACGACGGGAACTCCAACCGCGCGGATCGCGTCGGCCATGCGATAGGCCTTGGCGATCATGCGGGTCATGGCGCCGATGCCGACCAGCCCGATATTGCGGTCGCGCACGAATTGCGCGATCTGAGCTTCGTCCATGGGCTGCGCGTTGCCATCGATCAGCAATACTTCGTGGCCCGGAGGGGTTAGGGTTTGAAGGAGAAACATCCACAAATGCGGCATGAAATTGCGCGTGACCCCGTTGTCGGGGTTGTAGAGCAGTATTCTCATAAGGTTTTGGGGAATGGGTTCGTCCTGCGCGGGCTCAAGCTCCACGGGTGGTGCGGACGGCGGCCATCTGCACTTGCTAGTTTCTTAATGTCCGTGATAACGGAAACCCCAGATGGACTCAGATTGTACTCCCTTACGCTGCGTTCGCGGAAAATTTGGGACCCGCTTGATGGGAAAGGCGGAAATCGAAGGACGAGTCATTTCAACCTGCTTGCATTAACGCGTGCAGCGCAACGATTTTTCGTGTTCTCTCTTGGCCACAATTGCAACTAATCTTTTTGGTGCTCCGATGCCGGAGATGCAGCTCAAAACCACGCTGGACAGCCCGATGGAGCGGGTACGCTGGCGAAAACATAGTCTCATCGGCAAGACCGCCGTCGTAAGCGTGGTAGTAATCGCAACCAACGTGGTCGCCAACTATGCTTTGAACCGCGGCCTGCGTCAGATCGGCATTGTCGAGTCCTGGTCCCCTGTACCTTACATTGAAGCCTTCGCCAACCCCTGGGTCGCGGTGGGGGTGTTTTTCATGGCCGCCTGGCTGACATCACGGCTTTCGCTTCTGAGCTGGGCCGATCTCACTTATGTTTTGCCCGTGACGTCGTTTTCCTATGTATTGAGTGCGATCGTGGGCGCGGTCTGGGTGAATGAGGACGTCAGCGCGTTGCACTGGGCCGGCATTTCCATCATCACGATCGGCATTCTCCTGGTCGTGCTCACCTATCCCAAGACCAGTGAGGGGCCTAGTCAGGAATGAAGATTGCCCTTCTTGTCTTTCTGATCGTGGTGCCGGGCGCGATAGGCGATCTGCTGATGAGCGCCGGTATGAAGTGCCACGGTGAAATTACGGATTGGACTTTTTTCGGCCTGCTTCGTCTGTGTCGCGATCTGCTGCACAATGTCTACATTCTCGCCAGTATTCCGGCCATGGCGATCTCTTTTTTTGCCATGATGGCGCTGTTATCCGCCACCGCTATGAGCTTCGCCGTTCCCATGACTGCCTCCAGCTACATTCTTGAGACCGGGCTCGCAAAATATTACCTGCGGGAGCATGTGGACTGGCG
>DASYYT010000003.1:0-58773 GCA_035949755.1 Candidatus Sulfotelmatobacter sp.
GCGTCAATCCGCTGACATCGGCTGCGAAGGAATCTCATTTCCGATGCGATACTTCGAGAACCGGTGCGCCAGCCGGTCAAACCACAGGTAAACCACAGGGGTCGTATACAGCGTCAGCAACTGGCTCAGCAGCAGCCCGCCAACAATCGTGATACCCAGAGGCCGTCGCAGTTCGGCGCCAGTGCCGGTGCCAAGTGCCAGCGGCAATCCGCCGAGCAGAGCTGCCATGGTCGTCATCATGATCGGCCGGAAGCGCAGCAGGCACGCCTGATAAATAGCCTCCTCCGGCGGCTTGTGTTCCTCGCGCTCGGCTTCCAGTGCGAAGTCGATCATCATGATGGCATTCTTTTTCACAATACCAATCAGCAGGATTATTCCTATCAGCGCGACGACGGTCAGATCGTTTCCCGTGAGCATCAAAGCAAGAATCGCGCCGACGCCCGCCGAAGGCAGCGTCGACAGAATCGTTATGGGATGGATATAGCTCTCGTACAACACTCCCAGAACGATGTACACCGTGATTACTGCAGCCAGGATCAAGTAAGGCTCGCTCGAAAGCGAGTTCTGAAAGGCGGCCGCCGTGCCCTGAAATGCCGCATGAATGCTAGGTGGCAACTGAATGTCTTTCTCCGCCTGCTGAATTTGCTTGGTCGCGTCTCCCAACGAAGCGCCGGGCGCCAGATTGAACGACAACGTCACTACCGGAAACTGCCCCTGGTGATTCACCGCCAGCGATGCGCTCGAGTTCCGCATGTGGGTGAAAGTCGTGATCGGCACCGGAGCCCCACTCGTGGTCACAGCCGCGCCATTCGCCGTCGGAGCGCCTGTGTTTGCGGTAACCGAACTGGGCCGGATGTAGATGTCTTTGAGGCTCTCGGGATTCTGTGCGAAGTTCGGCAGAACCTCCAGAATGACGTGGTACTGGTTTAACTGTGTGAAAATAGTCGAGACCTGCCGCTGCCCGAACGCGTCGTACAGCGTATTGTCAATCGCCTGCGGGAAGATTCCCAGCCGCGAAGCCGTGTCGCGGTCAATCGTCACGTTCGTTCGCAAGCCATTGTTGAGCTGATCGGTAGCCACATCGCGCAGCGCCGGAAGTGTCTGCAGCTTCGCCACCAGTTTCGGCGTCCACTGCGCTAACTCCTGCGCGTCGGCATCTTCGATTGAGTACTGGAACTCAGTCCGGCTCACCCGGTCTTCCACCGTCAGATCTTGTACCGGCTGCATGTAAAGCGTGATGCCCTGCACTTTTTCCAGTGCCGGCTGCAGCCGCCGGATGATCGCCGAGGCATTGTCGGAACGTTGACCCAGAGGCTTCAGATTGATCTGGATTCGCCCCTCATTGGGTGTCGTGTTCGTCCCATCCACCCCGATGAAGGATGAGAGGCTGTCCACATCTTTGTCTTGCAGGATGACCTTGGCCAACTCCTGCTGCCGCTGCGCCATGGCATCAAAGGAAACGTAATCGGGAGCTTCCGAAACCCCAAGGATGACGCCTGTATCCTGCACAGGGAAAAATCCTTTGGGCACTATCACGTAGAGGAACAGTGTGAGTACCAGTGTCGCCGCCGTCACCAGCAATGTCGCCGTCTGGTGCTTCAGCACCCACTTCACGGTCCGCCCGTAAAAGGCGATGATCCGGTTGTAGTAGTCCTCCGTGATGTCGTAGAACCGGCCTCTCGCTCCTTCTTTTTGCTGCTTGAGCAGCTTGGCGCTCATCATCGGCGTCAGGCTGAGCGAAACCGCCGCCGACACCAGAATGGTGATCGCCAGCGTCACGGCAAATTCCCGGAACAGCCGTCCCACAATATCGCCCATGAACAGCAGCGGAATCAGCACCGCAATCAGCGAAACCGTCAGCGAAATAATCGTGAACCCGATCTGCTCCGAACCCTTCAACGCTGCGTCCAGCGGTGAGTCTCCCGCTTCCAGAAAGCGCTCGATGTTCTCGATCATCACGATGGCATCGTCCACCACGAATCCAGTGGAGATCGTCAATGCCATGAGCGTCAAATTATTCAAGCTGTAGCCCAGCAGATACATCACGCCGAATGTTCCAATCAGCGAGAGCGGCACTGCCACGCTGGGGATGGTTGTCGCCGAAAGATTGCGCAGAAACAGGAACACCACCATCACCACCAGGGCGATGGCCAGCATCAATTCGAACTCAACATCTTTAACCGAGGCGCGAATGGTGGTCGTGCGGTCGGTCAGAATCTGCACCTTCACCGCGCTGGGAAGCGAAGCCTGCAACTGCGGCAGCAACTTCTTAATGCGGTCGACCACGCTGATGATATTGGCCCCCGGCTGCCGCTGAATGTTGACGATTACCGCCGGCGTCAGATTCATCCAGGCCGCGAGCTGATCGTTTTCTGTTCCGTCGATCACATTGGCGACATCGCTCAGCCGCACCGGAGCGCCATTGTGATAGGCGATCACGATCGGCTTGTACTGATCGCTGGAGAAAAGCTGATCGTTCGCCCCGATCGTGTACGCCTGCCGCTGTCCGTCGATCACGCCCTTGGCCTGGTCCACGTTGGCCTGCGCCAGCGCTGCCCGCAGGTCTTCAAGGCTCAATCCGTAAGAAGCCAGCGCCGTCGGATTCGCCTGAATCCGTACCGCCGGCTTTTGTCCGCCACTGATCGAAACCAGTCCTACGCCAGGCAGCTGGGAAATTTTCTGCGCCAAGGAAGTGTCGGCCAGATCTTCCACCTTCGACAGCGGCAATGAATCCGAACTCAGCGCCAGCGTCAGAATCGGCGCATCGGCGGGATTCACCTTGTTATAGATCGGCGGATTCGGCAGGTCGGTCGGAAGGTAGGTCGAGCCCGAGTTGATTGCAGCCTGCACCTGCTGCTCTTCGACGTCAATATTCTGATCGAGTCCGAACTGGAGCGTGATGACCGAGCTGCCAAACGAACTCGTCGACGTCATCTGGCTCAGGCCCGGCACTTGCCCGAATTGCCGCTCCAGCGGCGACGTCACCGATGACGCCATGACCTCCGGATCCGCTCCCGGATAGAACGTCACCACCTGGATGGTCGGATAATCGACCTCCGGCAGCGCCGAGACCGGCAGCTGCAAGAACGCAACCCAGCCCACCAGCAACACGCCGAACATCAGCAGCGTCGTCGCCACCGGACGCAGGATGAATAGCCGTGAAGGACTCATGAACCTGGAATTCCCGAGATCGGCGAATTTGAATTGCCCTTGGCAGGCTGCTGCGGCCGTCGCACCGCACCCGTGACCGGCTGAGACCCCGGCCCCGCTCCGGACGTGCCCCGCGGCTCTATGCGGCTGCCTCGCTGCAATTTATCCTGGCCGTCGGTAACCACCGTATCTCCGGGATTCACTCCGCTGGTCACCACCGTCGTATCGCCCTGCGTCAACGCCACGGTCACCGCCTTATCCTGCACCGTCTTGTCCGCATTCACGGTATAAACAAAGGTCCCTTGCGGACCGCGCAACAGAGCCGCTGTCGGCACCACCGTGCTGTTCTTTCGCGTTTCCACCAGCAGATCCGCGTTCACAAACTGGTTGGGCCAAAGCTTGTTGTCCTTGTTATCGAATACTGCCTTCAGTTTTGCCGTGCCCGTAGTCGGATCGATCTGGTTGTCGATGGTCAGCAACTTCCCGGTAGCCAGTTTCGTCTGGTCATCGCGGCTGAATGCATCCACTTCCAGCGTCCCCTTCCGCATCTGCTGCGCGATTGTTGGCAACACATCTTCAGCCAGCGTGAAGATCACCGCAATCGGTTGCAACTGGGTCAAAATCAGCATCGGCGTGGTGTCCGAGGCGTGGATGATATTGCCGGGATCCACCTGCCGCAGTCCGACTCGCCCGCTGAAGGGCGCCGTGATGTGGCAGTAGACAATGTTCAGCTTGGCAGTGTCGATTTGTGCCTGATCGTTGCGCACCGTTCCGTCCAGTTGATCCACGGTGGCTTTTTGCGTATCCACCTGCTGCTGCGCAATGCTCCCGGACGGAATCAGCGCCGTGTAGCGCTCCAGGTTCAGTCTCGCGTCCCGTAACTGCGCCTGATCGCGAAATAACTGGGCCTGCATTTGTTCCAATTGCACCTCGTAAGGCCGCGCATCGATCTCGATCAGCAATGCTCCCTGGCGGACCTCTTGTCCCTCCCGGAAATTCACCTTCATGATCTGGCCGTCAACCCGGCTCTTGATATTGGCCGTGTTAAACGCTGTGACGGTTCCCAGTCCGGAGATGTAAACCGGTACATCCTGCCGCAGCACGGGCGCCACCGAAACTGAAATCGACCGCGGACCCGCGGCATGGGCGTTCTGTTGTTTGGAATCGGCCGTGCTGCAGCCGGACAGCAACGCGCAAACTGCCGTAAGAGTGCAGATGATCACCGTCCGCAGGAGCCTTGGCGCGCTGGACTTACTGGTACAAATAGCGGTCATATTCACAGGTTAATCCGATCGTTGGACCCGACCTTGGTCCCAGTATTAGACGTATGCATTTTAGACTCGGATGCGGCAACTTGCCCCGAAAAGCGGGACTACCAAGGGGCCTTCCTGAGGGTCGAGCCAGAAGTGGAAGTTGCTACGGCAGATCCGTCACCATCCTAGGATCAACCTCGCCCCCATGGCGGGTCAAGATCGGGGCGAAGGTTTTACAAATCTTTACTCCCGTTGACCCTCTATTTACTGAGTCGCAGGTATGAATACGGTCCGCGCCGGATGCTTCGCTTCATAAGCAGAAATCTCAGCTTCATGCTGCAGCGTCAGCCCGATGTCGTCCAGTCCATTCAACAGGCAGTGGCGCACGAATTCGTCGATCGGGAATTTTGCGCTGAAGCCCTGATCGTCGCGCACTTCGCACTTCTCCAGGTCAACTGTAACGGCGTAGTCGTCGATCTCCTGCGCGCGCCGCATCAACGTCGCAAGCTCCTCGTCCGTCAACCGCACCGTCAAGAATCCATTCTTCGTGCTGTTGTTCGCGAAAATATCGGCGAATGAAGAGGAGAGGACCACCCGAAATCCGAAATCGGCCAGCGCCCACACCGCATGCTCGCGCGAAGAACCGCAGCCGAAATTTTTCCCTGCGACCAGAATGCTCGCGCCTTCATACCGAGGCTCGTGCAGCACGAAATCCGGATTCTTCGTTCCGTCCGCGGCAAAGCGCCAGTCGTAAAACACAAACTCCCCGAACCCGCTCTTCTCGATCCGCTTCAGAAATTGTTTAGGGATGATCTGGTCGGTATCCACGTTAACCCGATCCAAGGGCGCCACCCGCCCGCGATGTACGGTAAATGGTTTCATTGGTCTCTGTAGCGCCGCCCTTCGCCGCTTGTTGCCGAGGCGTCCCGCCCCAGTCAATCTCTTTCACAACCTACCGAAACTTCCAATTCCGAATGTCCGTGAAATGCCCCGCAATCGCCGCCGCCGCCGCCATCATCGGGCTCACCAGATGGGTCCGGCCGCCGCGCCCTTGCCGACCTTCGAAATTCCGGTTGCTGGTCGAAGCGCACCGTTCTCCCGGCTGCAGGATATCGGGATTCATTCCTAAACACATCGAGCATCCCGACTCGCGCCACTCGAACCCCGCCTCCTGAAAAATCTTGTGCAGGCCTTCCTGTTCCGCCGCCCGCTTCACCGCCTGCGATCCCGGCACCACCATCGCGCGCACCTTCGAATTCACCCGATGTCCCTTCACCACCCGCGCCGCCGCCCGCAAATCTTCAAGTCGCGAATTGGTGCACGATCCGATGAACACTCGATCGATCCCGATCTCTTCAATCCGCCGCCCTGGCTCCAGGTCCATATATTGCAGCGCCAGCTCGGCCGCGCGCCGATCATTCTCCTGCAACCCTTTCATCTCCGGCACGCGCCCGGTCACCGGCGCTATCATGCCGGGATTCGTTCCCCACGTCACAAAGGGACAAAGCTGCGCGGCATCGATTTCGACCACTTTGTCGAACTTCGCGTCCGAATCGGTCGCCAAGCTCCGCCACTCCGCGACCGCCTTTTCCCACTCCGCATCCCGCGGCGCAAACCGCTTTCCTTTCACATACGCGATGGTCGTCTCATCCGGCGCCACCATCCCGGCCCGCGCCCCCGCTTCAATGCTCATGTTGCACAGCGTCATGCGCCCTTCCATCGAGAGCGCCCTCACTGCCGGACCTGCGTACTCGATCACATGGCCGGTTGCGCCGTCGGTCCCAATCTGCCCGATGATCCCCAGCGCCAAATCTTTTGCCGTCACTCCATCGTCCAGCCGCCCCCGCACATCGATCTTCATCGTCTTCGGCTTCTGCTGCGCCAGGCACTGTGTCGCAAGAACATGCTCCACTTCCGAGGTTCCAATCCCGAATGCCAGCGCCCCCAATGCGCCATGCGTGCTGGTGTGACTGTCGCCGCACACAATCGTCATCCCCGGCTGCGTCAACCCCAACTCCGGGCCGATCACGTGCACAATGCCCTGCTCCGGCGAATCCATATCGAACAGCCGGATCCCGAACTCTTTGCAATTCGACTGCAGCGCTGCAATCTGCTTGGCCGCAACCAGATCGGTAATCGGAGTTCCCCGTGGTTCGGTAGGAATGTTGTGATCGACGGTAGCCACGGTGCGCCCAGGCTGCCGCACCTTCCGCCCCGCCGCGCGCAGCCCGTCAAACGCCTGCGGCGATGTCACTTCATGCACCAGATGCAAGTCGATATAAAGGATGGGCGACCGCCCCGCCGGCTCCGCGACCAGGTGCGCCTGCCAGATTTTCTCGAATAATGTCCGCGCTGCCGCCATAAACCTCGCTGAAATGAAGGGTAATCGTTAGTTTTTCACAGCAGGTCAATGTGGGCAAGAGGCCTGCAAAATGGGTGCTGGCTCATTTTCGCGAACGATTCTATTTCCTGCGACCTTTGCCAGAAGTGGGCTTTTGAGAAAATAACTGCCCCGCCTACAATCGTTCGATGGAGAAAAAACTCTTCTGGATGATTTTTGCCATCCTCGGCATTGTGGCCGATTTCCTGCTCCCCTTCTGGTGGGCCGTCGCCGCCACCATCCCTATCCTTATCCTCTCCTGGTGGATCGTTTATCGCAGCGATTGGTTCTAGGCAGCCGGGGCCGGATCAATACTCGATCCTGGCGCATCCAGGCACGCTTGTTCCGACTCCGCGTTCTCAACCGTCCTTCTCAGCAAACTCCGCGTTTAAAATTTCTATCGCGGCCGCGTAATCGCTCCCTGCGATGCCGACGACACCAGCGCCGCGTACTTCGCAAACACGCCCGTCGGATACCGCGGTGCCGCCGCTTTCCACTGCGCCATTCGTTGCCGCAACACGTCAGCGGTGACTTCCACCTCGAGGACGCGCTGGCGCACATCGAAGTGAATCGTATCTCCATCGCGCACTCCCGCGATGGGCCCGCCCAGCGCCGCCTCAGGAGAAACGTGTCCCGCCATCAACCCCCGCGTCGCCCCGCTGAAGCGCCCATCCGTCAACAGCGCCACCGACTCACCCAGCCCCTCTCCCACAATCGCCGCCGTTACCCCCAGCATCTCGCGCATTCCCGGACCGCCCTTTGGCCCTTCATTGCGGATCACCACCACATCTCCCGGCTTAATCTTTTTCGCCGTGACCGCGGCCATGGCATCCTCTTCCGATTCGAAAACCCGCGCCGGACCGCGTTGCTCCAGCCGTTCATGCCCGCTGATCTTGGCCACGCAACCTTCCGGCGCCAGATTTCCCTTCAGAATCACCAGCCCGCCCGTCGCTTTCAGAGGCTTGTTCAGCGGGGCAATCACTTCCTGCTTGGCGCCTTCCACCGCGCGCTCCGCCTCCGCCGAAATCGTCTGCCCCGTTACGGTTTTGGCCGAGCCATGCAGGAACTTTCCATCCATCATTCGTTTCGCCAGCAAGCGAATGCCTCCCGCCCGGTGCATGTCCGCGGCCACGAATCTACCCGACGGCTTCAAATCGGCCAGCACCGGCGTACGCTCGCTCACCGTCTGGAAATCGTCAATCTCCAACGGGACCCCGGCCTCGCGAGCAATCGCCAGCAGATGCAGGACCGCATTCGTCGATCCACCGGTCGCTGCAACCGATGCAATCGCATTCTCGAACGCCTCGCGCGTGAGAATGTCTCGTGGTCTCAACCCTTTCTGCAGCACGTTCATCACGATCTGGCCGCAATCGAACGAGACCTGATCTTTTTGCGAATCCATTGCCGGCACGCTGTTGAATCCCATCGGTGACAGCCCGATCATCTCCATCACCGTCGACATCGTGTTCGCCGTGTATTGCCCGCCGCATGCTCCCGCTCCCGGACACGCAGCATCTTCCAATTCCTTTAGTTCCGAATCCTTCATCTTTCCCGCAACGTTTGCCCCAATCGCCTCATACACATCCTGAATGGTCACGTCTTTCCCGCGATAGCTGCCCGGCGCGATCGTTCCTCCGTACAGCACCACCCCGGGAAGATTCATGCGCGCCAGCGCCATCGCCGCCGCCGGAATCGTCTTGTCGCAGCCCACCACGCACACCACCGCATCGAACATCTGCCCGCGGCACACCAGTTCGATCGAATCGGCAATCAGCTCGCGGCTCACCAGCGATGCCCGCATGCCCTCAGTGCCCATCGTCTCGCCGTCGGAGATCGCGATCGTGTTGAACTCCATCGGCGTGCCACCCGCCTCGCGAATCCCTTCCTTCACTTTCGCCGACAAGCGCCGCAGATGAAAGTTGCACGGCATGGTTTCAATCCATGTGTTGGCCACACCGATCAGAGGACGGCTCAGATCGGCATCGGTATACCCCACGGCCTTGAACATCGAACGCGCACCTGCGCGGTCGCGCCCTTCAGTGATTCCACGGCTGATATGTTTGAGATCCATGGCAGAAAGATTACAGGACAGATGGTGGAGATGGAAACTACGCGCCTCACGAAAGCCTAAACCACAAATTGCAGGGAAACTGCGGAGATTTCCTTCGTGACCTCGTGGTAACCCCGCTTATAAAAACGGGGAACCCGCCCTGCAGGTTCCCCCAAGTTGCATGACGTCTGCCCAGGAGTCGTCATGCTTGCCCAGCTACAAAATTGAAAATTACGCTCGCGCCGCAGCCCGCGATTCTTCCACCATCACACTCGCCGGTGGATGATGCGAGCTCCACTCCGCCGCGTGGGCCGCGCCAGAATCCACATGAATCACATCCGCTATCGAATGCCACTCGCGATAGAGCTGCCCCACCTGCTTTGGATTCACCTCCAGCGTCAGCGTGACCTGATGATCGCGTTCGGCGGCCTGCGCCAATACTGACGGCAGATCAAGCCCTCGTCGCGACGCCGCATTTAAGATGCGCATCAACGTTCCCTGCGTATTGCGATAGCGAATGTGAAAGCTTTGCATCGGTAGCCCCCAGCTCAGCAACGAGTGTTTGAAACTTTGAAACCTATTCCTCTAACAACATCTCCGAAAGCGCCGCTCCCGCCGGAACCATCGGGAAAACGTTGGCCTCCGGCGCGCAATCAAACACCAGCAACTCCGCCTGCGGAGAGCGCAGGAACCGGTCAATCTGATCCCCGGTTTCTTGCGACACCGGAAATTCCCGCATGGCATCTTCTTTCATTCGGAAGCTGTGAATCTTGTACGCCTTGGCGATCTCCACAAAGTCCGGGTTGTCGCTCAAGTCCGTCTCGGCATAATTGCGCTCGTAGAACAACTGCTGCCACTGCCGCACCATCCCCAGATATTTGTTGTCAATGATGACCATCTTCACCGGCAGCCCCAGCCGATGCACCGTCGCCAACTCCTGGATGTTCATCTGGAAACCGCCATCGCCCGAAACGCAGAGCACGCATGTGTTGGGCTTGGCCAGCTGGACTCCCACCGCTGCCGGCAGCGCAAAACCCATCGCCCCAAGCCCGCCCGACGTGATGAATCCTCGCGGAGAAGCCGATCGATACCGCTGCGCCGCCCACATCTGGTGCTGCCCCACGTCCGCCAGAATGACGCTGTCCTGCGGCAATCGGCTGAAAAGTTCGTCCAGAAAACGAATGGTGGGCTGCGCCAGGCCGCGCGGATCCAGTTCCGCCCGTTCCTCTCCGCAGGCCATCGCACGCCAGCCGGAAAAATCAGGCAGCATGTGCCGGCGCAACTCCGCCTGAAATGCGGGAATCGTGTCCGCCAGATTTCCAATCACCGGCAGATCGCACGGGCGCACTCGATCCAGCTGTGCCGGATCGATTTCGAAGTGAACGATCTTGGCATGCGGCGCAAAACGCGCCGGATCGCCCGTGACCCGGTCATCCAGCCGCGCCCCAAAGACCAGCAGCAGATCGGTCTCATGCAGCGCCATGTTCGCCGCGCGCGTCCCGTGCATGCCCACCATGCCTAGGTAATGCGGAGCATCCGGTTGCACCGCGCCCAGCCCATGCACCGTCGCGAACGTCGGGATATTCAGCTGATCCAGCAGGCCCCGCAATTCCGCGACTGCTCCCGAAAGCTTTGCCCCTGCGCCCACCAAGGCCACCGGCTTGGCCGACTGCTGCAGCATGGCCACGATTGTGTCGGTGAAGCCGCCCTCCGCTTTCGCATCGGCAGCCCGCGCATGGGGCGTAAATTTCACCGGCCCAGAAAATTCCTTCTTGGCCTTCAGCATGTCGGTGGGAATATCGATGACCACCGGCCCCGGACGCCCGCTGCGCGCCCAGTGAAATCCCTCCGCGATCACCTCAGGAATTTCCTCCAGTGTGCGCACCAGCCGGCTCCACTTCGTCAGCGAAAGCGTGACTCCGAAAACGTCCGTCTCCTGGAACGCATCCGTTCCGATCAGCGCGCTTCGCACCTGCCCGGTGATGCATACCAGCGGAACCGAATCCATCTTCGCGTCGGCAATGCCGGTCACCAGGTTCGTCGCTCCCGGGCCGCTGGTCGCCATCGCGACCCCCACTTTCCCCGTGACCCGCGCGTATCCCTCCGCCGCAAACACCGCGCCCTGCTCATGCCGCGTCAGAATGTGCCGCACCCCGCTGCCCTCGAGCGCGTCATATAGCGGCATAATCGCGCCCCCGGGATACCCGAACACCAGGTCCACGCCCTCGGCGCGCAGGCACTGCAGAACGATGTCGGCTCCCTTAAGCATTCACCACCTGTTTTGTGGATTCTTTGGGAGCCTCGGCCTTCTTCTTCCCCGGCTGTGGCAGCCAGCTCATCATGCTGCGCAACTGCGCTCCCACGATTTCGATCGGGTGTTGTTTCTCTTTTTCGCGGAGCTTATTGAAGTTCGGGCAGCCCGCTTTGTTCTCCGCAATCCACTCTTTGGCGAAATTGCCCGACTGAATGTCAGCCAGGATTTTCTTCATGGCCTGCCGGGTCTCATCACCGACTACCTTTTCGCCGCGCGTCAGGTCACCGTATTCCGCCGTGTTCGAAATCGAGTAGCGCATCCGGTCCAGGCCGCCTTCGTAGATCAGATCCACGATAAGCTTCACTTCGTGCAGGCACTCGAAGTACGCGATCTCGGGTGCGTATCCGGCTTCAACCAGCGTTTCGAATCCCTTCTTGATCAGCGATGTCAGACCGCCGCACAGCACTGCCTGCTCGCCGAAAAGATCGCTCTCCGTTTCCTCTTTGAAAGTCGTTTCCAGAACTCCGGCACGAGTCGAGCCGATCCCATGCGCATAAGCGAGTCCCAATTCGTGAGCCCGCCCGCTGGCGTCCTGCTGAATCGCCAGCAGCGCCGGAACTCCCCGGCCTTCTGTGTACACCCGCCGCACCAGATGCCCCGGACTCTTTGGCGCGATCATCACCACGTCCACATCTTTGGGCGGCACGATCGCCTTGAAATGAATGCTAAAGCCGTGCGAAAACCCGAGAACTTTTCCCGGATGCAGATACGGCTTGATCTGCTGCTCGTAGAGTTCGGCCTGCGTCTCGTCTGGGGTCAGCACATGAATCCAGTCCGCGCGCTTGGCCGCCTCATCCGGGGCGACCACCACCATGCCATCGGCCTTGGCCTGTTGAGCGCTCTTGCGGTTGGGGTCGAGGCCGACAATGACTTTGTGTCCGCTGTCGCGAAGGTTCTGAGCCTGGGCATGTCCCTGGCTGCCATAGCCAAGGATGGCGATCGTCTTCCCCTTCAATGCCTCCGGGTTAGCGTCGCGTTCGTAAAAAATAGTGACCACTATCGTGCTCCTCTCGTAGCACAAGGGAAGAATCTCACCCTTGTTTTTTGGGGATGGGACTTAGTGTATTCCCCCACTGGAAACTTGCAACGCTACCGCAGAACCGACCGGTCGGTCGGTATCCCAAGATGCTACCTTGCCCCTTTTCCTCTGTCAAGAAATTGCTGATCCCGTCCCCATTGATCAAGTTGGGTTCTGAAGTGGAACGCCCCCATCCTGCTCAGCCGTAATGACTTAAGCCTGTTGCCAGTCCCGGTTCAGAGTTTCGATCCGCAAGCAACCCGCCTTTCTCAAGTTCCTCGTTCCGTAACGCTGTACCATTGCGCTTCTCTTGCCGATTTACAGAGAGAAAGGATCGACATGCCTGACAAGCGCGCCGCTCTCGAAAAAAACTCCGCCCCATGCGCCTCCCAACAGGCGGAAACCAACGATAAATCCAAACCCCTGCGCCTCGGCAAAGACTGCGTCTACGACAACGAACTCGCCCGCCTGCAGGTCGAACTCGTGAAGCTGCAGGAATGGATCAAAGATAAGAGACTGCGCGTGGTCGTGCTCTTCGAAGGCCGCGATGCCGCCGGCAAGGGCGGAGCCATCAAGCGCATCACGCAATCTCTTAACCCGCGCATCTGCCGCGTTGTCGCGCTGGGTACTCCCACCGAACGCGAGAAAACGCAGTGGTACTTCCAACGCTACGTGGCCCACCTGCCCGCCGCCGGTGAAATGGTCTTATTCGACCGCAGTTGGTATAACCGCGCCGGAGTCGAACACGTCATGGGATTCTGCTCCGAAGCCGAATACCTCGAATTCCTCCACAGCTGCCCCGAATTCGAGCGCATGCTGGTTCGCTCCGGCATGATCCTGATCAAGTACTGGTTCTCGGTCAGCGACGAGGAACAGGAACGCCGTTTTCAGGACCGCATGAACGATCCCACCAAGCGTTGGAAGCTCAGCCCCATGGACCTCGAATCGCGCCGCCGCTGGGCCGAGTATTCCCGCGCCAAGGACGAAATGTTCGCCGTCACCGACATCAAGCAAGCTCCCTGGTTTGTGGTCAACGCCGAAAACAAAAAATGCGCCCGCCTCAACGTCATCCGCCACCTGCTCTCGCTGATTCCCTACAAAGATCTGACTTCCGAGCGCCTCAAGCTCCCGCCTCTCGATAAGACCAGGTACGTCCGCCCGCCCATCCACGAGCAGAACTTCATCCCCGAGGTGTACAGCGCAGGCTGATTACTTCCCATTCGACCAAAGCCAGGCATCATCCCGAAAGCTGGCGCAGTTCAGCCGGCGGAGGGATCTCTCAAAACCACAACCCGGGTTTCGCGACCCCGCCTCTTCGCACGGGCCCGCTCCATTGGCATTCCTCGCCGCAACTGTTTACCATGTCCCCCGATGGCTCGCGAGACTTTGCTCGATTCCCGCCAGGAGATCCTGCGCACCGCAGCCCGCCTCTTCCAGCAGCGCGGCTACGACGCCACCTCGATGAATGACGTCGCCGCCGCTCTCAAACTCAGCAAGGGCGGCCTCTACCATCATTTCCAAAGCAAAGACGAAATCCTGTTCGAGATCATGAATCACGCCATGGACCTCACCCAGGAGCGCGTCCTCACCCCGGTGCGCAGCATCGCCGATCCCGAGCAACGCCTGCGCGCCCTCATCCGCCTGCATATCGAAGTCGTGCTCAGCCCGCGCGATCGCGAGATTACCGTCATGCTTCACGAGAACCATCCCCTCCCGCCCGGCCTGCGCAAACGCATTAACACCCGGAAGAAGGACTATGTTCATTTTGTGGAGACCTTGATGGCCGACGTGCAACGCGCCCGCCGCGCCAAGGGTTCGGTCAGCGCCCGCGCCGCGGCGTTCGCCCTGCTGGGTATGATCAACTGGATTTACCAGTGGTATAAGCCCGAAGGCAATCTGCAGGCTCACAACCTCGTACCGCAATTCACCGATCTGGTTTTTGGGGGAATCCTCGCGTGAAGACTCAGTTCGCCGACATCGCGGGGATCAACCGACAGCGTGCCGCGAGCGGCACACTCTATCGCGAATTTCTTCGCGTCCCGTCCATGAGCGCCGGACTCTACGTGCTTCCCGCCGGAGCGACAGACCTGCAGCGCCCGCACCATGAAGATGAGATGTACTACGTGATCAGCGGCCGCGGCAGATTTCGCGCCGGAATAGAAGAGTTGGAAGTTTCTGCCGGGAGCGTGCTCTTTGTTGAAGCCGAAGTGGAACACCGCTTCTACGACATCGCCGAAGAGCTGGCAGTGCTCGTCTTCTTCGCCCCAGCGGAAAGTTAGTTACCCTGTGGTCCCCTGTGTCCCCTGGGGTGAGAGATTCCCTCGGTGTGCCGGTATCCAGTAAACCTCTTCCTTAATCGCCCCCTTATCGGTGAACCCTCTGCGCTTCAGAATCGCTTTGCTGTGCTCGATCATCTCCGGATGGCCGCACAAGTAAGCCACCGTGTTGCTCGGCTCCAGTTCCCAGTGATCGGCATATTTGCGCAGAATGTCATCCGCCCGCCCGATCTCCCCCGACCAATCCTCGTGATCCCACGGGCGGCTCACCGTCGGCACATACTTGAACCAGGGTAATTCCTTGTCAAACTGCGCCAACTCTTCCCGGTAGCCGAACTCCCACGGACGGCTCGCGCCATTGAGCAGAAAAAGTTGGTGCGACCCGTCGAAGCGCCCCTCTTTCCACTCCTTCGATAACGTCCGCACAAAGCTCACAAACGGAGCCACGCCGGTCACGGTTGAGACCAGCAGATGATTTTTTCGCCCATTCTGCGTGTCCAACGAAAACTTGCCCTTGGGAATTTTGCGCATCAGCAACGGATCGCCTGGCTGCAATTTGTGCAGTAACGGCGTCAGCGCCCCTTCCGGAACCAGTTCGAAGAAAAATTCCACTTCCTCTTCCGAAGGAGCCGACACGATCGAATACGGCCGTTCAATGCGCTTGCCGTCTTTTTCCACCCCCAAAGATGCGTACTGTCCCGGCACGAAGTTGAACTCGCCCCCGGTGCGAACCCGCAACATCCACAGGTCCGGCGCGAAGTCCACGCGCTTGGTAATCTGCGCGTGATAAAACTTCTCCTCGGTGTAGGCCACTCGCTTGTCTGCATCCAGGAACGTCATAGAAACACCGCTAACGCGTCAGACCGCCGCCCACACTGATTTAGATGTGGAACCATGCCTTCCGACTCAGACCCCCCGGCCCGGACCGAACGGTCGTACGGTAAAGGAGGTGGCGATATCCTAACGGGATTTTTCCCGTTTGGAAAGGACTTTCGTCGCCCACCCGGAATCAGCGAATCTGCGCTTCCTCAGTCGCCAGTTGTTCCAGCACAGCCCGCAGCGCTCGCAGCACCTCTTCCGCAGCGGTCGCCTTCAGTCCGAATTTCAACAGCCCATCCGGAGTAAACGCAGCCCCGCGCTGCCCGGAAACGAACCGCGCCAGTTGCTCCGGGTCCACCGCCGCATTCTGCCGGAATTTGAACGTCACCGCATCCCGCTTCCGTTCAATCGCATTCACTCCCACCCTCATGCACACCAGCTTCAGCGAAGCGTACTCCAGCAGATTGCGCACTGCCAGCGGCGGAGGTCCATACCGGTCCTCCAGTTCCGCGGCCACGTCCGACAGTTGCGATCCGCTCTCCACTCCCGCCACCCGCTTGTACATCCGCAACCGCTGGTTCTCTTCCGCAACGTACTCCCCCGGTATGCGAATGTTGAGCCCCAGGTTCAGTTGTGTCTCCGCCTCATCCGGCGCAGCCTCGCCTTTGAGTTCGCGCACCGCGCGCTCCAGCATCTGGGTATAAAGTTCGAAGCCAATCGCCTCGATGTGCCCGCTCTGTTCGCCGCCTAGCAGGTTCCCCGCGCCGCGCAATTCCAAATCCAGGGCAGCAATCTTGAAGCCCGCCCCCAGATCGGAAAATTCCTTCAATGCCGCCAGCCTCCGCCGCGCAATCGGCGTCAGTTCGATTTCCCGCGGGATCAGCAGGTACGCATACGCCCTCCGGTTCGACCGTCCCACTCGCCCGCGCAATTGATAAAGTTCCGACAGTCCCAACCGGTCCGCCCGGTTGATCAGGATCGTGTTGCACAGCGGAATGTCCAGCCCATTCTCGATAATCGTCGTGGCCACCAGGATATCGGCCTCGTGATGCATGAACTTCAGCATCACCTTTTCCAGTTCTGCCTCGCCCATCTGCCCGTGCCCCACGATGATGCGCGCCTTCGGAACTAGCTCCTGCAGCTTGGCGGCAATTTCCCAGATGCTCTCCACGCGATTGTGCACGAAGTAGACCTGCCCGCCGCGCTCCAGTTCCTGCTCGATCGCCGACTGGATCAGCTTGTCGTCCCAGCTGGCGACCACGGTCTGAATCGCCATCCGGTCTTTCGGCGGCGTCTCGATCACGCTCATGTCGCGCAATCCCACCAGCGACATGTGCAGCGTCCGCGGTATCGGCGTCGCCGACATGGTGAGCACATCCACTTGCTTGCGCATCTGCTTGATGCGCTCTTTGTGCCTCACCCCGAACCGCTGCTCTTCATCCACGATCAGCAGCCCCAGATCGGCGAACTTCAGATCCTTCGACAAAATCCGGTGCGTGCCAATCAGGATGTCGATCTTCCCCGCCTCCGCCTTCTGCAGAATTTCTTTCTGCTGCTTCGCATTCCGGAAGCGGCTGATCATCTCGATCGTGACCGGAAACGGCCCAAAACGTTGCTTGAACGTTTCATAATGCTGAAACGCCAGAACCGTCGTCGGCGCCAGCACCGCCACCTGCTTGTTATCGCTGACCGCCTTGAATGCGGCCCGCATCGCGACTTCGGTTTTCCCGTAACCCACATCCCCGCACAGCAGCCGGTCCATCGGCTCCGCCGATTCCATGTCGCGCATTACATCCCCGATCGCTTGCGCCTGGTCCTCCGTCTCATTGAACTCGAACGTATCCTCGAACTCGCGCACGAATTCATCTCCCGCAGCAAAGGCATGCCCCTGCGCCGTTTTGCGCTCGGCATAAAGCTTCAGTAGTTCGTCGGCCATATCTTTCATGGCCTTGCGTACCCGTGCCTTCGTCTTGGACCATGCCTGCGTCCCCAGATGGCTCAGCGAGGGCTTCGTGCCTTCTGACGAACGGTATTTCTGAATCAGATCGAGCCGGGTCAGTGGAACGTACAGCCTCGCTCCTTCCGCGTATTCCAGCAGCATGAACTCCGCATTGCCGTCGCCCTGATTGATCTCTTTCAGTCCCTGGTATTGACCAATCCCGTGCTCGATGTGAACGACGTAATCCCCGACCTGCAGATCGCGAAAATCCGACAGGAACGCCGACACCTTCGACTTCTGACGCTGCGGCCGCGCCGCCACCGTGTCCGATTCATCGAACAGATCCCGCGACCCGAAGATCGCCAGATGTGCCTCCGGCACTATCACTCCATCCGGCACATAGGCTTTCGCCAAAGTCGTCGTCAGCACTTCCCCGGCGAAATAGCTGGTCTCATCCGCGTAGCTTTCCCCGCCCCGCGTGCGGCTGCCCAGCTTATAGCTGACGTTGTATTCCGTGAATATGTCAGCCAACCGCTCCACCTCGCCCGTATTCGGGACCGAGAGCAGAACTTGATTCCCGGCGCCTGTCAGCTTCTTCACCTCTTCCAGCATCGCCGGAACTGCCCCGTGAAATCGCGGCGCTGGCTGCGTCAGCAACGATACCGTCGAATCCTCATCCTCTCCGCGAGTGATCCCGAGATGTTCCAGATCCGCTCCACCGCGTGACGCAATCTTCTGCCACCACTCGTCAGGCGGCAGGTAGAGATCGCCGGGCCGCACCAGATTCCCCACCCCGCTGCGCTCGTGCGCCTCCTCGACCCGCGACCAGAAGCGGTCGAATTCTGCTCGCAGCACATCCGGCTCGTCCAGCATCACTGCCGCATTCGGCAGCAGGTCGAACACCGTCCGGTCCGCTCCCGCCACCGGCGCATAAAACTCCCATCCGGGAAACACCGTCACTCCTCCGGCCCGTACCGCAGCCTCGACGATCTCTTCGTTGCCCGTGATGCGCTTGCCCGAAAGCCGCGTATGAATCGCCCCCAGCAACTGATCGCTGACCGGAGTCTCGGTCAGCGGCAGCAGCAACGCTTCGTCCACCGGATTCGAAGAGCGCTGCGACGTGGGATCAAAGCGCCGTATGGAGTCGACCTCGTCGCCGAAAAATTCCACCCGCACCGGCCGCTCCGCCTCCGGCGAATATACATCCAGGATGCCGCCCCGCAGCGCATATTGCCCCGGCATCTCCACCACATCAGCCGACGCATAGCCCACCGTGTTGAGGTGCGCCAGCAGGTTCTCCAGATCAAACGATTCTCCCCGCCGCAGTGTCCGCGCCAGATCGCTGTAATATTCCGCCGAGCGCTGCAGGATCGCCGTGGCCGCAATCGGTGTGACCACAATCGACGCCTTGCCGGTTGCAATTTTCCACAGCGCGGTAGCCCGCTCTTCCTGCAATTCAGGATGTGGCGAAAGATTCTGGAATGGCAGCACGTCTCGCGCCGGCAGCGAAGCCACGGTTTCCGGATCGCAGGCGGAAGTCAGATCGCAGAATCCGCGCAGCACCGGCACCAGTTCCTCGACCGCCCGGTTATCGTTAACCACCACGATCAGCGGACGCTCCGCCGCCCGCCGCAGCAGTACCAGCAGCAGCGCCTTGGCCGTCGGGACTAGTCCGCAAACACGAATCCGCCCCGTGCCCTCCTTCAGATGGGAGGCTGCACGCGTAAAGCCGGGAAGAATTTCCACGTCCGAGAAGAGTTCACGGACGAAGGGAAGCAGCATCGCTCTTCAATTTTAACAGGAGCGGCGATCGCGTACTTACCGAGGCTGCGCCAGCCCGCGTGCGGAATCTAATGCCCCGTCCGCCCTCGCACGCTCAACTCCGCCTCCGCCGCCACATCCGCCAGCGTGATATGCAGCGCGTGCTGTCTCGCGTCATAACTCGTCTTCAGCGGATACGCACTGCTCGAAAATTTTGCCTGTGCCCGCTCCGAAGGCCAGTCATAGATCACCACTTCCATGAACCTCCACCACGGAGCGTACGATCCTTCCCGCTTATGGAACGTGATCCGCATTCCGCTCGCCTCCGATTCGCAACTGAAGCTCTGCCGCAGAAATCCTCCGCTCTGGTAAGCGAACGTATGCCCGTCATCCAGGTAGATCGATCCGCCGCACTGCGCTCCCGGGTAGACCCGCAATTCCAGTGGCCCCTTCGGCGTTTCATCCGTGTCCTGAATTAAAGGCTCCATGGGCAGAATAGTTCCCCCGCGGACATAAACCGGCATAACATCCAACTGAGGATGAATCTTGCGCGGCTCCGGAAGCCTCGCCGCAGCATCTGCCATCACAGGTCCCGGCGGCGGAGTCGCGACCTTCTCCCCCGTCCAGAAGTCGTACCACGAAACCGCCGGAAACGAAACTTCATAGTCATCCAGCATTTCCGCAAACGGCGGCGGCGCGATCAGCAAACTCGGTCCTAGCAGAAATTCCGTGTCCACATGGTCGAAGCCCGCCCCCTTCGCGAAGATCTCCGGAAATTCCAGAAACACCGGCCGCATCACGGGCAATCCCGTCCGCGAAGCCTCCTCCGCCAGCGAGTAAAAATACGGCAACAGCCGGTACCGAGTCTCCACATACCGCCGCCGGATCGCCTCCTGCTCCGGCCCGTGCACCCACAATTCCTGCGGCAGCGTTCCTTTGCTGGTGTGATCGCGAAACAGCGGCGAGAACGCCGCCTGCTCCACCCATCTGGTCAGCAGCGCCGGCGGCGGCGATCCATTGAATCCCCCCACGTCCGCGCCCGACCATGCAATTCCGCTCACTCCCAGGTTCAGCACCATCTGCGTCGCCAGTCGCAGATGATTCCACGTCGCCGAATTATCTCCCGTCCACGTGAACCCGTACCGTTGCCCTCCCGCATAAGTCGCCCTCGTCAGCACAAACGGACGCTCATTCGGCCGAAGCTTCAGCAATCCGTCATACGTTGCCCGCACATTTTCCATCCCGTAGACGTTATGAATCTCAGCATGCGTCGCCGTCCTCGTAATGAACCCAGGCTCCTCGATGCGATGCACCGTATTCAACGGCATCGTCTTATCCGGCCCGTCGAACACCGACGGCTCGTTCATATCGTTCCAGAATCCAGCCACGCCATCGTTGACGAACTCCTTGTACAGCCCGCCCCACCAGTCTCGCGTTTGCGCGCGCGTGAAATCCGGAAACACCGCCGGCCCCGGCCACACCACCCCCACAAATTCGCTCCCATCCGGATTTTTCACGAAATGATCGCCCGTGTGCCCCGTGTCGTACGGCATGTATCCTTGGTTGGGCAGGTTAGCAATGTGCAGGTCGGTAATGTTGACCAGATGAAAATGCTGCTTCCGCAGATCGGAAACCAGCCCCGGAAAATTCGGAAACGTCTCCGGATTCACCGTGAACGGCCGGTTCTTGTACTGGTAGTCGATGTCGAGATATATCGCGTCCGAAGGAATCGCGTCCGCCCGCAGCCGGTCGGCAATCTCCCGTACCTTCGCTTCCGGCGTATAGCTGTATCGCGATTGCTGAAACCCCAGCGCCCACAGCGGAGGCAGCGGCGGCTTCCCCGTCAGATACGCATACCCCTCCACCACCTGCTTCGGCGTCGGCCCGTAAATGAAGTAGTAGTCCAGCGGCCCGCCCTCGGCCCCGAAAGCCATCGCGTCCCGCGCCTGCTTGCCGAAGTCAAACCATGTCCGCCATGTGTTGTCCAGAAAAATTCCGTAGCTGCGCGGCCCTTCAATCGCCAGAAAAAAAGGAATGCTCTTGTAAATCGGGTCGGTCGATTCCTGCGGTCCCACGTCGGTGTTCCACAACGTGTACGCCTGATTCCTCCTGTCAAACGATCCAATCTTATCTCCGAGCCCGAAGAAATGCTCGTCGTCGGGCATCTGCTTGTACACCGTGAATCCCCCTGACTGAAATTTCGTCGGTCGTCCAACCGAATCCGCACAAATGATTGTTCCCGCCCGATCGCGAATCACCAGCCGCAACGGATTTTTCTCGATCCGAACTTCCAACGCGGCCGTCTGGAATCCCACGGCCTCCGAGTCCTGCACTGCCTGCACCTCCACCGACTTCCCGCGTATCTCCGCCGGCACCGCCCACGATGCATCTTCCGGCAGCGCACCCGTAGGACTGATGCGAACGCGCACGATGTCATTCCGCAGCGCCGTGATGCGCAGCGTAGCCGCACCCGCCCGGATCTGCACACCGTCTTTCAGCGCCTCTGCACTCGTGGCCGCATCGATGGTGACTACATTCGGTGCCGCCGCTTCATTCTGAGCCGCCGCAGCCATGGGCACAGCCGCTATCGCCACCCACCACGCCAGCCTCCGCAAACAGGAAAAGGGCATCAGCAACTCTCTTTGGAAAAAAGTCTTCTCCGGATTCCAACATCATACCAACCAGCAGACCTTAATTCTGTGATTGTTCTTGCTGCTGGCCGAGTCCTGACAGCCGTCCGCGTAGGCAGACCTGCGCCCAGCCCCCTAAGTCAAATTGTCGGTGATTGTTTGTGCTGAAAGCTGACAGCTGCTCTCAGTAAAAATCCGAGCAGCTCAAATAAAACCCGCACTGCGGACACTTCAACTTGCACCGGCTCTCGCGCAACTTCGTCGAACAATTGGGACAGTACTGTCCCGGATCATCCGCCGCATTCTTCCGGCCTTGCTCTTCCGGAGTGCTTGCCTTTTGCTGCGCCATAGTCGCGGCCTTACGCCGCCCGATCGCTCACTGCCTCCGACGTCCAGCTCCGGCAGTCGGCCACAATCAACCACGCCCCCAGACGCCGCCAGACTTTCACGTACTTCCCGCGCTGTTGCGCAACCGTGCCATCCGGCCTCGGCGTCGATACTGAGAACTGCCCCAGCTCCATCGCCATATCCCCGGAGTGATCCACTCGGGTGGTTTCCAGCCGCAGGTTGGTATACCCGGCCTCACCCATCTCGCGCAGCAGATGCTCAATCGCCCTCTGCCCGTATGCACCCTCGTACGCCGGTGCCATCAGCGCTCCGTCGCTGGCAAAAAGACTCGCCGCTTGGTCGTAATTCCCTGTATTAAAAGAAGTTGCAAAATCTTGGGTAAGGTCCCGCAGCTGGGACTCCACATCCCGGAACGGACGGAAGTCCGTCTGGGAAATCGAATAGGGCCGGTACATCTACTACCTCCTGGGGGAAGGCATCAGAACCCGCGTACACCTTGCAGATCTGACCACAGAACGTTGGCCCATTCTACCCCAAAATATTTTGTGGAAAGTTAAAAGTTTTCACACCCGAAAACAATGGCGGGGACTCTATCTCTCAAACGGAACTGACCGGCTCGGCATCCGCAGATAACCAGACCCCTTCACCCTGACCCTGGCTGTATCTTTCGACACTTCCAACTTCAGATCGGGGTTTTCGTGCTCTGCAATCTGCCGCTTCACCCGTTCCATCAATTCCACTAGCTTTTTTGATTCGTGGTCTCTCTCGGCCTGCTTGCACATCTTCTGGAAGTCCTGGGGGGCATAACTGACGCGATTAGTCATGACGGGATCATCCTTTAGGAAACGGCTGGTCTATGAAGAAGCCCTAGGCTACCCTATCCCACAGTCCTTGCCAATCCCCTTGTCACCTGAGTTTCACCCCAGATTTCCACCGCTGACCCCCTCTTTCAATTCGGACCGCCCTGCTCAATTCGACCATCCCCCCTTGACCTGGGTAACCCCAAAGTACATGACCTAAGTGACCGTTGAGCCCTCGCCCGATTTCCACGAAAATCGCCTCGTGCTTCCTTTCGTTTTGCAGGAGCGAGTGTGTATTACCGTCGAATCTTAGCTTTATCCTTATTTTTCGCAGTCGCCTCTTCGCTGGCCGCCGCGCGCGACCTGGCTCTCGTTTCTAATAAGGCGAATTCAATCTCCACCATCTCCCTGCCGGACCTGGTCAAAATCTGCAAAGGACAAACCAACCGCTGGCCCGATGGCAAATCCGTCACCTTTATTATGCGCGCTCCCTCCGCCCCGGAAATGAAGCTCGTCCTCGAAAAGATCTATGCATTACCGGAAGGACAAGTCAAGGAGCTCGTCACCTCCGCCAATCATGGACGCATCGGACATCCCGCTATCATGATTGCCGACTCGGACGAAGATCTGGTCAACAAAGTCGCATCCATTCCCGGCGCCGTCGGAGTGGTCGACGTGTATGCCATTAACAGCAGCGTCTCCATCGTCAGGATCGCCGGCAAATTACCCCTCGAACCCGGATACCCGCTGCATGGCAATTAGCTGCACAGAAAATTATCGCGTGAATTTTGCATGACTGCTGATAACAAAGCCCAAGCCGCAGCCGCTGCCGCCAGTGCAGGATCAGGATCTGCATCCGAACTGCAGGCCGGCCAGCGTCGCACCGCCGGCAAAATTCAGTTCACCCGCCGCTTTCCCCGTTTTGTCATCGACGTCCGCCTGCAAGTCAAAATGTTCCAGGCCGGAGAATTCCGCACCTGCTGGGGACGTTCTACCGAAATGGGTCAGGACGGCATTGGCGCCACTCTCACCGGCAGCCTCGAGCCCGGCGAGATTGTGACTCTAGAAATTCCCTTGCCCCTCACGCCCTATCCCATCAAAGTTCGCGCCATCGTCCGCTATCGCCAGGGCCTCCGTTACGGCTTCGAATTCCTCACCCTCAACGACCACCAGCGCGACACCATTCGCCGCGTCTGCGACTACCTCGCCACCAAAGCGTAACCTTCTCTTTCTGCTATCCACAGTTGCGTTTGGCCTGCCGCTTCGTCCAACATATGTGCCTATGCCCGGCATCAAGGCTTGGCAAATAGTCTTCAGCGCAATCGTCCTCGCCGGCGCAGCCGCGGCGCAAATTCG
The DNA here is from genome assembly GCA_035949755.1 of Candidatus Sulfotelmatobacter sp. Taxonomy (GTDB): domain Bacteria; phylum Acidobacteriota; class Terriglobia; order Terriglobales; family Acidobacteriaceae; genus Sulfotelmatobacter. The sequence continues at coordinate 24,095 of DASYYT010000003.1, forward strand.
CGACACGGATTGGCCGAATTATGGCAACGATCCCGGCGGCATGCGCTATTCGCCTCTCTCACAGATCAATCGAGAGAACGTCTCCACGCTGAAAGTTGCCTGGATCTTCCACACCGGCGATATCTCCGATGGCACTCACGACCGCCGCCGCAGCGGATTCGAAGCCACTCCGATTTTCGTTGATGGAACTCTGTACCTCACCACCGGCTTCAACCGCGTCATCGCCCTTGACCCTGAAAATGGACGACAGCTCTGGGCTTACGATCCCCAGGTCGACCTCACGCTCGAATACGGCGACGGCTTAATTAATCGCGGCGTCTCCACCTGGCTCGACCCGCATACCGCACCATCGAAACTATGTCATCGCCGCATCTACGAAGCCACTCTTGACGCCCGCCTCATTTCCCTCGATGCCGCGACCGGTAAGCCCTGCATGGATTTCGGCAACTACGGCCAGGTCAACCTGCGCGATGTTCCCGGCTATCGTGCCGGCTGGTATCACATGACTTCGCCTCCAGCGGTGATTGACGATCTCATCGTCGTCGGCTCCGCTATTGACGACAATGCCCGCGCCGCCATGCCAGCCGGAGTAGTCCGCGCTTTCGATGCACGCACCGGCAAGCTCCGCTGGAGTTGGGATCCCATTCCACTCACCGCGACGGCATCGAATGCCCAACTTGCCGAGCCCAAAGTCGGCGCCGCCAATGCGTGGTCCATCATGGCCGTGGATCCCGCCCGCGATCTCGTCTTCGTGCCCACCGGGAGCGCTAGCCCCGACTATTATGGCGGCCTTCGACCCGGGGACAATAAGTGGGCCAACTCCGTCGTCGCCCTCCATGCCAAAACCGGCGAACTCGCATGGGGATTCCAGCTGGTCCACCACGATCTCTGGGATTACGACACCGCAGCCCCTCCCTTGCTCGCAACGCTGCCGCATGGCAGAGAAAAAATCCCGGTTGTGATTCAAGGAAATAAGACGGGCAATCTCTTCGTCCTCAATCGCGACACCGGCAACCCAGTATTCCCGGTCGAAGAACGCCCCGTCCCGAACAGCGACATGCCTGGCGACGAGGCTTCCGCCACGCAGCCTTTTCCAGTTGCTCCGCCCGCACTCGCCGTTCAGAAAATCTCCGTCGCCGACGCCTGGGGACCAACTCCCGCCGATCAGGAATACTGCCGCAAGCAGATCGCTGGACTACGCCATGATGGCATCTTCACTCCTCCCAGTCTGCAGGGCACAATCGAGACTCCGGGCGTCCTGGGCGGCATAACCTGGAGCGGTTACGCCTTCGATCCGCAGCATAGCCTTCTGATCACGAACATCAATAACCTGCCGACGAAGGTCAAGCTGATCCCGCGTGCCGACTTCTGGAAAGACGAAGTTCGCACCGAAGACGGCGAGTACTCTCCGCAGACCGGCGCGCCTTACGGGTTGTTTCGCCGCTTCATCCAATCGCCGTCCGACCTGCCGTGCGTCGCCCCTCCGTGGGGTTCGCTCGTGGCCGTAGACATGAATGAAGGAAAAATCCTCTGGAAAGTCCCGCTAGGCTCCATGCAGGATTTCGGCCACAAGCAGCCGCCGATCCCTCCCGGATCGCTCAGTCTCGGCGGACCCATCGCAACCGCCGGAGCCTTGGTCTTCATCGGCGGAACCTTCGATCCCTACTTCCGCGCTTTCGATATCGAAACTGGAAAGGAATTGTGGAAGGCTCAGCTTCCCGACAGCGGTCACGCCACTCCCATGACCTTCGCTAGCCACGGCAAACAGTACGTCGTGATTGCCGCTGGCGGTCACGACAAAATCACCGAAGAGACTCCCGGCGATGCACTCGTCTCGTTCACGCTGCCCTGATCTCAAAAGAGCGTGATTACCGCTCGCCGCCCATGCCGCTCGCGTCCCCACGCCGGTTCGATCTCCGCCAGCGCCACCCGCTCCGTATCCACACGCAGCGTCCCGCGAACAACATTCGCCAGCAGGTATTGGATGGCTTCGCCCCAGGCTTCGCGCGAAGTCGGCGCGTTGCCGCTTCCCGCGCCTAGGATTTCCAATCGCGAACTCCGTAGCACTGCAGCCGGCAGCGAAATCGTTGCTCCTGCGCTTTCCCCAACCTGAATAAGCCGCGTACGCGATAATGCAGGATTGAAATCCTTGCCTGTAATCGCCGCCAGCAACGCCTCGATCGGCGATCCCCATACATAATCAATGATGACGTCGAAACCCTTCCCAGCGGATTCACGTGCAAAAGTCTCGGTAAGCTCTTTCCCGGTGTTTCTAAGAGAGATGGTCGCGTCGGCGCCGAATTCATGAAGCGTGCTTAGCACCTGCTCGTTTCGTCCCGCGGCCACCACTCGCCCGGCACCGAGGAGCTTGGCGGTTTGCACGGCAAGCTTGCCGGTCACTCCGGTCGCACCCAGAACCAGCACAGTTTCGCCGGGCGCAAGCTGTGCACGCCACTTCAGTGCGCCAAATGCCGACAATCCGGGATTGAAAACTGCCGCCGCTATGACATCGTCGATGCTGGCAGGCAGCGGGAAACATCTCATCTTCGCCACCACGGTCCGCTCTGCCATCCCCCCATAGGGCGATCGAGGAGCTGCGAAGAAAACGCGCGTGCCGTCTGGGAGTAGGCCCACGCCATCTGTGCCGCATACCACCGGCAGTTTCTGGTGTGCGGCGTAATGCGATCCACTGGCCATCTGCACATCAATGGGTTTCAGTGCTGCCGCCCGCACGCGCACGAGGACTTCGCCCTCGTTCGCCTCCGGTTCGGGAAATGTTTCGCACCGTGGTGCCTCGCCGAGAGCGTTCAGAACTGCTGCCTTCATAGGCAACAGTATGCCCCAATCTCGCGCTCCTGTTCGGCGAAATCAGCCGTTAGGCAACAGCAAATGAAGCATGCCGAAAGATCGTCCCAAAGGTGGGTCGGGCTTCCTCATCTCGAGCGATCACTTGAGCCCGCAAGAATGCAACTCGGCTGGCCCTCTCCCATAAGCTGGTTCGGGTTTCGAGCTCAGAATCGGCGGCTCTCATTCGTTCGGATATAAAGACAAAATAAGCGCTGAGTTCTAAGGCCTGGCAAGAGGTCAACGGCGACATCTGGAAAGAGTCCTCGGAGGAAAAATGGCAAAGCGGCTGCGCGCAGTATAGACCTATCCAAATGATTTTGGAATACCCTCAATCCTCCGAATCCAGCCGGTTTGTGCAGTAGCTCACCGACATTCCCTTTTACACATCTGTTCCTTCAACGCCGAGACAAGGTCTCCGTGTCTCCATGGTCAACCCCTCCGAAAAACCAACGCAGCCCGCGGTGCATCCGACCGTACAATTATCTCCGGACTGCATGCAGGCTCGATTCAGACGACGGCGAGTTCGATGATCAAAAGAATTCTCCGTGACTCGGTGTCTTTCTGCTGGCTGCTCCCGCTTCTGATCTGCGCCGCGGTAGCACAAACTCCGTCTGTTCCCACCATCACCGTTCTCGATGAAAACGGAGTTGCCATCCCCTCCGCTCGCATCACTCTGCAATCTCTATCGCAACCGACCTGGCACTGCGAAACCGACTATGCCGGACGATGCACCTTCCCCGCTCTTCCCGCCGGCGAATACCAGATTCGCGTCGAAAAAGAAGGATTCTATGCCTCCGTCCAACCCAAGCTTCAGCTTTCCCCTGGTTCTAACGTCGAAGTTACCCTCTCGCACCAGCAGGAAATCCGCGAAGTCGTAAACGTCCAGGAGTCCGCGCCCGCCATCGATCCCTCTCAAATTTCCTCCCAGGAATCGCTCAGCGGACTCGACGTCATCAACATGGTTTTTCCCACCACCCATGACTACCGCAACGCCCTCAACTTCATCCCTGGCGTCGTCCAGGATCAAAACGGTCAGCCCCACGTCGCCGGCGCCGAGACCTATCAGACCGTCACCGTTCTCGACGGCTTCAATGTCACCCAACCCGCCAACGGTCAGCTCCTGGTTCGCGTCAGCACCGACGCCTTCCGCTCCATTCAGGTTGAACCCGCCCGCGAGCCCGCCGAATTCGGCAAAGGCTCCGGCGGCGTCCTCGCTCTCAACACCGGGATCGGTGACGATCACTTCCGCTTCTTCGCCACCAACTTCCTCCCTTCTCTCCAGAACAAGCACGGCTGGCGTTTCGACCAATTCCTTCCCCGCTTCACTTTCTCCGGCCCCATCGATAAAGGAAAAATCTGGTTCTACAACGCCTTCGAAGGCGAATACGACAACATCGTCTACACCGAACTTCCCATCAACCAGGACAACGACCACGTCCTCCGCTTCGGCAATCTCAGCAAAATTCAGGCCAACCTCACCAGCCGCGACATCCTCACCACCAGTTTCCTGGTCAACCACATTCACGATCAATACGGATTCCTCTCGCCCCTCAGCCCGCAACTCACCAATCCCAAAAACATCGCCTCCGCCTACATTCCCAGCGTGAAAGAGCAACATTACTTCCCCGGAGGCGAACTCCTCGAACTCGGATTCGCCTTCGACCAGTACAACGCCCATCTCATCCCCTATGGAAACGCCGCCTACGAGATCACTCCCAACACCGCCTTCGGAAACTATTACCTCAACGAACAGACCAAAGCCCAACGCTCGCAAGCCATCGCCAATCTCTATCTGCCCTCGCACCAATGGCACGGCCGCCACGATTTCAAGCTCGGACTCGACCTCGACCGCCTCTCCTACAACGCCCAATTCCTCCGCCGGCCCATCGTTTATCTCACCGCCGGCGTAACCTCCTCCCAGCCCTCGGACATCTGTTTCACCGCCGTTCAGAGCGTAAACTTTCCCTGCACCCGCTATTCCACCTTCACTCCGGCTCCGCCGCATAATCAATACAACTCCGAAGTCTCAGCCTACGTTGAAGACCGCTGGAGCCTTACCAATCGCCTGCTGATCGAGCCCGGTCTCCGCCTCGATTGGGACCAAATTGTCCGCCACGCCGAGATCGCTCCACGTCTCGCCGGAACCTACGTCCTCGACAACTCCGGCGAAACCAAACTCTCCGCCGGCATTGGCCTCATCTACGAATCCACTCCCATTTTTCTGATCGCCCGCCCCTACGCCGGCACTCGTCAGGACATCTTCTTTAACACCGATCCTACCTGCCCCACCGGCTCGACCTCCTGCGTCACGACCAGCGGAGCCCTCACCGCCTTCACCGCAAATCCCAGCACGCTCCAGGTTCCCCGCTTCATCAACTGGAGCGTCGCCCTCGAACGAAAACTACCGCTCGCCATCTATCTCAAAGCCGAATATTTCGATCGCCGCGGCTCTCGCGGATTCGTCTACAACACCGCTTCCTCTTTCGGCGGCAACTTCCTCCTCTCCAACACCCGCGACGACCTCTACCGCGCCTTCCAACTCACGCTTCGCCGTACCTTCCGCGAGTACTCCCTCGCCGGCGCCTACACCCGTTCCAGCGCCCACTCCAATCAGGCTCTCGACTTCAACGTCGACAGCCCCATCCTCAGCCCCCAGCAGCCCGGCCCTTATCCCTGGGACGCTCCCAATCGCTTTCTCTCCTGGGGATATACTCCCTTCTTCAAGCTCCCCATCGTCCACCAACTCGAGCTCGCCTACTCCATGGAAGCCCGCACCGGATTCCCCTTCGGCCTCCTGAATCCGCAACAGCAACTCATCAGCACCCCCGGCGCCGAACGCTTCCCCGAATATTTTTCCTTCAACCTCCAACTGGAAAAGAAATTCCACTTCCTCGGCTACTACCTCGCCCTCCGCGGCGGATTCGATAACATCACCGGACGCTGCAATCCCTACGTCGTCAACAGCGTCATCGATCCCACCCATAACCATCCCGTCCCCACCTTCAGCGCCTGCGAAGGCCGCGCCTTCACCTCCAGAATCCGCTTCCTGGGCCGCAAATAACTCACGTAGGGACCGACGCTGCTTGCCCTGAGCGAAGTCGAAGGGGCCGTCCCGCGAAGGCGGAGCCGAGCCACCCGCGCTATAATCGTCTTCATACTTGCATCGAAACTCAGTCTCCCGTCATCAGAAAAACCTGGAGGATACAATGGCTCACGAACTACCCCCCCTACCTTATGCCTATGACGCTCTCGAACCCACCATCGATAAGCAGACCATGACTCTGCATCACGATATGCACCACGGCGCCTATGTGAAGAATCTCAACGCCGCCATCGAGAAGCATCCTAATCTCGCCAACAAATCCGCCGACGAACTCATTCGCGACCTCAACGCCATCCCCGACGACATCCGCGCCGCCGTCCGCAACAATGGCGGAGGCCACGTCAACCACTCCATGTTCTGGAAGATCATGAAGCCCAAAGGCGGAGGCGATCCCAGCGGCGAAATCGCTCAGGTCATTCAAAAGACTTTCGGCAACTTCAACGATTTCAAAACCAAGTTCAACGACGCCGGCGCCAAGCAATTCGGCTCGGGATGGGTCTGGTTGGCAGGCAAGCCGAATGGCGAAGTCCAGATCGTCACTACGCCCAATCAGGACAATCCCATTTCGCAGGGACTTTATCCCATCTTCGGCAACGACGTCTGGGAGCATGCCTATTACCTGAAATACAACAACCGTCGCCCCGAATATCTAGCCGCCTGGTGGAATGTCGTGAACTGGGACGAGATCAACAAGCGCTACGCCGCGTTCAAATCTGGCAAAGCCGCTGCCCACGAACCAGCCCTGGCGCACCGATAAAGCCCACGTAGGGGCGGACGCAGCTTGCCCTGAGCGAAGTCGAAGCGCGAGCGCGGAGGTCTTGCGGTTTCCTTCGTGAACCCTGGTGCCCTTCGTGATTTCATGACGAGATCGGCTCCCGCAGCCGAGTAAAGTTGTTTTTGCAGAAACGACCAAGACTCGGGAGAAGGAGCCGACATGTGGATTATAGGTTGTGATTATCACCCGAGGTTTCAGCAAATCGCGTTGGTGAACACGGAAGGAGGAGAATGCGGCGGGCGGCGGTTGGAGCATCGCGCAGCGGCCGAACAGTTCTACCGCAGTCTGCAGGGCCAGTCGGTACGGGTGGGCATGGAGGCCAGCGGGCATGCGCGCTGGTTCGAGCGCTTGCTGGCCGAGTTGGGCTACGAGTTGTGGATAGGCGATCCGGCGAAGATACGTGCTGCCGAACCGCGCAAGCAGAAGACCGATGCGCGCGACGCCGCCCACTTATTGCGCCTGTTGGAGGAGGGGCGGTTCGAGCGGATGCGGATCCGGGTGCCGACCGCCGAGGAGCGAGACCTGCGGCAGTTGGTGCTGCATCGGCATCGTCTGGTGGGAATGCGCACGCGAGTGAAGAACCAGCTGCGAGCGGTGGCGCTGAACGAAGGGCTGGGACCTCGCCCGGGGTTGTGGAGTCGCAAGGGACAGGAGCAGTTCCGTGCCTTGGCATTGCCGCCCTGGACCGAGCAACGACGCCAAGACAATCTGGAGTTGTTGTCCGATCTGTTGCAGCGCACGCGGCCCTTGGATGTGGCGGTGGAGCAGGAGGCGCGGCAACGGCCCGAAGTGGTGCAACTGATGAGCCATCCCGGAGTCGGTCCGATTACCGCACTGACGTTCGTGCTGACCCTCGGAGAAGCGACGCGTTTCCAGTCGAGCAAGCAGGTGGCCAGCTATCTGGGGCTGATTCCGTCGGAAGATAGTTCGGGCGGCAAGCAGCGCCTGGGACACATCAGCAAGCAAGGCAACGCGCTGCTGCGGGGCCTGCTGGTGGAAGCGGCGCACAGTGCGGCACGGCTGGAGCCCGAGTTGGGACGCTGCTATCGCCGGCTGGCGATGAGGAAGAACCGATCCATCGCTGCGGTCGCGGTGGCTCGCAAATTGGCGGTGCGGTTGTGGTGGATGTGGAAGCGCGGACTCACGTATCAACAGTTCCGTGCTTCCGGTTCGCATGCAGGGAGTGCTCGTTAAACCACTGGGGTGCAGTCTATCCTCGACTTTGTGATTGGGCGCCCTGCCTCCCTGGGCAGCAGGGAGTTTGAAAAGGGAATCATGGTCCTGCGGTAAGGGGATCGAATACATGGCTGGTGGGACCGTTCCCACCCAACGATTGGAAACGAGCCTTGGTCGGCAAAGCAACGGCAACACCAAAATCAAAAACCGCTGGGGAAGAGAAAATCAAAACCCTCATCCCCGCGCCGACGTGTCCTTGACAACGCCGATCTTGTCATACATGGTTATAGCAGTTGTTTTTTTTCCCAAAAGCCAAAGGCCCTTGCGCGAGCAAGGGCCTTGCCATTAGCCCGCCCCGCGACATGTAGGGGCGGACGCATTTCGTCCGCCGCGACGCGAAGCGAGCGCCCTAACCTCTAAGCAGCCGAAGCCGACCGCGCGTACTGCTCCGGCTTTTCCTCAAACTTCCTCTTGCAATCCGCCGAGCAGAAGTTGTATTGCTTCCCTCCATATTGCGTTTTATGTTGAGCTTTATTCTCGTCCACTTGCATTCCGCAAACAGGATCTTTCGTCATCAATCTCTCTCCTGTGTATGAATTTTCGTCCTCACAAAATTCTCCGCCTCCAGTTCTCATCTTCCGCTCAGGTAATTCCTGTAAATCTACGTAGCGCCGGCGCGCCTGCTCAATGCGTATAGACCCAACAAATAACTGACCGCTGGCCCCTGATCCCCGACTCTAGCCCCTGCCTTTCTGCATTTCCTGTGCACGTTCTGTGGACAATCCGCCGACGCACTCTGCCGGATTTGTCCCGCTCCATTGCTCTCCGCCAAAAAACGCCGCAATCCAGAGCAAACCACCCCTTTTCAAGCTCCGGCTTCATTCGAGTCGATCCGCGAAAATCCCTGCCCTCATTTTCCTCATTTGCACCAAAAAGCGGAATTGACCAACTCCCATTTCCTTCGTACATTCTCTTTCGCCCTCACACAAAAAAGCTGCTAGTCCCGACCTGCGAAAGAGAGAGGCACGGCAGCAAATTTCGTTATTCAACCAACACAAAGCAGTACCTGGATCGGCGCGCCATGAAATCTGTGGAATGGAAGACCTACCGCACCCGCTTCTTGGTCAAAGCCAAGAAACTCAACTACGCTCTCAGCTTCACCGATCAACTCGGCCGTCAGCACTGCGGCCGTAAGGGAGATTACCTGGTTGAATCTTCCGAGGGAGTTCTCAGCATCGCCCCTCGCCAGATCTTTGAAGATATCTACGTCCCCATGCCCCGCGCGAGAAAAGGAACTCCGGACTTCGAGCGCAATGAAAATCTCCTCCACGGCAACGGCTCAAACCTGCAGTTCCCAACCATTACCGTGGAAGACCTCAGAGTCGAAACCATCGGCGAAGAAACATTCCGCTATCCCGCTGTCGATCGGCGAGCGCACCACGATCCGCCGTCGCGCACTCGCCGCAAATCGCCTCAGCCCGTTCGCAGCTCAACTCCGCGCCTCGGCCTGATGTGAACCATCACCGCCCATCCCGCATCGAACCCAGCCGCCGACTGGCAGAAGAACAAAGCCGGCAGGCCGCCGCCCCAATGTGGAAATCCCGTCCCTCATCTCGCACCAAGCCCGTCATTATTGGGAATACAACCTATTGTGTTTCCCTCTTGACAGCCACCATAAGCGGGAGTAACTTGGCATTCCCAAGCACGAAAATTCCGCTCCACGGGAATGGCGCGGAATCGCTGCAACAACCTGTGATCGGTGCCCGGCAGGAGGTGACCCGGCACTCGCCGCAGGCAGGCAAAGGTCAGGCGTCCGGGCTTCTCGATCCGTAAGCCCGGCGCCGCTACCAAAACAAACTTAGCCTTTCGGAGGCCGCGTCAGCGGTAACCGGAAGCCGAATTCAACGCGGTGTCCGTCCCCGAACCCTCCCCCGGGGTACGACAAGCAGGTCGGTTTGACCCGCCGGTTTTGAGATGAAGGGAACTTCCTTTTCTCGCTCCGACGGCAGAATCCAGGAGCCCGCAAATGGAAGGTCTCACTCGCTTAGTTGCTGAGTCTTTAGCTCGCCACGGCTTTGATCGTCCTTTGGACTATCGCCGCCTGCACTGGTCGCGCTGGTTCCGCTGCGAGTCCCATCACAGTCTCCTTTTCGTCCCCAGCAGGCCCGGCGTCTTCGCCATCGCCGAAGAAATCATGAACGATGGTGGAGCGGCGGACCCCCTCGTCCGCCCGGCGGAGCCAAGCTCCCCAGCAGACCAGCCCTCCAGCGCGGCAGATCAGCCGTTCAGAGTGGAAGGGTGGCCCTTCAGGGCCGCGTCCAGTCCTTCACCGGGAACCGCGGCTTTAGCCGCCGAACCCCGCCGCATGCTCGCCGTCACTCAATTCTTCGAAGCCGACGACATGGCCTTCATTCTCGATCGCATGCTCTCGCGCCCCAATCCCATGCAAGCGCGCCTGGCCTCCGGACGCTACTTCGTTCGCTTTGTCGTCATCGAAGAAGCATCCCAGCGCCGCACCATCTCCAGCGCCCTCAATCAATGGATGATCTCCTCCGCCGAAAAAGCCACAGGCATCGGCGCGCAGTTCTCCACTTCCCTGGAGCTGGCCCCGGCCACGGAATACATCCCTCAACCCGACGAGCGACAACAATCCCTCTTTGCCGTCGCCACCGGTACTCACGTAGCGCCGGACGCATTCGTCCGCCCGTCCTCTACCGGCAGCGCCGATGCCCATGTGGCGACGGCCGCCTCGGCCGTCCCGCGAAGCGAAGCGAGCGGGTCAGGCCCCAAACTTGGGTTTTCCGCTCCCGTCCCGGCGGCTCCGCAGCTCGACTCCGGTGCCGCCGCCAACATTCACTGTCCATCCCCCTTCCCCTCCGGCTTCTAAGCCGCGCGGGAAGAGCTCAGCTGCGGAGCGGCAAAAGAATGCAGCTCACGGCGTAAGCCGTGGAGCTACAGATTCGAACGAAAAAAGCCCCGGAGGGGCGAAAGAATCGTGGAAGAGCGGCCCTTGAGGGCCGCGTTAGCCGTAAAAATAACCCGGGCTTTAGCCCCTGTTCTTTAACAATTCCCAATTCCGCACCACTCCGATCGCCCGTCCGCTACCGCGACGCCCGAATCGGCCGCTACACCCATAGAATCTAATAGGAGAGCCCTTAATGCCCGAACTCAAAGCCATCAACGAAACCGCTGCTGCTCCGTCTGCGCCCGCCTCCAACTCCGCTACGAAGAAGGCTCCGGGCCTCCAATTCCGCCGCTTCTTCACCAAGCCCGGCGTCTCTCCCTACGACGAAGTCGAATGGGATCTCCGCCTCGCCCAGATCACCGACGCCCACGGCAACGTCATCTTCGAGCAGAAAAACGTCGAGGTCCCCAAAGACTGGTCCATGACCGCCACCAACATCGTGGCCAGCAAATATCTGCACGGCAAAATTGGCACTCCCGAACGCGAGACGGGAGTCCGCCAGCTTGTCTCCCGCGTCGCCGAAACCATCCGCGACTGGGGCATGGCTCAGGGCTACTTCCGCACTCCCGAAGACGGAGCCACCTTCCATGACGAACTCGTCCACATCCTCGTCCGCCAGTACGCGGCTTTCAACTCTCCCGTCTGGTTCAACGTGGGATGCGACCGCATCGAGCCCAACTCCGACGGCCGCAGCTGGCACTGGAATCCGCAAACTCAGCAAGTCGAATTCGGCGTCACCGGATACTCCAAGCCCCAGTGCTCCGCCTGCTTCATCAATTCGGTCAAAGATTCTCTCGACTCGATCCTCACCCTCGCCAAGACCGAGGGCATGCTCTTCAAATGGGGATCAGGCACCGGCACGAACCTTTCTCCTCTGCGCGGATCGACTGAAACTCTTTCCGGCGGCGGCACCGCCAGCGGCCCGCTCAGCTTCATGAAGGGATTCGACGCCTTCGCCGGCGTCATCAAGTCCGGAGGCAAGACTCGTCGCGCCGCCAAGATGGTCATCCTCAATGTCGACCATCCCGACATCATCGAGTTCATCGAGTGCAAGCAGAAAGAAGAAGCCAAAGCTCACGCCCTCGTCGCCATGGGATACGACGGTTCCCATCCCGACTCCGACGCCTACTCTTCCATCTTCTTCCAGAATGCCAACAACTCCGTCCGCGTCACCGACGACTTCATGTACGCCGTCGTCCGCGACACCGAGTTCTCCACGCGCGCCGTCACCGACGGCACTGTCGTCCACACTTTCAAAGCCAAGGATCTCCTGCACAAAATTTCCGAAGCCACCTGGCACTGCGGCGATCCCGGCAAGCACTACGACACCACCGTCAACCGCTGGCACACGAGCAAGAACACCGCCCGCATCAACGCCAGCAATCCCTGCAGCGAATACATGTTCCTCGACGATTCCGCCTGCAACCTGGCCAGCCTGAATCTTTTGAAGTTCGCGCCCAATGGAACCTTCGACGTCGAAGCCTACCGCCACGCCGTAGACGTGCTTATCACCGCGCAGGAGATCCTGGTCGACAATGCCGGATATCCCACGCAAGCGATCATGGCCAACTCCCACGACTATCGCCCCCTGGGCTTGGGCTATGCGAATCTCGGCGCGTTGCTGATGGCCGCCGGCCACCCCTACGACAGCGACGCCGGCCGCGACTACGCCGCCTGCGTCACCGCCATCATGTGCGGCGAAGCCTACCTGCAGTCCAGCCGCATCGCCGAGCAATGCGAGCCCTTAGTTCCCGCAACTGAAGCCACAAAAAAGAACCTCTCCGAAACGAATCTAGGAGCCGTTATCGCGACGTCTCACGTGGGGACGGCCGCCTCGGCTGTCCAGCGAACCCTGAGTGAAGCGCAGGGGAGCGTCGCCTCTACCATGCCCGGCGGAGCCTGCCCCGGCTGGTACATCAACCGCGAACCGTTCCTCGACGTAGTCCGCATGCACCGCGCCTCTGTCAACGGCATTAACAAGAACAACGTCCCCGCCTCCATCTACGAAGCCAGCAAGCAATGCTGGGACGAAGCCCTCGCCCACGGCGAAAAGCACGGCTACCGCAACTCCCAAGTCACCGTGCTGGCCCCCACCGGCACCATCGGCTTCATGATGGACTGCGACACCACGGGTATCGAGCCTGACCTGGCGCTGATCAAATACAAAAAGCTGGTCGGCGGAGGCATGATCAAGATCGTCAACAACACCGTGCCCACCGCTCTGTTCAAGCTGGGATACACCCACGAGCAGACCGACGCCATCGTCAGCTACATCGACGCCACCGGCACCATCGAAGGTGCGCCGCATATCAAAGACGATCACCTCGCCGTCTTCGATTGCTCCTTCAAGCCCGCCAAAGGCACGCGCTCCATCCACTACATGGGACATCTCCGCATGATGGCTGCGGCTCAGCCCTTCATCTCCGGCGCCATCTCGAAGACCGTCAATCTTCCCGAGAACGCCACCGTCGAAGACATCATGGAAGCCTACCTCCAAGCCTGGAAGCTGGGCCTGAAGGCAGTAGCCATCTACCGCGACGGCTGCAAGAAAAGTCAACCGCTAAGCGCCGCAGGCACCAAGACGGCAGAATCGTCTCGTGGAGCCACGGGCGCCTCGCCCGTGCAGGTTTTGGAAGAAGAAGACCTCAACGCTCCCCCACGCGCCGTCCGCCACAAGCTGCAGGAAGAGCGCGCCTCCATCACCCACAAATTCAAAGTCGGAGACCACGAGGGCTACATCACCGTCGGCCTCTATCCCAACGGAGAGCCCGGCGAACTCTTCATCACCATGGCCAAAGAAGGATCCACGGTCAGCGGCCTGATGGACAGCTTCGCGCTGGCGGTCTCAATCGCGCTGCAGCACGGCGTGCCTTTGAAATTGTTCTGCGAAAAGTTCGCCCACACCCGCTTCGAACCCAGCGGATGGTCCGGCAATCCCGACATCGGCTACGCCAAGAGCATCATGGACTACATCTTCCGCTGGCTCCAACTCCGCTTCCTCACCGGCCAGCAGCAAATGCTATTCGAGAACTTCAGACCTCGCACCGCAGCCCTCGCACCTCAGCCGGAAGGCACGGCAGATCTGAACGGTTCCGCGACTGCTGCAGCGCCGAAGTCCGAGGTCCGAGGTCCGGGGTCAGGTTCGGTCCACGCCGCCGACGCGCTCTCCAGCATCGTCGACCTGGGGGATGCCCCCACCTGCAGCTTCTGCGGCAGCATCATGACCAGAAACGGCAGTTGCTACAGATGCATGAGCTGCGGCAGCACCAGCGGCTGCTCGTAATTTCCAGGTGTTGTCATTCCGAGTCGCGAAGCGACGAGGAATCTGCTGTTGTAGTCGGCAAGAACCGGGAAGGGCACGGCTTAAAGCCGTGCCGAACAGAGAATCAGCCTCACGCGGCTTTAGCCGCTGAGGCCAACCCGCACGGTGCATACCGATGCACTTCAAGATTGTCGGACGCATCGCCAATGTTGAGCTGATTGCGTCCGGCAAAGCTATTCGTGAGCGCAAGCGCTTGTGGAAGGCTTACGGCAAAGGACGCTGGAAAAAGCTGAAAGGCACCGCCGACGTGGAGTTTTTGGATGGTACGATACGCCATGCGGAAGTCCACTGGTACGAAGCCCACGGGATTGGGCCGAAAGAGTACAAGATCAAGCGCATCCTCTACTGATATGAAGCGTGAAACACAATTCGTCATCTGCATCGAGAACAAGGGCTACGCGGCGTCACTCGAGCTGCGCAAGATATATCAGGTCATTTCAGACAAAACGGCTTCCAAGCTCAATCAGGTCCGCGTCATCGATGAATCTGGCGAGGATTATTTGTATCCCGCAGATTACTTTGTCCCAGTGCAATTGCCCCAGGCAGCCGAGCGCGCTGTTCGCCGAGCGATAGCCTGAAGCTATGGATTTTGGGAAGGGCCCGGCCTTTAGCCGTGCCGTGATCGAGCAAGAAAACCTCACCGGCTTCAGCCGCTGAGGCCAAACAAAGCAAGCAGTCGAGTAGACGCTAGCTGTGAAGGGGGCACGGCCAACGCCGTGCCCTTTTTTTATTCGGCGAATCACGAAAGAGATTGCCGGTAGAGGTATTCCAGACTGCCCTCGAGGACATATGCGCCTAATTTCCATCACTGCGACAAACTATAGAACGCTGCAGGATACGCGATTAGTGTTTGCCAAGAGCTACTGCACTATCTCCGGGAAAAACAACGCCGGGAAGTCTGCAGTAATCCGACTCTTGTCCACGCTTTTTCGGAGCAAGTCTCCCTATCTCTGGCTGAATTCAAGCGATGAGCATCGTTTCGATTACAACGAGGACAGGACACAATGGGTCAAACAGCCTGCGCCTATCAAGGTCGACTATGAGCTAGAGTTAAGGAAGGACGAAGACCCTGCCTTACTTTCATTTATCGAGAAGATTGCCTCGACCACGATCGAGCGCTCGACAGTCGCTCTGCGCATCGGCTACATCGCGACAGAGTCCGGTGGGCTTACCGTCTCTGCATCAATTGATGGCGAGGCGGCTGATGAGAAAGCGGCGAAGGAAATAGAAAAGCGGATCAGGGACTCCAACCTCGTCTTTTTGTACAACTCTACTACCCCGCATGAGGATTTCTACTTCGGACGAGGAAGGCGTCGGACCCTCTATGATTTCGTGATGTCGGAGGAGGAAAAAAAAGAATTGGACGAGGCTGGAAAACGAACCGAGCGAAGGCTTAGGCAGATCGCTAAAGAGCATACTCAGGGGCTTAGCACCATGCTCGGCAGGCTCAGCGAGAAGTACGATGTCGAACTCTCTCCGCCGGAATCGTTCGGAGCGCGGAGGATGCCTTTGGGGATCAATCTGAAAGACCGCAGCGTGGAGGTGCCACTCGACGACTGGGGAAGCGGGACTCAAAACCGCACCCAAATCCTAATGGCGATTCTCCAAGCTAACCGGATCAAGACGACCGCGTCGACGGACAATAAAATTACCCCCTTCGTTGTGATCGAGGAACCTGAGAGCTTCCTACATCCGTCCGCGCAGTCTGAGTTCGGCAGAATCCTTGGACTCCTCTCCGAGGAACTGGGTATACAGATCATCGTTACCACGCACATTCCATACGGTCCTTCTTGCGTGAGCTGGCGAGCGATTATCGGTCGTCCCTACCGGACTTGTTTCGTTTCTGCTGCGTACCCAGCGCTGAAGCGCTGGGCTATTGTCTGTCGCCCCTCCGGGGCTCCGTGATTTGGTTTCTTCCAACCCATCGCTTGCGCCATGGGCTGCATTCTTTCGCCGCTTCGCGGCTTTGAAAGCGAGGATCGCGAATAATCAAGCCATTTAAAGTCCACTGTCTCCCATTTAGCACCCTGTGGAAAACTTTGCCGATTTGGTTTTCCCGTTCCGCATTTTCGCCCTCCTAAGCTCTTGTAGCCACGATGTTTAACCTGTGTAAAAACAAAATCGTACTTACAATTTCGTACAAAAAGTGTTCCTGCAGGAACACTTTGTAAAACCTCACACCGCTTCCCTTCGCAGCGGCGAAATCACCACCTAAGGGGGATCAAATCCTTTGTTTCTCGTATCCTGCGGTCGGCGACCAAATGGAGCCTACTCCACCGCCAGGTACACGTAGCGAAAGATAAACAGCGCGGTCAGAATCCAAATCACAGGGCTTACTTCGCGAAATTTACCCGCCGCAACTTTCACCAGCGTGTACGAGATCAGCCCAAGGCTCAGTCCCGTCGCGATGCTGAAGGTCAACGGCGTAGCCAGCAGCGTCACGAATGCCGGAATCGCCTCGGTGAACTCCATCCACTGCACGCGCCCGATCGATTCGGTCATGAGCGCCCCCACCACGATCAGCGCCGGGGCGGTCGCGTATCCCGGAATCGCCGCCGCCAGCGGCGCGCAGAATGCCGCCAGCAGGAACAATCCTGCGACCACAAGATTGCTGAGCCCGGTGCGCGCCCCCGCAGCCACTCCCGCCGCGCTCTCAATGTAGCTGGTTACGGTCGAAGTCCCGGTCAGCGATCCAAAAATCGTGCCCACCGCATCCGATACCAGCGCCCGGCCCACGCGCGGAATCTTGCCATCCTTCACGAATCCGCCCTGCTCGCACACTCCCACCAGCGTGCCGACATTGTCGAACAAGTCTACGAACAGAAACACGAAGATGATTTCGAACAGCCCCAGGTGCAGTGCGCCGCGCAAATCGAGCTGCAACCACGTGGACGACGGATGAGGCCAGGAAAAAATCGCCGCCGGCCAGCGCGCCATCCCGCGCAGGATTCCAAGCACGGTCGCCGCGATTACGCCGATCAGAATCGCTCCCGTAATTTTTCGCGACATCAGAACCAGCATGATCGCCAGGCCCGCGCATGCCAGTTGAGCTTCGCGATCGGCAAGGCTGCCCAGGCTGACAAACGTCGCCGGGTTGGCCACGATCAGGTTCGCATTCCTCAGGCCCACAAACGCAATGAACATCCCAATCCCGCCCGCGGTCGAGTGCTTCAGGCAATTCGGAATTCCGTTGACGATCTGCTCGCGCACGCGCGTGACCGTGAGAATCAGGAACAGCAGGCCCGAAAAGAAGATCACGCCCAGCGCCGTTCGCCAGGGCACGTGCATGCCTATGCAGACCGAATACGTGAAATAAGCGTTCAGCGACATGCCCGGCGCCAGCGCGATGGGATAATTCGCGTACAGCCCCATGACCAGCGTGGCCGCCGCCGCCGAAATGCAGGTGGCGAACACCACGCCCTCGACCGGCACGCCGGCTTTGGAAAGAATCTGCGGATTCACCACCACGATGTACGCCATCGTGATGAAGGTGGTCAGGCCTCCCAGGAGTTCAGCGCGAACGGTGGTCTGGTTTTCCTTGAGGCGGAAGTAGCGTTCGATCAATCGGAATCCTTAGATGACCAGAAATAGAACGGACATCATAAGGCATGAAGCACTCCAACGCCCCTCAGTGTTCTCCGTGTTCCTTGTGGCGAGCTTCATGAACCGTTCCAAGGCGCGCAGGGACGGGCGCATTCGCCCGTCCAGCCGAGCGAAGCGCGACCGGCTCGGCAGCCGGCCTAGGTAGGAAGGCTCTCTCCCTCGGCAGTGACTTGCGAAGCCTCTTGCAGAGACTGGCTGGTAATTTCATGCAGCGCCCCGGCCTGCCGCAACTCCGGAAACCACCACGCCCACAGTGCAATCACCACTAGAGTTCCTACTCCACCAAGAATCACCGCAGGGACCGTCCCAAACCATTGCGCGGTGACTCCCGACTCGAACTGCCCGAATTCATTGGAGGTCCCGATAAAAATCATGTCGACGGCGGTGACGCGCCCCCGCATTTCGTCCGGAGTCGCCAACTGGGTCAGGGTGGCGCGAATGATGACGCTGATCATGTCGCTTGCACCGAGCAGCAGCAGCGCGACCAGCGAGAGCGTGAGGCTGCGTGAAATGCCGAAGATGATGGTGAACACTCCAAATCCCGCCACCGCCCACAGCAGTGTCGGCCCAGACCGCCCGCGCAGCGGCCGATGCGCCACCGCTACCGCCATCAAGGCCGCGCCTACGCCCGGAGCCGTGCGCAGCAGCCCCAGTCCCCAGGGCCCGGTGTGCAGAATTTCCCGCGCGTACACTGGCAGCAGCGCCACCGCTCCGCCCAGCAGCACGGCGAACAGGTCGAGGGAAATTGCTCCCAGGATCAGCTTCTTGTTCCAGATGTAATGCAGCCCGGCAAATACAGTCTTCAGGGTCATCGGTTCGCGGGGCCGCGGTTTCACCTCCGGCTTAATGCGGAACGATGAAATCGTCGCGGCCGCTCCCGTGACCATGGCGATGAGATAGACAGCGGAAGGCCCGCGGAACGCCGCGTAGACAATGCCTCCGAACGACGGGCCTAAAATCGTCGCCGCCTGAAAAATACTGGCGTTCCAGGCGACCGCGTTTGGAAAATGTTGCTCCGGCACAAGCTGCGGCAGGATTGACCGGCTGGCCGTGCTGTTGAACGAGCGCACCACCCCGATCAGCAGCAGCACCATATAAATCGAGCGGATCGAGGGCACGCCCTGCCGCGAGAGCGCCAGCAGCAAGGCGAAACACACCGCATAACCGGCATAGCAAACCGAGAGCACGTTGCGCCGTTCAAAGCGGTCGGACGCGTGTCCCGAAATCGGGAACAGCAAGATTCCCGGCAGAAATTGCGCCAGCCCTACGTAGCCCAGATCCAGAGGCCGCTTGGTAATCTCATACACCTGCCAGCCTACGGCTACCGCCTGCATCTCGACCGCCGACACAATCAGAAAGCGGGCAACCTGAAACAGGACAAATCCCGGATGGGTAAAGGCGGCGCGTCCGGCCCGGGCGTCGTCGTTGGCAGGCATGGACTTCTAATGTGACATAAGAAGGGCGGTGCATGCATCCCGGAACGGCCACGCTGCCAGGGATCGGGAGATGGCGTGGATGAGTGTTTCAGTGATGGCCGGCGCTCGCAGAACGCGCTGCCGCGAACACCTCAACGCGGTTCCTGCCGTTGTTCTTCGCTGCGTACAGGCTGAGGTCAGCTTCGCGCAGCAGTTCGGCAGCAGATCGCTGCTTGCCGGTCGTCGAAGCGGTCACTCCGGCGCTGATCGTGACCGAACTGGTCCCATAGGGCGTCTTGATCGCGCTTCCACAAACAATTTTGCGGATCTCCTCGGCCCGCCTGCTACCGCTAGTGAGACTACAGCCGGGCAGAATCAACAGAAACTCTTCGCCGCCATAACGCCCGACGATGTCATAGGGCCGAAGATCGGTTCTCAAGCGGCGCGCCACTTCCTTTAGCACTTCGTCTCCGGCAGCGTGCCCCAGCGTGTCATTAATCCGCTTGAAATGATCGATGTCAACCAGGATGAGGGTCGCTGATTTTGCTTCCCGTGCTCCGCGAGCTACTTCCCGTTCCACCGCCGCAACAATCTCGGAGCGATTCAACAGGTCGGTCAGAAAGTCGTGCGTGGCCGCGAACCGCAACGACTGTTGCAGCTCAATGATTCTCTTGCCAACCATGATGCGGGAACGGAGCTCCGCAGCATCGACCGGCTTGGCGAGATAATCGTCGGCTCCAGCGTCCATTGCCAGCATGCGATCTTTTTTCTGATTCTTTGCGGTCAGCATGACGGTGTAGACGTAGCTGCCCTGGGTCAGTTTGCGGATGCGCCGCAGAACGTCAATGCCATCCATCCCAGGAAGAAGCCAGTCCAGCAGAACCAAGTCGGGGGGATTCGGGCCTTCGAGCAGTTTGACCGCGTCATTGCCGTTGCCTACCCCGGCAAATTCCAGGCCCCAGTCTTTCAGATACAAGCCGAGCTTGTGCCGCTCGAGATACGAATCCTCTACCAGCAAAATCTTCATTTAGGACGCCCCTGGCCCGGATGTTGGCAGTGTCGTGTGCGTTATTCAAGGTGACCAGCAGAAAACCGAAGTGCATGTACTGCGGGATGGAAGTGTCAGGGGACACTGGGAGCAGCTCAGGATTTGGCGGATACCAAATAAAGCACGACTCCGCCCAGCAGGGCCAGGGCCGCAAGTGGGGCGAGCAGCACGAAGAGATTGCCCTGTACTACGGCCGACCCGGCGGAGAGAAGATGGAGGCCCCGCGCCAGCGTTTCTTCGGAGCACCACGTTCCCCAACGCAAGCCATGACCATACTGCCAGCCGACGAATACGCTTGCTACCAGCACGGTCACGATCAAGGCGAAAGTTTCTGCGATAGTGATCGGTCGCGTGATCTTCTCTGCGGCCGCATTGCGGCGGCGCAACTGCGCCCGCCACCACAGCAGACCGGGAGATCCGCTGGGTAATTCATGCGCCGATTCACGGCGCGCCTGCTGAAATGCTTCGGTCACCAGTACCAGATCGCCGCAGCTTGCGCAGGCCGCAACGTGGGCGCGCAAGTCGGGCGTGCATCCGTCAGGCCAGTGCCCGCTCTTCAGAGCCTGAACGACCTCTTTTTCATAGCAGCAGGTCCCAAGATTCATGGTTGCCTCCGATCTGCCGCGAGCTGTTCCCGCAGCAGGCGGGCAATTTTGCGCCGGGCGCGGAAGAGCAGCAAGCGAACGCTTCCCGCCTGCAGGCCGGTAATGTCGGCGATCTCCTTGTGGGAATAGCCTTCAGCATGGGCCAGCCACAATAACTGCCGGTCGCGCGGACGCATGCGCGCCATCGCCGGATCCAGCATCGATTGGGACTCCACGCGCCCCGATAGATCGCCAACCGCAAGCAGCCGCTCCGGGATATCGTCGATAC
This sequence comes from Candidatus Sulfotelmatobacter sp., assembly GCA_035949755.1. Lineage (GTDB taxonomy): Bacteria > Acidobacteriota > Terriglobia > Terriglobales > Acidobacteriaceae > Sulfotelmatobacter. The sequence goes on from DASYYT010000003.1 coordinate 45,222, forward strand.
ACGCTGCCCGTGGGCGCCGCCAATGATCGCGCAACAGGTTCGTGGCAATGCGGTACAGATAGCGCCGGTAGTTGACCTCACCGCCTTCCGGGTGCGCCGCGCACAGGAAACGCACATAGCTCTCCTGCATCAGATCGTCGGCCAGCGCCGGATTGCCCGATACTCGCGCCAGATAGGCGCGCAGCCCGGGGGCCGACCGCTGGTAAAACCCGCCGAAGGCATCGCTGTCCATGGACGGCTCGTCGCCTCGCGCAGCCACGCAAGCTTCGACATTCGAGATGGCATATTCCCCGGTCGTATTCCTTTTCCTCATGGCTGCGTTCCAGCGCAGCCGTTCTGCCGGCTGCTTGGATCAGGCAGCAAGCTTTTTCAATGTTGTCCTCCGCTGTCCGGCATCAATCCCAGATGCCGCCCGAGCACCCAGGTCACGCCCGCGGAAATGATAAACCCAAGCCCTGGCATGAGAATCACGGTGCCCAGCACCAGGAACGGAGCTTCTCCTTCCGGTACGCTGTGGCGCAGCAGGATCAACCCGATTCCCAGCAGCGTCATCACGATTCCAATCTGCAGAGGAGTGAGCACGCGCGCCACCGGACTTGGCATCGGCTGCGAGGGCTCAATGCCGACCGCAATCGGCGTCGCCTCCAGAAACCGCTTTCCCGCTTCCGTGCTCATATACGTCAGGACTTCCTGCGAGGTTCCAAAGCGTTCAATGAGTTTGCCGTGAACGTCGGTCTGCAGTTTAAAGATTCGGTTCCAGCGGCGGTTCTCGAGCAGCACATGGACCAGCCACAGCAGCGCAGCGAGAATGCAAAGAAAAACCAGGAAAGGAACGCCGTCGTCGATCAAATCCTTGGCGACGCCGGACGACGGTTGATCTGACATTGCCGGCCACATCTTGCGTTCCAGGGTCTGAGCAGGCGGTTCATTATCGCCATGCAGATTATTAAAGAGGTAGAAGTCGGGATTCGCGGCAATTTCCGGGTGAGCTTGCAGGAAACTCGCCAGCTGCGGATTGCTTCGCTTTACGTAATCAGTATTCGAAAGCAAAGAGGGATCGCGTGCCACTACCTCGGCCAGGGTCGGGCTTACGCGCAACAATTGCAAAAGCTGATCCTGCAGGTCGGCCACGTCCTTCTGACTGATTTGCGCGGGAGCCGGAGTCGCGCCGGTCGCTCGCGTGGTCTGTGCCGCACCCCAAGTGGCGAAGCACGAACCGAACATGAGAATGAAACCGACCACCGCCATCAAACAGCGCCGCCTGCGCATAGGATTCTTCCCTTCGTAAGTAGAGTCTTGGAGCCTCATCAGAGACACAACGAACCAGGACGGCGAATGGTTAACAAGAATTGTCAGGAAAGTCTTGCTTTTCGTTCCGTGTTTGCAGTGAGCACAAGAAAGACCGAATCGACGAGTCGAACCCCCCGAAGGTTGGACTGGGAACTCGAAATTTCCTCAGGTCAGCACCGGAGCGTTCACAATCCCTGCCGTTCCGAATACTTTGCTGTAGCGCTCGATCTCCGATTCCGGACCCAATGCTTTGGCGAAGTTATCGGAAAGCTTCACGGCGGGGCGTCCTTCGACCAGCGAGACTTTGCAGATCAGGCTGATGGGGTCGAACCCGGCGCCGTCGTTGGGATTGCAGCCGCGAAAGTCGTTGGTCAGCAAAGTGCCCCAGCCCGCGCTGAATCGGATGCGCGGCTCAGGCGTCCACTTGGCGGGGTCATAAAAATCTGCGGCAGTGCGGAAGTCGCTGGGTTGCACATCCTTTGCCAAAGCGCCGCCGAAATACGCTTGCAGCCCCAGGATGACATCCACGTCGAGGGCGTCGGAAGCGATCAGCAACTTTTCCCGCGGATCTTTCCCGCGCGCCTTCAGCCAGTTGATGTATTCATCGCCGGCAATATACGGATCCTTGCTGTCCGCGCGCTGCCCGGTCCAATCCGCGACCCAGTCCGGAGCGCCCGCCAAAAACTGGGTGGTGCCGAACGTGTCTGGCAGCATCACCCGCAAGGCGCCTTCGTAGGTCTGCTGCCACAATTCCAGCACGCGGTATTGCGAGGCTTTCAGAGCTACGTCATCTGGCGCCAGCGCAGCCATCACCATCGGAATCTCATGCGCGTTGGTTCCAATTGCCTCCAGGTCATGCTTGTGGGCCAGAAAGGCATTGGAGGTGCCGATGAAGTTGTCGCCGAGATTGGCCGCCATGGCGACCACCACATATTCCTGCCACAAAAAGCTGTGCCGGCGCCGCGTCCCGAAATCGGCGACGCTCAGTCCCGGCACTCCGCGCAGCCGCTCAATCTTGCTCCACAACTTCGTCTTGGCGCGCGCGTAGAGAATGTCGAGCCCGAATTCGCTCAAGGTCTTCAGCTGGGCGCGAGTTTTCAACTCGTCCAAAATGGCCAGCGCATACAGTTCCCACATCGTGGTCTCGACCCACGTGCCCTCAAACGTCAGATGAATCTGGCCATCGCGCACCCGCAGCTGATAATCGGAGAGCCGGAAGTCGCGGTCCAGCCAATCCAGAAATGCCGGCTCGAAGATTCCCCGCCGCCCATAAAACGTATTGCCCGCCAGCCATACCAGTTCTGATTTGCGGAACCGCCGCCCGCGCACATGCTGCAGTTGCACCTTCAGTTCTTCGACGTTCACCATGTCGGCCATGCGCACCGACGCGTGCCGGTTGTAAAGAGAAAAGGTCACGCGCGTCCTGGGAAAATGCTTCCAGATGAACTGCAGCATCAGCAGCTTATAGAAATCAGTGTCGAGCAGCGAACGGATAACCGGGTCGAGTTCCCAGTTGTGGTTGTGCGCGCGTTCGGCGAGGTTGATGATCATCGGAGGAGAGCGGCCCTGGATTCCAGTCTAGAGGATAAGCTAACCCGGTCCGCAACCCAGTCTAGCAGCGCCGATTTTTTCGGCCCTTCTCAGAGAGGTGGAAGAGCGGCCCTACAGGGTCGCCCAAACATCACGGGGTTTAGCCCCCCCGCGGTCTCTGTTAAACGTAGAATTGATCATGCCCCTACTCCGTACCCTGGGATGGGTCGCCTGCGTCGTCTACTGCACCATCCCGTTATTCTGGTTTATGGTGCATCCCCGCGCCCATCGCTGGCGGGCTCGCATTCGTTCCCCCTTTCGCGTTCTGGTTCCAGCCTGGATCACGATGTGGATCGGTGTCGCCGCGCTTACCGGGCCTTGGCGTCACGTCGCGCTCTACTCAACTCGATGGACCTGGCTTCCAGCGGCTCTCCTGTTCGCCACCGGCATCTTTCTCTACTCGCGCTCGGGAGCGCACTTCAGCTGGGAGCAACTGGGCGGCCTGCCCGAGGTTCGGGCGGATCATCCCCATGATCGTCTGGTGACCACCGGCATCCGCTCGCGTGTGCGCCATCCTGTGTACCTCGCGCATCTCTGCGAAATGCTTGCCTGGAGCCTCGGCACCGGGCTGGTTGTATGTTGGATATTGACCGCCTTCGCAATCGTCACGGGCACAGTCATGATCGGCATGGAAGATGCGGAACTGGAGAAGCGGTTTGGAGAAGACTTCCGCAACTATCGGAGCCTAGTGCCGGCAGTGCTGCCGAGGATGCAGAAGCAAGTCGATTCCAAGCTATCGGTATAATCCGACTTGGCTGATAGCTGACAGCCGATAGCTCCCCATGCGCTTCGAACTCTTCATCGCTCGCCGCTACCTGCGCGCCAAGCGGCGGCAGGCATTCATCGGCATCATCACCGCGATCTCGGTGGCGGGCGTCGCCGCCGGCGTGGCCTCGCTCGTGGTCGCCCTCGCCATCAATAATGGATTTCGCCAAGACCTGCAGCAGCGCCTGCTCGGCTCGACATCAAACATCAGTCTCCAGCGCATTGCCGACGACGGCATCAAAGACTGGCCGCAGCTCATGGAGCGCCTCTCCAAGCAGCCGCACGTGGTGGCGGCGGCTCCGGCAATTTTCGAGCAGGTGCTGATCTCCCGCGGCCCCCGTGCCCAGGGAGCGGTGCTCAAAGGAATGATCCCCAAGTACGAGCGCCGGGTCGGCGATCTGCTGAGCTCGGTGACCGAGGGATCGGCTGCGCCGCTGGAGGAGCAGTCGCCGAATGCTCGCGGCACGGGGGACGAGGCGTCGGCCGCTCCACAATCTCCGGATTCGCTCGAAGGTCTGGCTCAGCGCGTGGCCGCCATGCCTCCCATTGTTCTGGGCAAAGATTTGGCAGGGAATATCGGCGCGACCGTCGGCTCAGTCGTGATGGTGACCAGCCCGCAAGGCGAACTGACTCCGTTCGGAACAGTGCCTAAAGGCATTCGGTACCACGTCGTCGGCATTTTCAACTCGGGCTTCTACGACTACGATTCGGGTTGGGCGTTCGTGCGCCTCTCCGATGCACAGCGCCTGTTCGGACTGGGCAATCTGATCTCGGTGCTGGAATTCAAAATCGACGACCTCGACAAGGCGGATGCTATTTCAAGCGAACTGCAAGACGCCGCGGGCCCCGGTTTCATGGCGACTAATGCACTCCGGCAGAACAGCGCCTTGTTCAAGGCCCTGAAGACAGAGCGCCTTGTCACCTTCATCACCATCGGCCTGATCGTGTTCGTGGCCGCCCTCAACATCCTGATCAGCCTCATCATGATGGTCATGGAAAAGACCAAAGACATTGCCGTGCTCATGTCGATGGGCACGCGCAAAGCGCAGGTCCGCAACGTGTTCATCGCCCAGGGAGTCCTGATCGGAGTGATCGGCACTGTCATCGGCCTGGTGGTCGGTTTCGCGATCTCCTACGCCGGCGGCCACTACCACGTGATCCATCTTTCGCCCGAGGTCTATTCCATTGACTACGTCCCATTTGCTCCGAGGCCGATCGATGGCCTGATCGTCGCCCTGGTTGCAGTGGGAATCTCGTTCGTGGCCACGCTTTATCCTTCGTGGTCGGCAGCCCGCATCCTCCCCGCCGAGGCATTGCGTTATGAATAAAGGAGCGTTTGCACCTCTGGGGTCAATTTTCTCGCCGCTAAACTGTTGTGATTTCCATCACATGACAGAGTGCGGATTGAATATATGGTCTGGGAAGGGGCGAAGCGTCTGCCGGAACATGATGAGTACGGACTCAACTGTAGGTTTTAATCTTCAAATCCGCAGCCAGGCGGCCGGTTGGAACGAAAGAGAGACCCCGTGCATCTAAGGAATGACGGGTTAATGCTTCGCGTCGAAGGCTTGAAAAAGGTCTTCCGGTCCGGTGAATCGGACCTGGTGCTCTTTGAGAATCTGTCGTTTGAGGTGAAGCGAGGAGAGATGCTCGCCATCGTGGGTGAGTCGGGCGCGGGGAAGAGTACACTTTTGCACATTCTCAGCGCTCTTGATCGCGCTTCCGCAGGTGACGTATACTGCGCCAACTTGCGATTGAGTTCGTTGTCCCACGACGAAGCCGCGAATTTTCGCAATCGGGAAACCGGCTTTGTATGGCAGTTTCACTATCTGCTGCCGGAATTTACGGCGGCAGAAAACGTTGCCATGCCGTTATTGCTCCGCGGGCAGGCATGGCAGCAGGTCGAGCCAGAAGCGTTACGCTGGCTGCGTGAGGTCGGACTGGAGCAGCGCGCTCATCATCGTTCCGGGGAGCTTTCCGGCGGTGAACAGCAACGAGTAGCTCTGGCCCGCGCGCTCATCACCGGGCCCAAACTGTTGCTCGCCGATGAGCCCACGGGAGACCTGGACGGACAGACCGCGGAAGCTGTTTTCGCTTTGATTGCGCGATTACATCGCGAGCACCAACTCACCTCCCTCATTGCTACACACAACTTATCGTTTGCCCGCCGCTGCCAGCGCGTTTTGAAACTGCAGCGCGGCAAGATGGAAGAGATCCCGCCGGACTCGCTGCCGGCGTGAGGCGTTGCAAGAGTTGGAAGAGCGGCGCTTTAGGGCCGCATGAGAGGATCGAACTCCGGGGGCTTTTAGCCCCCGTGGGACGACGGAGCAAGATTAGTCATAGAAAGTGCAAGAACTTGGTTTAGAAACAAGCAAGCCGTGGAACTTTGGCAACAGTTCCTTCAGTAACGTGATCAAAGAGTTGCAGAATCGTTTCAGTGCTTGGGTTTTCGGGCCCTTTGATTGCATAATGTACGGAAGCAAGAGAATAGAATTAAGGTAAGGTAGATTCCAGGGGTCGGGTTCGGTAGGTCGGGTGGGCTGGAAGTTCTTCTCGACCAGGAAGGTCAAGGGAAGGGCATTATGTTTGAACGCTATACGGAGAAAGCACGGCGCGTCATCTTTTTCGCACGCTACGAAGCCAGCCAGTTCGGGTCTCCTTATATCGAGACGGAGCATCTGCTGCTCGGACTGCTGCGCGAAGACAAAGCCCTGACCAACCGTTTCCTGCGCTCCCACGCCTCGGTCGAATCCATCCGCAAGCAGATCGAGGGACACACCACCATCCGCGAAAAAGTCTCGACTTCGGTCGATCTCCCGTTAAGCAATGAATGCAAACGGGTTCTGGCCTACGCCGCGGAGGAAGCCGAGCGCCTTTCGCATCGCCACATTGGCACCGAACATTTGTTGTTGGGGCTGCTGAGGGAAGAGAAATGCTTCGCCGCCGAGATCCTGCACGAACGCGGCCTGCGCCTCTCGACCATCCGCGAAGAGCTTGCCCGCACGACGCAGGAAAAAGCTCAGCCGCAGCGGCAGCGGGAAAGTTCGCTGCTCGCAGAATTTTCGCGCGATTTGACCCAGGCCGCCATGGACAGCCAGCTGGATCCGCTGGTCGGCCGTGAAGGCGAAGTCGACCGCGTCATACAGATTCTCTGCCGACGCACCAAAAATAATCCAGTGCTGATCGGTGAGCCCGGCGTGGGCAAGACCGCGATCGTCGAAGGCCTGGCCCAGCGCATCGCCGACGGTGAGGTTCCATCGTTCCTCGCAGATAAACGCATTCTCGCGCTCGACCTCTCACTGATCGTCGCCGGCACCAAATACCGCGGCCAATTCGAAGAGCGCCTCAAGACCATCATGAAAGAGCTGATGGAGTCGCAGAATTCCATCATCTTCATTGACGAGTTGCACACGCTGGTCGGAGCCGGATCCGCCGAAGGTTCCCTCGACGCTGCCAATATCTTAAAACCCGCGTTGTCGCGAGGCGAGATTCAGTGCATCGGCGCGACCACGCCGGGTGAATACCGGAAGTCGATTGAGAAAGACCGTTCGCTGGAGCGCCGGTTCCAGGCCGTAAAAGTTCCGCCGCCGAACGAGTCCGACGCTATCAAGATTTTGTTTGGGATCAAAGATCGCTACGAGAAGTTCCACGCCGTCACCTACACCGACGACGCCATCAACTTCGCGGTCTCGCATTCGAACCGCTACATTCCCGACCGCTTCCTGCCTGACAAGGCCATCGATCTGGTTGACGAGGCCGGCGCGCGCGTGAAGCTGCGCCAGACTTCGCTCCCCGAAGAGTTGACCGAAGTGCAGAAGCGCATCAAGTTCATCGTACACCGCATGGAAAACGCCATCGCGAACCACGAGTTCGAGAAAGCGCGTTTCTATTCGGACGAAGAACGCAAAGAGCGCGAGAACCTGCGCGCTCTTCGCGAGAAATATCACCTCGACGAGTCCTCCACCGGCGTCGTGAACCGCGAGGACATCGAGGACGTGGTCTCGCGCTGGACCGGCGTGCCGATCACCTCGATCAAGGAAGAAGAGACGCAGAAACTGCTCCGCATCGAGGAAGAGCTGCACAAGCGCATCATCTCGCAGGATAAGTCGATCAGCGCTTTGGCTCGCGCCATCCGCCGTTCCCGCGCCGGCCTCAAGAATCCGAACCGGCCGATCGGCTCGTTCCTGTTCCTCGGTCCCACGGGCGTCGGCAAAACCGAAGTCGCCCGCACCCTGGCGCAGTTCATGTTCGGCACCGAGAAGGCTCTCGTCCGCTTCGACATGTCCGAGTTCATGGAAAAGCACTCGGTCTCGAAGCTGATCGGGTCGCCTCCGGGATACGTCGGCTACGAAGAGGGTGGACAGCTTACCGAACGTGTGAAGCGCGCGCCCTACTCAGTCGTCCTGCTCGACGAAATCGAGAAGGCGCATCCGGATGTGTTCAACATCCTGCTGCAGGTTTTTGAAGACGGCCAGTTGACCGACGGCCTGGGCAACACGGTCGACTTCAAGAACACGATCATCATCATGACGTCGAACATCGGCGCCCGACACCTGCAGCGCCGGGAAGGCCTGGGCTTCGCGTCCACCAAAGAAGAGGCGATCGCCGACAAAGTCGAAGAGTTGGTCAAGAACGAGGTGAAGCGCACCTTCAACCCCGAGTTCCTGAACCGCCTCGACGAAATCATCATCTTCAGCGCGCTGAGCGAGAACGACCTCATCCAGATTCTTGAGCTCATGGTCACGCAGCTCAATCAGAACCTGGCACAGAAGTCGATCACAGTCACAGTGGCCGACGAGGCCAAGCGCTGGATCCTCAACCAGACTCTGACCGACCGCAGCTATGGCGCGCGCCCGCTGCGCAGAGCGTTGCAGAAGTACATTGAAGACCCGCTGTCGGAGGCGCTGATCCAGGGCACCATCACCACGCGCCCGGCGTTCATCGAGGTCTTCCTGGAAGACAACAAGCTCTTCTACCGCCCGGTGGATTCGGAGAAGGCGGAAGGCGTGTTGTTGTACGAGAATTAGGAAGGGTGAATGAAAGGCGAATAGGGGCGATCTCGGTTTGGCAGGTGCTCCTCTTGAGTCAACTGGATCGAGTCTTTCGTTCCTTGCCTTCGAAGGTGAACCGTGTTAAAAGTAGTGCCTCCCCTCATTCAAAGAAATTCAGCGCTCATAATTTGGGAAATTGCAATCTAAGTAGTGGGCGGTTTTATGGCGACTACTCATATACCCACCGACGAAACCGATGAGAGGCTCAACAGCGTCTTGAGGGAGATTTACGAGACGTACGGGCGCAATCTTGGGGACTTCCTCCTGAACCTACCCGACGAGCCGGAGTCAAATCCGGAGCCCGTGGTCGAGCAGTCCATCTCGATACTCAAGAAGAGGGCATGAACGCGGTACTAGACTCGGACTACCGACCGAGTGCGGATCGTTGCCTTTACCTCAACGCCGAAATTAACCAAGACAAGCTAGACAAGCTCACCCCAGAGATTATCCGCCTGTCGGCGGCGTCTCAATCTCCGATCACCTTGTACATAGATAGCGCCGGTGGAAACACGTACGCGGCCGATGTCCTCTACCGACTCCTGAAGGCCCGAAATCAAGATGGCAAGTCTTCCAAGCTAATTACGGTCTGCACAGGCGTAGCGGCGAGCGCGGCGGCGGACCTGCTCTCCTCAGGGGACTACTCACTGGCCTATCCACACGCCCGTGTGCTCTATCACGGCACACGTCAGATCTATGATCGGGCGATCACCACTGAGACTGCCGCCAACATGGCTGAATATCTGAAGCAGACGAATGAGGGATTCGCTCTGACACTTGCTAACCGATCAATCGACAGGTTTGTGTTCCGTTTTCTGAGGTTGCGAGACGAGTTTCCGGAAGTGAGAGCGGCATTCCCGGACTGGAATGACTTCCAATGCCTCACTTTCGTTTTGACCACCAAATTGTCCAGCGCGGTGTCGGAGCTCCCAAATCGCGCGCTTACCAAACACGAACGGAATAAGGAGTTGACGGAGTTTGTTTTCAGTCAGCCGATATTCGCTTCTTCTGCTCCTTCGAATGAAACGAGTGCGGCACCTTCCGTCGCAGATAACGAAGAACTTGGGTTGACCCAACCCGCGGCGACCGTCCCACAGCAAGTACCCGAGAAGGAAGAACGAATCGCGGAAATAGAAGCCAAAATCCTGACTGCGATCCTTAGCTTTGAATTGCAGAAGAACACTGACGAGAATTGGTCCTTTGCGGACGCTGGTATTTTTCAAATTCAAGAAGATTTCGTGTTGCTTCGAGACTACAACTCCCCCAGACACACCGACCAACTCCGATGGTTAGCGGCACGGTGGGGTCCGTTTTTCCTAGACGAGACCGGACGTGAAGAGCTAAACAAGCAAAAGCTTGAAGATCAGCCGAACTGGCTCTTGGACAAAACGAGAAGTCAACTCCATCCACTATGGTATTACTTCGTTTCCATTTGCCGGGCGCTCCAGGAGGGCGAGAACTACCTGTCCGCACAAGACGCGTATTGGCTGGGCCTCATCGACGAGATTATCGGTGCACCTGAAAGACAGTTCCCGTCGTACAGAGCCCTCATCGAAAGGGCCACCACGCCCACTCCTCAAGGCAAGACCCCTGAGCCAAGTCCTAAAACCAGCACTGAAGCGACGCGCGGGTAGCAGCGCTACGGCTATACGCGAAATCTGTTGCCCTTCCGCGAAGGAATAGCAGTGCTGCTATTGCAAACTGCGCTCAGTCGCCGGAGGCTAAGTCGCTTACTCCTGTACAATTTTCTTGTGCAGGTTAGTCCCAGGCTTCGTCTGCTGCTGACATTCTTCTTCGCTCTTGTCAGCGTCGCCGCACGCGCAGAATCCGTCAAAGATCTCAAGCCCACCGGCTACGTCAACGACTTCGCTCACGTCATCGATCAAAGCACGGCAGCGCAGATGGAAGACCTATGCCGGCAGGTCGACGAGAAAGCCCACGCCCAAATTGCCGTAGTCACCATCAACACTCTGGGTGGTTCCGACATCGAGAGTTACGCGGTCGACCTTTTCCATCAATGGGGAATCGGCAGCAAATCGACCGATCGCGGAGTCCTGATTCTTTACGCGATCAAAGATCATCGCGCCCGCATTGAGGTGGGCTACGGCCTGGAACCGATTCTGCCCGACGGAAAAGTAGGCAGCTTTCAGCGCGAAGCCATCCCGCTGATGCGCAGCGGCGATTACAACCAGGCGCTCCTGCTGGTCACCAGGCGCGTCGCCGACGTAATCGCCGGCGATGCTGGAGTTCAGCTTACGGGTTCCCAGCCCCGGGCTCCCACGCCCGACAACGACAGCCAGCCGCAAGGTGGCGTGTCGTTCGGCGGCATCGTCCTGATCATCATCGTTATACTGATCGTCCTTTTCACTCCTTTACGCAGTCTTCTTTTCTGGATTCTCTTTTCCAGTATCTTCGGCGGGCGAGGAGGCGGGTTCGGCGGCGGCGGGTTCGGCGGTTTCGGTGGCGGAAGCTCCGGCGGCGGCGGCTTCGGCGGTTTCGGTGGCGGAAGCTCCGGCGGCGGTGGTGCAAGCAGTAGCTGGTAAGAACTGAGGATGCCCATGGTTCCCGAAGACAAGATCCAAGAATTCGTGAGGAGACTCCGCGAAGCTGGCGAACCGAATATCGAATCCATCATTCTGTTCGGCTCGGCTGCGTCCGGTGACTTTCATCCCGGTCTGTCCGATCTGAACATCTTCTGTATTCTGCGCGAGACTTCTTTCGCTGTCCTGCAGGCACTGGCGCCGGCCGTCACGTGGTGGACCGGACGGAAGCAGCCTCCTCCGCTGTGCATGACGCGTCATGAACTCCAGCGTTCCACCGACGTCTTCAGCATCGAACTGCTCGACATGGTCCAGCACCATCGAGTTCTGTATGGCGAAGATGTTCTGCAGGGTCTGCACATTTCCACGCACCTGCACCGCATACAAGTCGAATACGAACTGCGGGAAAAACTCATCCTGCTTCGCCAGCACGTTCTCGCGGCTGCGGACAGCAATTCGCGTTTGTGGGAGGTGCTGTTGCACTCGGTTCCGTCTTTTGCCACGCTGTTTCGGCACGCCCTGATTGCCCTGGGCGGCGATCCATCCATCCGGCGCCACGATTCGATCGCTGTATTGGCCAAGCAGGTACAATTCGACCCGTCCGCGATGCAGCAGGTGCTCGATGTTCGCGAACGCAAAACGGAGCCGAAAAAATTGGACGTAAAGGACGTCTGCGCCCGCTATCTCGCCACCGTGGAGAAGGTAGCCGCGGCGGTCGACCAGGCGCTAGACTCAGAGCAATCCGGTCCCAAGTAGAAGATGGTTACACATTAAGGAGGCGTTGTGGGCAAAGGACTAATCGCCGTAATCGTTGTGATCGTCATCCTCGGATTCATTGCGCTCGTGTTTTTCGGCCAGTACGTCACCGTGCGCAACACGCTCGTAAGCAAGAATGAAGCCGTCAAGTCCGCGTGGTCGCAGGTTGACATCGTGCTGCAGCGGCGCGCCGACCTGATCCCCAATCTGGTGGAGACGGTGAAAGGCTATGCCAAGCAGGAACAGACAGTATTTGGCGACATCGCCAAAGCTCGCTCCTCCTTGCTTTCCGCCGGCAGCCCTCAGGAAAAAATCGCTGCCAATAATCAGCTGGACGGAGCCCTGGGCCGCCTGCTCCTGATCGTGGAGAACTACCCGCAGCTGAAGTCGAACGAAAATTTTCTGCGCCTGCAGGACGAACTCGCGGGCACCGAGAACCGCATTGCGGTCGAACGCAAGCGCTACAACGACACGCTGCAGGACTACAACACCTACGTCCAGCAGTTCCCCAACAACATCTTTGCAGGATGGGCAGGCTTCAAGGTGAACAACGCGTACTTCGCCGCATCGGAAGGATCTCGCGAGGCGCCAAAGGTGAACTTCTCGAATCCACCCGCGACCGCACCTCAAGCCAATCCTCAGCCAGCGCCGGCTCACTGACCCCGCGACGCGAAGCGAGCGGCCCGGCCTCGATCTCCTGAGACACCGCGGCTCCCAGCGAGCGAGGTAAGGGTGCTGGCAGCGCTGATTGCGCGCTTGGCGCGCAACCCCGGACGAATGCGTCCGGGGGCACGTGATGCGTGAAGGCGGCGTTTGGCAACGAACGCTTCCCAGGACAATTCCTTATTGACCCCGGCCCCGAAACCGTGATTAGATGCGCGGAACAACTCGAGCGGGCCCGAACGCAGACCCGCCTTCAGCGACCCAGAGGTGAAGTATGAAGTCCACTTTGCTCCATGCGTCCTTCGTGGTAGCCCTGCTTGTTGTATTCACTTTGACCTTAACAGCCAGCGCACGTGAAGTCGTCCTGCCCGCCGGTACCCTCCTGCAATGCACTATGGATGAGCCCAACTTCTCTTCCTCCACCGTGGATGTCGGCGACCCCGTTCTGTGCCATCTCCGCGGAGTCACCGAATTCGGCCAGCAAGCCTTTCCCCGCGGAAGCTATCTCGTCGGCCACCTCGAAGCCGCCAAAGATCCCGGCCACTTCTGGGGCAAGGGCTATCTGAAGATTCAGTTCGACCGCATCGGGGTGCCCAGTGGAGACCTTCCGCTTCAGGCCAAGGTCATCGCCACCCGCGGCTACAAAGTCGATAAAGAGGGCAAGATAGATGGGAAGGGCCACCCTCGCCGCGACGTGGTTGAATGGATGCTTCCGCCGCTGTGGCCGTGGAAGGTGATCATGCTGCCGGCTCGCGGCCCGCGCCCCAAGCTGAAAGGCGAAACGGTTCTCAGCCTCCGCCTGATGGATGATGTGGCCGTCCCGCAACTGGCGCAGACCTTCGGCCCGGGCTGGCATTTCTTCGGACACGCGCAATACCAGTCGTATCAGGATGCGCGCCT
>DASYYT010000004.1:0-27310 GCA_035949755.1 Candidatus Sulfotelmatobacter sp.
CGGAATCGGCCGACCGCAAAAAAGATCGCAAACAAAAAGACTGCTCCGCAAGAAACAGGCAGCGTCAATCGCCACCTCGCGGGCAAAAACCGCGCCACCACCAATCGAGACAGCGAGTAGCTTTTCGCCGCTGGAATCGAAGCGAGTATCGGCAACAACTGAACAGGAGAACACTCTGGCCCAGGTGGTCGTCGCTTAGAGATTGCAATTCTGTGGTGTGAACTGTGGCAGGTTTCTATTCACCCTCGCCGTTTCTTGACTGGTTGGTTCCCGGCCACAACCTGTTTCTGACTATTCACGCCCTGGGGATCGCCGCTTTCCTTTTTATTGTGGGAAGGCGCCTGGTGCCACTGCTGCGAGCGGAGCGCGATCCGCGCCTGGATCGGCCGTGGACACGCCTGGGAAGAGTTTTCAAGTTCTGGTTGGGGCAGTGGAAACATCCACGCTACAAGTTTGCGGGGACCCTCCACATCCTATTTTTTGCGGGTTTTATTCTGCTGGCGGCTCGTGCTTTCTCCACGCTCATCGTCGGAGTTTCTGAGAATTTTGTGATGCCCGGTCTCTCCGGGAACACCGGTCACGTCTACGACATCGTCACGGACTACGCCGCGACCGTCGTCTTCCTCTGTATGGTGGTCGCCGCCATCCGCCGGCTGGTTTTCAAGCCGGCGCGGTACGCGGTCCCCGCGAAGTATGGCAAGAGCCACAGCGCCGATGCCGTCTTTCTTCTGGGGCTCATTGCCCTTCTGATGGTGGCCGATAGCCTCTTTGCTGCCAGCAAGGCCGCAGGCCACTTACCGCCAGGGCAACGTCCTGAAACTCTGGCAATCCTATCCCTGCCCTGGATGTTCGGAATTATCTTCAGCTCAATGCCGATGGCGACAATCCCGGGTGTCAACGCCGGCGCTTATCTCCTACACGAAGTGACGTTCTACTTCCTGCTTTGCTACCGGCCTTTCGGAATCCAGTTCCATGTGGAGACGTCGCTGTTCAGCGTTTATTTTGGAAAGCTGGAGCGTGGGACTTTGAAGCCCGTGAGGTGGGGCGTTCCGGACGATCATCTGGATCGGGTGAAATCTTTCGGGGTGAAGAAGTTCGAGGATTTTACCTGGAAGCACGTGCTCGATTTCTATTCCTGCGCCGATTGCGGCCGCTGCGCCGACAATTGCCCAGCAAACGCAGCAGGACGGCCGTTGGCGCCGAGATTCCTCACGATCAAGGCCAGAGACTATGCGTTTCAGCACTATCCGGTGCTGGGCAAAGCAAACCCTGGCAAGCCCCTGATGGGGACGATCTATTCCGAGGATGAAGTCTGGTCGTGCACTACCTGTGGCGCATGTGAAGAGGAGTGTCCGCTGCTGGTGGAGTACATCGACAAGATTGTCGACCTGCGGCGCGGGATGATCGACGACGGGAATGTTCCCCAGTCGCTGCAGAAGCCGCTGAAGGCTTTGGAGAGTCGCGGCAATCCTTACGGAAAACTGGAGAAGAAAAGAGCCGACTGGGCAAAGACGCCGGAGCCACAAGAAACTGGGAACGTCAAAGTGCTGAATGGGAAAAATGGCGCCGACACGCTCTATTTCGTCGACAGCATTACTTCGTACGACGACCGCATGCAGGCGATCGGACGAGCCACCTCCAGGATCCTTAGCCACATCGGAGAAAACTTCGGGATCCTGGGTGCGGCCGAGAAAGACAGCGGCCACGAAGTCCGGCGCTTTGGCGAAGAGATGCTCTTCATCGCCTTACGGGATGAAAATACCGCTGCCATCAAGGCATCGGGAGCGCAACGAATCGTTACCGCCGACCCGCATGCCTACAATGCCCTGAAACACGACTATAGCGATGTGCCGCCCGTCGAGCACATCAGCCAGGTGATTGCGCGGGAAGTTAACGCTGGCACCCTCCAGTTCAATCGGATCGAGAACGACGGCAAGGTCTATGCCTACCACGATCCCTGCTATCTGGGACGTCATAACCAGATCTACGACGAACCGCGCTCGGTGCTCGACGCCATTCCTGGATTGAAGCGAGTCGAAATGAAGCGGTCGCGGGACCGGTCATTCTGCTGCGGGGGTGGTGGACTCATGCTGTTCTACGAACCCAAAGAAGAGCAACGCATGGGCGTGCTGAGAGTACGCATGGCTGCCGAAGCAGGAGCGAACGTGATCGTGACCGCGTGCCCGTTCTGCATGGTCAATATCGAAGATGCGATCAAGGTGGCTGGCATGGAAGGAAAGATGTCGGCAATTGACCTTACGGAACTGGTGGATCAGAACATGGTGCGGGAAAGTTGCGCAGAAGTGTGTGAAACGGCAATTTGCGGAGGTTGAACGTGGAAATTCTGGTGTGTGTGCGGAGAGTACCCGATACCTCAGAAAACGAAATTGAGCTCAACGCAGCAGGGAACGACATTGAGCGAGACGAACTTGTGTATTCCGTAAATGAACCGGACAACTATGCGGTCGAAGAGGCCCTGCAGATCCGCGATCGTATCGGAGGCGCCGTTACGGTCGTGACTGTCGGAGGTGAAGACGACGAAGAGATCCTGCGCCGTGAATTGGCGATGGGTGCGAATCAGGCCGTGCTGGTCTCTGACGATCCCTTCAGCGGGTCCGACGGACGGGGCATCGCGGCCATTCTCAAGAGTTTCGTGCAGAAAGGCCGCTACGACCTGATCCTGACCGGGGTCCAGGCCGACGACGGGGCTGCCCAGGTCGGCGGAATGCTGGCGGCGATGCTCGACTATCCGTTTGCTTCTCTGGTGAATTCCATCACCGTTGAAGACGGAAAGCTCAAAGTCAGCCGCGAGATCGAAGGCGGCAATCGGGAAATCAACGAGATTGACCTTCCCTGCGTCCTCTCCATTCAGACCGGCATTAATGAGCCCCGTTATGTCGGGATGCGGGGCATTCGGCAAGTGGCTTCCGTCCCAATCCCCACATTAGGAGGGTCGGACCTCGGCACTGACAAACTCGCCGTTGGCGAAGCGGCCGCGAAGGTGCGGCGGGTGGACTACTTCGTTCCTGCGCTGAGCAAGGGAGCGGAGATGTTGCACGGCAGCCGGGAAGAGAACGCCCACAAGGTCTTTGAGTTGGTAGCAGCGAGAGGAGGGCTGAAGTAATGGCTCGCATTTTTTCCTACATCGTCCATAGAGGCGGCATCGTTGAAGATTCGGCGGCGGAACTCGCGGCCGTCGCGCGCAGAATAGATCCCGCTACACCTCCCATCGCGATTGTTGCCGGTTGGGGTGCGGATCTCGATGCCGTTTGTAACTCGCTTCTCTCCTCTTACGGGGAGGTCTGGAAGGTAGCCAATCAAGCGCTCTCCTATCCCAACGCTGAGTTGGTCCGGCAGGCATTGGTCAGCGTTCTGCCGCCCAACAGTATTCTGCTGGTCTCGCACGATCATTTTGGGATCGATCTGTCGCCGGGCCTTTCCGTCAAGCTGAACTCAGCTTTTGTTCCCGATGTGCTGGGAATTGATGGAGTCGACGGGAACTCTCTCAAACTGGTCCGTCAGGAATTCGGCGGACAAGTCAGCGCTCACGTGCGCTGTGATATCTCCTCGGGCGCGGTCATCAACGTTCGTCCGGGTGCATTCAAACCGGAGTTGGGCGCTCCCACCACGGGCTCGGTCGTCGACAAGTCATTCGTGGTGAAAACTCTGACGGCACGACGCCGGTATCTTGAGACCATCGTGGCCGAAGCGGGCGATGTGGATATCACAAAACACAGCGTCCTGGTCTCCATCGGACGAGGCTTGCAGGAGAAGGACAATGTGGCCCTTGCCGAAGAACTGGCCGAGGTGCTGGGCGGGGCCGTGAGTTGCTCGCGCCCGGTCGTCGATGCGAAATGGATGGAGAAGTCCCGTCAGGTCGGATCGTCGGGAAAGACTGTGAAACCCAAGGTCTACCTGGCGTGCGGCATCAGTGGAGCATTCCAGCACCTCGCCGGCATCAAGGGAAACCCGTTCCTCATCGCCATCAACAAGAATCCCAAAGCCCCGATATTCCAGGTGGCTGACATTGGAATTGTGGATGACGTGCTGGAGTTTCTGCCGGAACTAACCAACCAAGCCCGTGAAATGCGCGGCGTCGCCGCCAAGTGAGGTCGCATCCATGCTTGCCTACAAAACACTGAAACTGAGCGTGAAGTCTCTCAAAGAATTTGCCAAGAAGCGGCTGCCTGACGACGTGCTGATCGGGCTCGATGCGCGCGACGAATGCCCCATCGACATTGTCCGTGACATGTGCAGCCCCGACAAGCTGGGCATTCAACTCCTGTTTATTCCAGAGGAGTTCGGCGGCATGGGTGGGGGCACGTTCGACGTCTACTGCATTTGTGAGGAGATGGCGCGCATCGATCTGGGAATCGCGACTTCGGTGCTGGCAACTTTTCTCGGCAGCGATCCGATTACCGTGGGCGCTACTCCGCAACAGAAGAAACTCTGGCTGAGTCGCATCGCTGACGAGGGATTGTTGTTCGCCTACGGCGCCACCGAACCGGAGGCGGGCAGCGATCTGGGGGCGCTTCGCACCACGGCGGATCCGGTCCTGCAGGACGGACGCGTTGTCGGCTACAAGATCAACGGTAACAAACAATGGATCAGCAACGGCGGCGTGGCGGGCGCTTACACGGTATTAGCCAACACGCCGAGCGGCCCCAGTTGGTTCATCGTCGAACAAGGAGCGAAAGGCTTTACCCACGACGAGCCCGAGGACAAACACGGCATTCGCCTCAGCAATACCGCCGCGCTCGCCTTTAATGATGTGTTTGTCGACGCCGACCGGCTTATCGGGGGTGTCGAAGGCCAGGGCCTGATTCAGGCGCAGGCTGTGTTCGGCTACACGCGATTGATGGTGGCCGCATTTGGCTTGGGGGCGGGATGGGCGGCTCTGGATCGCGCGATTCCCTATTCCACCAAGCGCATTCAAGCGGGGGCGCCGCTCTCGGAAAAGCAGGGCTACACGCACAAGCTGATCGTGCCCCACGTGGCGCGGCTCGAAGCCGCCCGCGCCTACATCGAAGAGACTGCCGAGCGGATCGATGCCGGAGAAGGAAGCTTGAACACCGAAGGAGCGATCGCCAAATACATGGCGACCGAGGCGGGGAATCAGGCCGCCGACGCCAGCATCCAGGCGCTCGGTGGGTACGGTTACACGCATGAGTACCTGGTGGAGAAGATCAGCCGCGATGTGCGCATCACGACGATCTACGAAGGCACCTCCGAAATCATGGAGATGACCATCAGCCGCGACCGCTGGCAACTTCACTTGAAAACACGCGGCCAGCACTATCACGAGCGGGCGCGGGAGTTGGAGGCTTTGCATGCCCGGCATCCGGAGGCAGGCGCGAATTTCGCTGCCCTGGCCCATCACGCCCTGGCCGAAGTGCTGGAGAAAGCGCGCATGGCCCGCCTCACGCGCTATCAACATATTCTGCTGCGCCTGGGCGAGTGGATTGCCTATGCGGAGAGTGCGGGCAGCCTGGCTCATCGCGCCGCCCGCCTGGCGGAGGGAAAGTTGAACGAGAAAGCGAACCGGCGATTTGACGCGACCGCGATCGCAACCGTGAGTCGCGTTTTCTCGCGCGAAGCGGCCCTCAAGGTCGCGGAAGAAGGCCTGCGCTGGGTGCGCGGAGCCGGCGGCGTAAGTGACGCCGAGATGTCTGCATTTGAAACAAGTTTAGGTTTGCCCGCCATTCACCGTGCACAGGCGGGCTTGATTTCTGACATGGATTTTATAGCCGACGTCCTCTACGCCCGTGCAGCCAAGCCTGCACTCGCCGCATAAGTCCCAAGACGCCTGACTAACTGTCACCAGCAACCTGCAGCAGGTTGCACAGGAGCGTCATCATGGAAGACACAGCCAATCGTGCCATCGCGATTGTAGGAGCGGGAGCCATTCTGCCCGATGCTCCCAACGTGGCGGCTTTCTGGGAGAACGTGAAGAAAGGCCGTTACTCCATCACCGAGGTTGCTCCCGACCGCTGGGACCCCGCGTTTTATTACGACCCCGACCCCAGCGCTGCCGATAAGACTTACTCGAAAATCGGCGGCTGGGTTCGCGAGTGGGTATGGGATCCGATGAAGTGGCACCTGCCGATCCCGCCCCGAGTCACTGACGCGATGGACCAGGCTCAGAAGTGGGCGATCGCGGCGACGCGTGAAGCTCTGGAAGATTACGGCTATCCCAAGCGGCCGCTCGATTCGGATCGAGTCGCTGTGATCCTCGGTAACGCCATGGCGGGCGAGAAACACTATCTCACGTCGTTGCGCGTTCAGTTCCCGGAGTATGCGCATGAATTGGCCGGAATCGCCAGCTTCGCCGCGCTGCCCGAAGCCATCCGCAATGAGATTACGCGCGAACTGCACGACCGAATCGGCAAGCACCTTCCGGAAATTACAGAAGACAGCATGCCCGGCGAACTGGCCAACTGCATTGCCGGGCGCATTGCCAACATCTACAACTTTCACGGTCCAAACTACATTTGCGATGCGGCCTGCGCTTCGGCGATGGCGGCCATGACTGCGGCGGTGGAAGGATTGATCGAGAACGATTTTGACGCGGTGATCACCGGGGGCATTGACCGCAACATGGGAGCCCAAACCTTCGTAAAATTCTGCAAGATTGGCGCTCTGTCGGCGACCGGAACTCGCCCTTACGCGGAGGGAGCGGACGGCTTTGTCATGGGCGAAGGCTCCGCAATCTTCCTCATGAAGCGCCTGGCCGATGCCGAGCGGGATGGAGACAAGATTTACGCGGTGCTTCGCGGCATCGGAGCATCGAGCGACGGAAAGGGAAAAGGGATCACGGCGCCTAACCCGGTGGGGCAAAAGTTCTGCCTCGAGCGCGCCTGGAAGAATGCGGGCCTATCGCCCGCCACCGCGACTTTGATTGAGGGCCACGGCACTTCCACTCGAGTGGGGGATGTCGTCGAGGCGCAGTGCATGGCGAATCTGCTCAGCGGCGAGCATCTTCCCACCCACTCGGTCGCCCTCGGATCGGTCAAGTCGAATATCGGACATCTTAAAGGAGCGGCGGGAGCGGCCGGTGTGCTGAAAACCGCGCTGGCCCTGAGAGACAAGGTGTTGCCGCCCAGCGTGAATTGCGAACATCCCAGTCCGGATATCGACTTCGGTCACTCCCCGCTCTATGTCAATACTGAATTAAAGCCCTGGACAGCCGCGTCCGATGCTCCGCGGCGGGCCGGCGTGAGCGCCTTCGGATTCGGTGGCACCAACTTCCATATCGTGCTCGAAGAGCACATTCCTCATCGGCTGACTGGAAATGGAAAGCGGTCGGTGGCTGTAGGCGCGCTTTCCCCCAGCGCAATCAACGAGGTAGTCATGAACGCAAAAGAGGTTCCCGCTGTTTCGGTATCCGCCACTTCTATGTCTGTCTGCAAGCCGCCGTTGCGCGGCGCGCTGGTGCTCGGTGCAGCCTCCGTCTCCGCGCTCTCCGAGCGTCTGCGTGTCGTAATGAAAAATGCCCAAGCCGGCATCGCGCCCGCTCCGACAGCACCCGCTGAAGCGGACCTCCGCGCCGGCGAACGTCTTGCCATTGACTATGCCGATGCCGCCGACCTGGCGGACAAAGCAGCCAAGGCACTCAAGGGGTTCGAGGCGAACCAGGCAGCAGTGTGGAAAGCACTGCGCGCGCAAGGCATTTTCCGTGGTCAGGGACCAGCCCCCAAAGCAGCATTCCTTTATACCGGTCAAGGCTCGCAGTACGTGAACATGCTTCGCACGCTGTGCGAAGCCGAAGCCATTGTGTCTGAAACCTTCGCCGAAGCGAACCTAGTCATGATCCCCTTGTTGGGCAAGCCCCTCACCGACTTTGTCTTCGTTGATCAGGCGGACCCAAAGGCAGTTGCGCAGGCCGATGAAGACCTGCGCCAGACTGCGATTACCCAGCCAGCCGTGCTGGCCATCGATCTGGCGCTGACCCGGTTGCTGGCCGCTTATGGCATTCAGCCAGACATGACGATGGGACACAGTCTGGGTGAATACGGAGCCCTCGTGGCCTCGGGCGCGCTTCCCTTGAAGGATGCACTAGAAGCGGTCAGCGCCCGCGGGCGCGGAATGACCCGGGTTGCGGTGGCCGACAAAGGCAGGATGGCAGCTGTCTTTGCGCCGTTGAATGAGATCGAGCGAGTCCTGAAGACCGTCAGCGGTTACGTGGTGATCGCCAACATCAACAGCGAACATCAGTCTGTGATCGGCGGCGCCACCACCGCGGTTACGCAAGCCATGGAAGTTCTCAAGACTGCCGGCTACGAAGTTTCGGAGCTCCCGGTCAGCCATGCTTTCCATACTTCCATTGTTGCCCCGGCCAGCGAACCGTTGCGGCGGGAGCTGGAGCGCCTGCACCTGAAATCGCCACGCCTGCCGATCGTTGCGAACGTCAATGGCGAGTTCTATCCCACCGGGCCGGACGTGGTGCCTCAGATGGTGGACATTCTTGCCAGGCAAGTCGCTTCTCCGGTGCAATTCATAAAAGGACTGCGCACGCTATATCAAGCTGGCGCTCGGATCTTCGTGGAAGTTGGGCCGAAGAAAGCACTGCAGGGATTTGCCGAAGACGTCCTGGGCGGCGACCCCGATGTGGTTTCCCTCTTCACCAATCATCCGAAGTTCGGCGACATCGCATCGTTTAACCAAGCGCTGTGTGGCCTATACGCAGCAGGACTGGGGCGCGGTATTGCTGCAGTCGCGGTGCAGGAGGCAGAGGCACACACTCTAGTTACACCGTCACCGTCCGAGCCGGAGAAACTCGTCGCGAAGACCTCCACGCCCTCTAGTCAGGGGGCAGCCAGAGCCAACGGGAATCGTTTCGCTGAACTCGGTCAACTCTTCGCCGAGGTGCTGGAGCGCGCCCGGAAGATTCAGGGTGAACCAGACCATGGTCGGGCGAACCAGCCAGTCGTGATTACAGGCGCGGCTCTGGGTCTGCCCGGCACCGAGCGCATCTTCGACGACGCGAACGTGGCCCGCATTCTGCGAGGTGATCAATTCATCGATCTCATCCCCACACGCTTGCGTCGCGCCATGCTCGACAAGCACATTACGCGCCTGTTGAAGAGCGACAATGGCGGGCCCACATTCGAAACCATCAACAACGTGGCCGATGTCATTAAGCTGGCGGGACGCGGTGGCGCGTTCGATCTGGAAAAAGAATTTGGAATTTCCGCCGACCGTCTGGCCGCGCTCGACCGGGTCACGCAACTGGCAATCGCCGTGGGCATTGATGCATTGCGCGATGCCGGCATTCCGCTGGTCATGCGCTACAAGACCACGAGTAAGGGTTCGCAGTTGCCGGATCGATGGGCTCTTCCCGACGCTTTGCGCGATGAAACCGGGGTGATCTTCGCCTCTGCTTTTCCGGGGTGCGACTCATCCGCCGATGAAATGTCGCGATATTACGCGGATCACTCCCGGCGCGAGCAATTGGGCGTGTTGGAAAGCCTGCTCGCGCGGTCGGCAAAGTCCAATGGCGATTCGATGCTGGAACGAGAAATCGAGCGCCGCACCGAAGACCTGCGAGACGCCATCGAGAAGGAGCCGTACGTCTTCGACCGGCGATTTCTGCTTCGAGTCCTCTCGATGGGACATTCGCAGTTTGCCGAATTCATAGGTGCCCGCGGTCCCAATACGCAAATCAACTCTGCCTGCGCGAGCACTTCGCAAGCTGTGGCGCTAGCCGAAGACTGGATCCACGCCGGACGCTGCCGCCGCGTAGTCATTGTTTCCGCCGACGATATCACTTCCGACCATCTGATGGACTGGTTTGGCGCCGGATTCCTGGCCAGCGGGGCGGCGGCGACTGACGAGGTGGTTGAGGAAGCTGCCACGCCTTTTGATCGTCGCCGACACGGCTTGATCGTGGGAATGGGCGCTGCAGCGTTGGTAATCGAGAGCGCGGACGCTGTCCGCGAACGCGGACTGCAACCGATCTGCGAAGTGTTGAGCACGGCCACGGCCAACAGCGCTTTTCATGGCACTCGCCTCGACGTACAACATATTGGCCAGTTAATGGAAAGCCTGGTGTCCCAAGCCGAAGCTCACCATGGAATTTCCCGTCAGCAGATAGCGCCGCTCACAGTTTTTGTTTCTCACGAAACTTACACTCCGGCGCGTGGCGGGAGTGCCTCCGCAGAAATTCATGCCTTGCGCCTCGTATTCGGCGATGCGGCAGATCAGGTGGTGATCGCCAACACGAAGGGAATGACCGGCCACGCGATGGCGACTGGAATCGAGGACGTGGTGGCGGTAAAGACGCTGGAAACCGGCATTGTGCCCCCCGTCGCTAACTTCAAGGAGATTGATCCGGAGCTGGGAACCTTGAATCTGTCCAAGGGCGGTACTTATCCCATCGAGTACGCCATACGCCTCGGTGCGGGTTTCGGTTCGCAAATCAGCATGACGCTATTGCGTTGGGTCGCGACGAACGACGGTGTCCGTCGTCGGCCGAACGGCCTGGGCTATGCCTATCGCATCGTCGACGAAGACTGCTGGAAAAACTGGCTGAGCCATATCGCAGGGTATCCGGCAACCGAACTGGAAGTCGTGCGTCGCACGCTGCGGATACGCGATCAACGCGCGGTTTCCCGGCTCACCGAAGGCACGCCGAAAGTCCAAGCGGCGCCCGCACCCGAGCCTCCCAGGCAACCGGAGCCAGTGGTCGATGCACCGCTGGTGGCTGCCTCCATCGCTACAGTTGTGTCCAAACCCGAGGCTAAAGCGCCTGTGCCCGCGCCGTCCATTCTGCCGAACGCGGCCCCGGAGGGTGATCCCGTAAGAGAGCGGGTCTTGGCGGTGGTAGCCTCCAAGACCGGCTATCCGGTTGACATGCTCGATCTGGATCTCGATCTCGAGGCGGACTTGGGTGTCGACACTGTGAAACAGGCGGAAGTCTTCGCCTCGATTCGCGAGGCCTACGGCATTGTTCGCGACGAGAAGATCAGGTTGCGTGACTTTCCTACGCTGGCCCATGTAATTCGATTCGTGTACGAGAAGCGGCCGGACCTTTCCGCTAAGCCAGTTGCGCCGGCATTGGTTGCTCCAGCGGAAGTTGCGAACAAACACCAAGTCGAAACGGTCCCGGTTCAGCCGGCGGCCGTCTCTGTCGTTGCCTCTGATGCCGATCCCGTCAAGCAACGCGTCCTGACGTTGATGGCTGAGAAGACGGGCTATCCGCAAGACATGCTGGACTTGGACCTCGACCTGGAAGCGGACCTTGGCATCGATACCGTGAAGCAAGCGGAGATGTTTGCGGCCATCCGGGAGATGTATGGCATCCCCCGCGATGAGAACCGCAAGCTGCGCGATTATCCCACCCTGGCCCATGTAATCCGGTTTGTGTACGAGAAGAGGCCGGACTTAGGGCAAACGGCCGCGGCAGCGGCAACTGCAGCGACAACACGCGAGCCCCTTCCACCCTCTGCTGCTCCAGTCGTGACGCTGGAGGAATCGGATGATCCCATCAGGAAGAAGATCCTTCAGATCGTGGCTGAGAAGACCGGCTATCCGGAAGATATGTTGGATCTGGATCTTGATCTGGAAGCAGACCTGGGTGTCGATACTGTGAAACAGGCGGAAATGCTTGCGGCGGTGCGAGCCGCCTACAACATCCCACGCGATGAAAGTCTAAAGCTGCGTGATTTTCCGACTCTGGCGCACGTGATCAAGTTCGCGCGTGATCAGTCGGCATTGCCGGCATCCGCTCGGGCGGCGACCGCTGAACCCTCAGGGTTGGTAAGAGAGCAAACGGAACTAAGAGAACAAAGGCCGACTGAATCTTCACTTCAGCCCGCGCGTCCGGTCCTCGCAAGTCTGGACGCGGCAAATCGCATTCCGCGGCGGGTGCCGGTCCCGAGCCTCCGTCCTCCGCTTGGCTTCTGTAAAGCGACGGATGTGAAGCTCGATCGCGGCAGGCGAGTGGTCATCATGCCCGACCAAGGAGGCGTTGGCGATGTACTGACAAAACGTCTCCAGGCGATAGGAGTGGAAGTACTCTCCATCGCTGACGAACCGGATGCCGACACGCTGGCTCGTCTTATCAAGAATTGGACCGATGCCGGTCCAGTGGACGGGGTTTATTGGCTGTCCGGGCTCGATCCCGAGGGAACCCTTAGCGAACTCGATCTTGCGACTTGGCGCGAGGCCCTGCGCGTGCGGGTGAAATCACTATACGTTACGATGCGCTGCCTGTATGAGCACATCGGGCGAGCGGGGACGTTTCTGGTATCAGCAACGCGGCTGGGCGGCCAGCATGGCTACGACGATGCTGGTGCCCTGGCTCCGCTCGGCGGCGCGGTAGCGGGCTTTGTCAAGGCGTACAAGCGCGAACGCACGGACGCCCTCGTCAAGGCCATTGATTTTGAATTGAATCGCAACCCTGCCGAAATTGCCGGCTTGTTGATCGAGGAAACTCTGCGCGATCCGGGAGCGGTCGAGGTCGGATACACGGAAGATCGTCGTTGGACCGTTGGCTTGGAGGAGCAGGCCGCCGCCGATGGCCAACCCGGCATGGTGCTCGATAACAACAGCGTCTTCGTCATCACTGGCGCAGCCGGAAGCATCGTCTCCGCCATCACGGCCGACTTGGCCGCCGCATCGGGTGGTACTTTCTATCTGCTCGATCTTGTTCCGAAGCCCGATGCGGACAATCCTGACCTTAAGCGCTTTGTGAACGACCGGGAAAATCTCAAACGCGATTTATTTGCGCGCATCCAAACCCGCGGCGAACGGGCCACACCAGCTCTCGTCGAAAAAGAACTCGCCGCCCTGGAGAGAGCACAAGCTGCCCAGACGGCCATCGATGCTGTGCGTGCAGCTGGCGGCACAGCACATTATTTCAGTGTCAACCTCGCGGACGCGGAGGCAGTCGCCAAGGTCACCGACCAGGTGCGACAACGAAGCGGTCGCATTGATGTGCTGCTGCATGCCGCCGGTGTGGAGCGAAGCCATTCCCTGTCTGATAAGGATGCTCGGGAATTTGACCTGGTGTTCGACGTCAAGAGTGACGGATTCTTCAATCTTCTGCGTGCTATTGGCGACATGCCCCTGGCTGCGACAGTGGTGTTCAGCTCGATTGCAGGGCGCTTCGGCAATGCCGGGCAGACGGACTACAGCGCTGCCAACGATCTGCTGTGCAAGATCACGTCGAATTTCCGTACCACGCGTCCCGCAACGCGCGGCATCGCGATCGATTGGACAGCGTGGGGCGGCATCGGCATGGCCACGCGCGGCTCGATTCCCAAAGTTATGGAACTTGCTGGAATCGACATGCTGCCGCCGGAGGCCGGGATTCCGCTGATTCGGCGTGAACTCACCAGTGGGGGCACGCGAGGGGAGATCGTTGTCGGCCAGCGCCTTGGCGTTCTGCTGAAGGAATGGGATACGACCGGTGGGCTTGACGCTTCCGCTGCGGAAGCTGCATGGAAGCTCTTACCGACCTTAGGACCGATGGTAGGCAAGATCGCGTCCATGAGTCTGTACGACGGCTACGCGATCGAATCGACGCTGGACCCGCAGGCTCAACCATTCCTTCATGATCACCAGATTGACGGCACCCCAGTTCTGCCGGGCGTGATGGGCATCGAAGCATTTGCCGAAGCTGCCCGGTGCCTGCTTCCCGCATGGCAGGTCGAGACGATCGAAGACATAAACTTCCTCGCCCCTTTCAAGTTCTATCGCAGCGAACCACGCACTTTGCGGATCGAGACACGGATTCATCCGCAAGGAGAGCGGTTGCTGGCGGATTGCCGGCTGATCGGCCACCGTTCGTTGCCAAATTTGAAAGAGCCCCAAGCGACGACGCACTTCACTGCACGGGTGCGGCTCGCGAAACAATCCGATCAGACGCCAGCTTCGAGGGAATTTGTGAGGCCAGTCGGACCTTGCGCCGAAGCGGCCGAGATCTATCAACTCTACTTCCATGGACCTGCGTACCGCGTCCTGGAGAGGGCATGGCGGGATGGAAAGCAAGTGATCGGTTTGATGGCGAAAGGCTTGCCCGCAAATCACCATCCGTCCGAACTGGCGACAGTTATGGAGCCGCGGCTGATCGAGCTTTGTTTCCAAACTGCCGGAATTTGGGAACTGGGCATGCAGGGGCGGATGGGCCTGCCGCTGCGGGTTCACCAAGTCAGCTTGTTCCGGGCGCCACATGCGACGTCCGGCCGGTTGTACGCCGTGGTCACTCCGGATGTGGTTCAGCGAAGCTTCGATGCGGTAGTTATGGACGAAAAAGGAACTTGCTACCTGCGTCTCAATGGTTATCAAACCGTGGCTCTCACCGACGGCGTGGACAAAGAAATACTGAAAAGCCTGCAGGCCATCATGACAGAAGAGGCTGTTTTGGTGGCTTAACCCACGCTCCGGAAAGATCGTGCTTATTTACGAAGGCCGCTTATGCAGAACGAATTCCAACGCGTTGCCATTATCAATCGCGGTGAGGCCGCCATGCGCTTTATCCATGCGGCGCGGGAGTTTCGTCACGAGCACGGAGTGCCGCTGCGCACCATCGCTCTCTTCACAGAGCCCGACCGTCATGCCATGTTCGTCCGCGAAGCAGACGAGGCAGTGTCGATCGGTGCTGCCCAATTCACCGACCCCGATACCCACCGACCGAAGTGTAGCTATCTCGACTATGGACGGCTCGAACAGGCGCTTGCGGCTACGCGGGCAGATGCGGTCTGGGTGGGATGGGGCTTTGTGGCGGAACACGCAGCGTTCGCGGATCTTTGTCAGGCGATGGACATTGTTTTCATCGGGCCGCCAGCGGACGTAATGCGTCGTCTTGGCGATAAGATCGCCGCAAAACGGCTGGCAGAGCAACTGCAGATACCCGTTGCCCCGTGGAGCGGTGGGCCCGTGGATACTCTCGCGGAGGCATGTTCTCAAGCTGAGCGCTTGAGCTTTCCACTCCTCATCAAGGCGTCGGCGGGTGGAGGCGGCCGTGGCATCCGCCTGGTGCATTCTGCGACTCACCTACCCGAAGCTTTTGAGAGCGCCCGCGCCGAAGCATTCAAAGCTTTCGGAGATCCCACTGTATATCTCGAGCAACTCGTACAAGGAGCGCACCACGTCGAAGTCCAGATTATGGCCGATCGCTACGGGACGACCTGGGATATGGGCGTGCGGGACTGCTCGATACAGCGTCGGCACCAGAAAGTATTTGAAGAAACGCCCTCCCCAGTGCTTTCTCGACAAGAAGATGAGGAGATACGCCAGGCGGCGGTTCGTCTGAGCCGGGCCGCCAGCTACTGCAATGTCGGCACCGTTGAGTTTCTCTACGACCCGGAGACCCATCGCTCCTGGTTCATGGAAGTGAATACCCGTTTGCAGGTTGAGCATCCGGTTACCGAATGCACGACCGGTCTCGACCTGGTGAAACTTCAAATTCACGTTGCGCGAGGCGGCCGGCTCGAAGGGGAGAGGCCGCGGAGCACCGGTCACGCGATTGAGGCGCGACTGAACGCGGAAGACTGCGACAGCGGATTTGCGGCAGCGCCGGGCTTGATTGAACATTTCCGGATTGCGACGGGCCCAGGGGTGCGGGTGGACACCGGGGTGGCTGAGGGGGAAACCGTTCCGGCCGAGTTTGACTCCATGATCGCCAAGATCATCGCCTATGGTCAAGACCGCAAGGAAGCGCTGTCCCGTCTCCGGCGCGCACTGCAGGATAGTGTAGTCGTCATCAGGGGGGGCGCGAGTAACAAGGCGTTTCTCCTGGAAATACTAAACCGCAGCGAGGTCCAGGACGGGCGAGTGGACATTGGATGGCTCGACCGCGTAGCAGCGGCACATCTCTCTCACAAATACGCTGATATTGCTTTGGTCCAGGCCGCGATCGATGCACACGATGCCGACTTGGCCGTGGAGCAAGCTCAGTTCTACGCATCCGCTGCGCGTGGCCGGCCCCTGGTGCGCAGCGAGATTGGCCGCACGATGGAACTGCGCTATCGCGGCCAACTTTACTCGATGAAGACTTGCCGCCTTGGTCCACAAGACTACAGAGTGGAAGTAGATGGAACGCGGATCGAGGCCCACATCGAGCGATTGGGCCAGTTCGAGTCCTGGCTCACTATTTTGGGGCGGCGCTTCCACACTGTCTCAGTAGCCCACGGAGTGAATTTCAAGATTGAAGTTGAGGGCGCGTCGCACCGGGTGGATCGAGATGACGGGGGCGTGGTACACGCTCCCGCTCCGGCAGTAGTTGTTTCGATTGCGGTGAAGCCCGGCGACACGGTTGCGGCAGGGGATCGGCTGGCCGTGCTCGAAGCCATGAAAATGGAAACGCAAGTGGTCGCTCCATTTTCTGGAAAAGTCCGAAACGTGATGACCATGCCGAACGTGCAGGTAGACACAGGCGCCCCACTGATTCAAATCGAAGCCGCCGGCGGTGATGACATAATCGCGCTGCCGAATCGAGTGGTGTTCGGCGCTTCCCAAAAGTCAGAGGGCCACGGAGAGCCGGCTACGTCCCGCTGCCGAGAGAGCCTCAAAGAACTCCGTCAACTCATGCTGGGCTTTGACATCGAGCCGGCGTACTGCGCCCGCCAGATTTCTGCGTGGCGACAGAAGTGCCCCGCGGACAGCGATGAAATAAGAAAGTCCGAGAACGAGATCCTCAACATTTTTGTGGACATATGTTCCCTGTTTCAGCGCGAACCAGAAGTGGATCATCGCACAGCCGGGGAAGAGCCCAGCGCAGAGTCTTATCTGTTCTCCTATCTGCGCATGGTAGAGACGAACGGGGAAGGACTCCCGCGCGCCTTTGTCGGCGCCCTGAAGCGCGCCTTGGCTCATTACGGAGTGGGCACTCTCGACCCCTCGCTTGATCTCAAGCAGAGTTTGCTCTGGATCTGCAAATCACACCAGAGAATGGAGCAGCAAGCGACATTGGTTCTGGAAATTCTCGAGCAGCGCCTGCGGCCCATCAAAGCCGAGGAGCCTCGCGCCAACGGATCGTTTCGCACACTCCTGGATCGCATGATCTCGATCACTCGTGAGCTCTATCCTTCGGTCAGCGCTCTTGCCCGTGAAGTGCGATATCGTTACTTCGATCAGCGCTTGTTTGAGCAGGCGCGGAATAAAGTTTACGAGGAGGCAGAAAGCAATCTTGCATATCTTGCGGCTTATCCCGAGGCTGCCGATTGCCGCGCCAGGATTCGCGCGTTGATTGACTGTCCCCAGCTTCTCGCCGGCCTGTTTGCCTCTTGGTTCCCCACTGCCAGTCCCGCCCTGCGTCTCACAATGCTGGAGATACTCACCTGGAGGTATTACAAGGTTCGGAACCTGGTAAGACCGAATTCGTCGGCTGTGGACGGACGCTGCTATTTCACCGCGGAATATGACCATGAGGGGAAGCGCATTCACGTTTTCGCCGTTTCCGCGGAGCATCAAGCCCTTTGCGCAGCCGCCCAGGCCATGCTTCCGGTGATCGCGGAGGTTCCAGCTGATCATGACATCGTCGTGGATTTTCACATTTATTCTCGTCGCAAGCTGGCGGACGC
This sequence comes from Candidatus Sulfotelmatobacter sp., assembly GCA_035949755.1. Lineage (GTDB taxonomy): Bacteria > Acidobacteriota > Terriglobia > Terriglobales > Acidobacteriaceae > Sulfotelmatobacter. The sequence goes on from DASYYT010000004.1 coordinate 17,526, forward strand.
GGACACCACCCAACTGGAAGTGCAATCTGTACTGAACCAGGTTCACTTTCCTCGTTTGATCCGCCGGATTGTGGTGGCAGTTGCTGGTGCGGGCCACGGCCGACGCGCGAGCAGTATGCAGCACTTCACTTATCGCCTCCGCGAGGGTGGGTACGAGGAGGAGACGCTTTACCGCGGAATGCACCCGATGATGGGCAAGCGGCTGCATCTCTGGCGTCTGGGCAACTTCAAAATCGAGCGTCTGCCCTCGGTGGAAGACGTTTATCTTCTTCATGCGGTAGCCCGCGACAATCCCAAGGATGAGCGCTTATTTGCCGCTGCGGAAGTACGCGACGTGACCCCGGTGCGCGATGAGGCAGGGCGTGTCGTTGAGCTGCCACATCTGGAACGGATGTTGATGGAGGCGCTGGGAGCGGTTCGGTTGTTCCAGTCGCGGCGCCGGCCACAGGAACGTCTGTATTGGAACCGGGTATTCCTTTATGTCTGGCCTCCGCTCGACCTGAAGCCGGATGAATTGACCGACATTGTGCGCAGACTTACGCCAGAGACTCAAGGCTTGGGATTGGAACAGGTCGTAGTGCGCGCTCGCATTCCCAACCCCGCCACGGGAGAATTGCGCGATATGGTGGTGCGCATCTCGAGCCCGGTCGGAAGCGGGCTGCTGATCACGTTCCGTCCCGCAGACAAACTGCTCGCGCTCAAACCGCTTACCGCATACGATCAAAAAGTCATTCGCGTCCGCCAGCGCGGACTGGTTTACCCCTACGAGATCATTAAGATGCTCACTCCGCCGCGGGAAGATTACCGAGCCGAATTTCCTCCCGGCGATTTTGTGGAGCACGATCTCGACGATCGAGGGCGGCTAGTTCCGGTCGACCGTCCTTATGGTCAGAACAAAGCAAACATTATCGTTGGAGTCATCCGCAACTATACGAGCCGATACCCCGAGGGTATGACGCGCGTTCTGCTGCTGGGAGACCCCAGCAAAGACTTGGGCGCGCTTGCCGAGATGGAATGTCGGCTCATTATTGGAGCTCTGGAGCTGGCCTCGGAAAAGGGCATCCCAGTCGAGTGGTTCCCGATTTCGGCCGGGGCGAAGATCTCGATGGACAGCGGCGTGGAAAACATGGACTGGATCGCCCGGGTTTTACGCAGGCTGGTGGACTTCACCCAAGCGGGCGGCGAAGTGAATCTCCTGATCAACGGCATCAATGTAGGAGCACAACCATACTGGAACGCCGAGGCCACCATGCTCATGCACACCCGAGGCATTCTGGTGATGACGCCGAAGGCAGCGATGGTGCTCACCGGCAAGCGCGCCCTCGACTACTCGGGCGGCATTTCCGCAGAAGACAATCAAGGGATTGGCGGCTACGACCGCATCATGGGAGTCAACGGACAGGCACAATACTGGGCGCGCGATATCAATGAAGCCTGTCACATTCTTTTCCGCCACTATGAGCACACATATACCCTACCCGGGGAGCGCTTTCCCCGCCGAGCTGAGACAACGGATCCCATCGCGCGCGACGTGCAGATCTATCCTCACAATGAGAATGGTGAGGAAGGGTTCGCGCGAGTCGGTGAGATTCTGTCGGACGAGACCAATCCCGGACGTAAGAAACCATTCGACATTCGTAAAGTGATGATGGCGGCCATAGATCAAGACCATGCGCCGCTGGAGCGCTGGGCCGGAATGCGAGCGGCCGAAACAGCGGTGGTTTGGGATGCTCACCTGGGCGGATATCCGGTATGCCTCATCGGCATCGAATCTCGTCCTGTGCTCCGGATGGGATTTGTTCCGGCGGACGGGCCAGACCTATGGAGCGCTGGAACTCTGTTTCCACAATCTTCCAAGAAAGTGGCGCGCGCCATTAATGCTGCCAGCAATAATCGCCCGGTCGTCGTCCTGGCCAATCTCTCAGGATTTGATGGTTCGCCGGAGTCGATGCGGCGGCTGCAGCTCGAGTACGGCGCCGAGATTGGGAGGGCGGTGGTGAACTTCAAGGGCCCCATCGTCTTCTGTGTCATCTCCAGGTATCACGGGGGCGCGTACGTAGTTTTTTCACGGGCGTTGAACGAGCAGCTTGAAGTGGCGGCTCTGGAGGGCTCCTACGCGTCCGTGATTGGCGGCGCTCCTGCGGCGGCCGTTGTTTTCGCCGGTGAGGTTGAAGCCAGAACTCGTAAACATGAGCGACTCCAGACTCTGAACCAGGCGATCCTTCAGGCCAATGGCGAGGATAAAGGACGGCTGCGCGCCGAGTGGAGCGAAGTTTTCAAGATCGTGTATTCCGAAACATTGGGCGAGATGGCGGGCGAGTTTGATCGCATACACAGCGTGCACCGGGCGCTCAGGGTGGGCGCCTTGAATCATATTATTGCCCCGGCAAACCTCCGTCCCTATCTCATTGATGCCGTGGAACGTGGTATGAGAAACGAGGAGACCCTAAAGCGGGATGCAGAACTCGAATTGGTCGAAGCGGCCTAGCCACGGCGGCGCTTTTACCGATCGAGCTTTCCGAGCGATAGGTTGTGCTATCACCGCAGGGTAGCGGCTGCAATGGATGTTTACTGGCTAGAGCAGACCGAAGCCGATGTGCCCACCGAGAACCAGTGGCTGAGTGCGAGGGAAATGCTCTGCCTTTGCAGCATGCGCTTCGCCAAACGCCGCGCCGACTGGCGTTTGGGTCGCTGGACCGCGAAACGCGCGCTGGCTGCCCGCCTTAATCTGTCCAGCGACCTTACTGACTTAGCGAACATAGAGATATTAGCAGCGCCGTCGGGTGCTCCCCATGTGTTTGTTTTCGACCAACCATCGCCTGTCACTATTTCAATCAGCCACCGTGCGGGCACTGCCCTGTGCACCGTCGCATTGTCGCAGGCTCGCATTGGTTGTGATCTAGAAATTATCGAGCCGCGCAATGATGCCTTCATTTCGGATTACTTCACGGTCAGCGAGCGAGTTCTCCTGGAACGAGCACGAGTGGAGGAGCGGCCGCTGCTGGTGACCCTGTTGTGGAGTGCCAAAGAAAGCGCCCTCAAGGCGCTGCACGTGGGGCTTCGGTTCGACACCAACTGCATCGACGTCAGCTTCGCCGATGCGCTGCCAACGCACAGCGAGCAGTGTCGGCAGAAACTACATCTTTTTCCTTTGCTGGCTGCCGATCTTTATAAATGGCGCTGCTTTCATGCTTGCTATTCCGGTACCCACGTCTTCCACGGCTGGTGGCGGCACGCGAACCACATGGTTCGAACAATTGTGTCGGATCCCTGCGATGTTCAGGTCTACCGATGTGACCAATACGATCAGAGCAGAGAGATGACACGAGCTGCGCAGTGGTCGAAGTACTAATCGCTCCTGAAGCCAGCAGTCCTGTTCCATTCCATGACCATCAAATTCGCGGAAAAGGAAAACCTAAACACGCTGCCTGGCGCGCGTTGACATTCACCGAAGTGTTCACGCCTGGAAGCACCGGGGCTAACCTGCCAAGGTCTTTCCTTGCAGTCTAGTCGGCGCGTAGAATGGCCAGTCATGTGAATGTCCGCTAAGGACTCGAGACGGTGCTGAACCTTACCGCCCCTCGCGCTCGGTGCGAGTTTGTGGTCCCGCATGAAGCAACGCGTAACCGAGCTTTCGGTAATGGTGGATGATCGAAACAGCATACTTCAGCAGCTCAAGCACGGCCAGTAAGAAGGCTCCCCGCCTTTGACGGGTGCAAATTCAACTTCGAGGTTGCTGATGAAGTGTTCTCGAGTTGTGATTGCAGTTTTGATTGCTTTCCTGGCAGTTCAGGGTGGTCCGTCGCGTGCCTCTCAAAATGCAGCGTCGCCAAACTCGGAGGGGTCATTCTTCCCGGTAGCTGTGTGGTACGGGGGTGGGAAAGTCCGCGCTCCGATGATGGAGGCCGTCGATACTACGAGCGCTCAACGCTGGGGCAAAGATTTGGACCAGATCAAGGCGGTCGGGTTCAACACAGTCAAGACGTGGGTGGACTGGGCCACTGCGGAGCCGCATCCGGGAGAGTACAACTTTGCCAATCTCGACTTGGTCCTTCGCTTGGCCCAGGAGCGCGGCCTGCGCGTGATCGTGCAGGTGTACCTTGACTCCGCGCCAGACTGGGTGGGGCAGCACTATCCGGATGCGCGCTTCGTCGACCGCAGCGGAGCCGTGATCGATTCGCAAGCTGCGCCCGGGTATTGTATTGATCACAACGGAGTGCGGTCGGAGATCGTGAAATTCCTGCAGGCGTTGTCCACCGAAGCCAACAGGAATACAGCCCTGTATGGATGGGATGTGTGGAGCGAACCCCACGTCGTCAATTGGGCGGAGTTGCCGTACCTGGAGAATCCTGAATTCTGCTTTTGCGCGTACACGCAAGCCCGTTTTCGTGCATGGCTGAAGACGAAATACCACAACCTTGACGCGCTCAACGCAGCCTGGTATCGCAGCTTCGCGAGTTGGGATCAGGTGCAGCCGCCGCGGTTCCCAACCATCCTTTCATACACGGACTACTTGGACTGGCGCGCCTTCATCGAAGACAAACTTGCGGAAGATCTAAAAACTCGCGTGGATGCAATCCGCAGCATGGATACCAGGCACCCGGTCACCAGTCACGCCGCTGCTCCCGGGCTCTTCACGTCTCCTACGGATGGGTACGGTGAGCCGGATGACTGGAAAATGTCGTCGAGCGCTGATTTTTTTGGCACTTCGCTTTATCCCAAGCACGCCGAATCGACCAAGCCGTGGACCGATCTCATGCTGGCTGCAGGTCTCGATTTCAGCCGCTCAGCCGGTCATAGCTTCCACAAGGCCTTCTGGATCGGAGAATTACAGGCGGGGCAAGGCGCTACTGGAATGCGCATCGCTGATCCGGTGAATTCGCACGACGAACAATATTGGATGTGGCAGGTTCTGGGGCACGGCGCGCAGGAAATCGCGGTTTATGCCTGGTATCCCATGAACTCAGGTTTTGAGTCTAATGGCTATGGGCTTATCAATCTTGACGGTACACTCACCGAGCGAGCGCAAGCAGCGGGGCGGACGGCGAATGTCATCGCTCGGCACGGCGCTGAGATTCTGGATTCGACACCGGCTCAGGCCCAGGTAGCCATTCTCTACAACCCGCTTTCGTATATGGTGGGTGGCTCACAGCCCTCGCTGTCGAAACTTGGAAATGCCGAACGCGATTCGTTGATGGGTCTCTACAGCGCGTTTTCTGAGCGGAACATTCCGATCGATTTCATACATCCGGAGGATGTGGTCGACAACCGCTTGGGACAATACAAAATTGTGTTTCTCCCCTTCCCTGTGATGTTGTCGCGGGATGTCGCGGAAGGTGTGAAGCGCTATGTGCAGGCCGGCGGAACTGCCGTGGCCGAGGCTCGTCTCGCCTGGAACGATGCTCGCGGCTTTGCCAGCGATACAATTCCCGGGGCTGGATTGGCCGAGGTGTTCGGAGCGCGAGAATCGGTCATCAAGCCGGCAGATAAAGTCCAGTTCCAGACAGAAGCCTCTGCCGCAGTTCCCGGTATTCCGATTCACACCCTTGTCACCGGCTACGCATACGACGAGGAGCTTGAGCCTCTGGGTGGAAGCACTATACTTGCGCGTTTCGCCGATGGACATCCGGCAGTCGTGAAAAATTCTGTAGGCAAGGGCAGCGCGATTCTAATCGGATCTTTTCCGGCGCTGGCCTACTACCGTGAACACGATGCGAATATCAAACGCTTCTTTCTTTCCTTAGCGCAAGCGGCCGGAGTGTCGCCGGAAGTCGAGGTTTCCGGTACCCATGCGTCTGAGGTCGAGGTGCGGCGACTTGTCGGAGCCCAACAGCAAATTATTCTGGTTTTCAACCATGCCCGCAGCAACGATGAGGTTACGCTGGCCGTTCGATTGCCGTGGAGGATCCGCCAAGCTCGCGAGTTGGTAAGTGATCAGCCGGTCAGCTATCAGGACAACGCTGGCCGGACAGTTTTTCATAAGAACTTGGGTGGAGGCGAAATTTGGGTTTTCAGCATAACTGGTGGATGATGCTTCGAAGATGAAGCCCGTGTCCTGTGTTGAATCTGGCGAGAATATCCGCAGAGTTCGTCACTAGATCCGGCACCTTCGCCCAGGTTTTTGCAATTTCATATTGTTGGAGGAATATTTTGAGCGTTGTCCAGTTTCGCGAACGCATAACTGAAGCTCTCAATCGCATCTGGGAGACACAAACCGCAAACATCGAAAAGGTTTCGGCGGTAATGGCCGACTGCATCGCGCGCGGTGGTCTGGTGCACTTGTTCGGCAGCGGTCATTCTGTTCTCCCGGTGCAGGACATGTTTCCACGCTATGGCGCCTTCCCCGGATTCCGCCCGCTGATGGATATGCGGCTGATGTGGACCAACGTGATTGGATCGGGTGGAGCAAAAGGCCTGCTGTGGCTGGAGCGCCGCGAGGGTTACGCCACTCTGCTCTTCGAAAACGAGCCAATTCGCAACGGCGATGTGATGCTGGTCTTTTCGCACGGCGGACTCAACGCCGCCGGAATCGAAGTGCTGCTGGAGGCCAAAAAACGGGGCCTGACCACGGTGGCGGTTACGTCGCTCGACAATTACCGCAAACGCGAAGCCACGCATTCCTCCGGAAAGAAGCTGCCGGATGTCGCCGATTACGTGATCGACAACTGCATCCCGGCGGAAGATGCGCTCGTGAGCGTGAAGGGATGGAAAGCCCCGGTGGCGGCAGGGTCGACGGTGTCAACGGTTACGATCGCGATGGCGATCATCGCGCAGGTCGCTTCCAATCTTGCCGCCAAGGGACATAATCCTCCGGTTTTTGTCTCCCCCAACGTTGCCGGAATACCGGCCGATAACAATAACCGCGTTTACGAAGAGTACGAACGCTCGCTCAAAAGATAGTAGGAGTCGACTCTGCGGCCACGATCGCTTTTCATTAGCGCCTGTGCTGGAATCCTCGTCTTCGGCGTTGTTTTCGCAATCCTGGGAACGGTGTTTGGCTTGCCGGAGATGCGGTCGCGCTTGCACATCGATCTTTCCCAGCAGGGAAATCTATTTCTGCTGCTTTACCTGGGCATTTTCTGCGCTTCGCTCGTGGTTGGGCCGCTGATCGATTACGTCGGCAGCAAGGCAAACCTATTGGTTTCGTGCGCGCTGGTTTCGGCGGCAATGGTATGGTTCGGGCTGGCGCACTCTTTCGCAACTGCGGGTATGGCTGCGATCTTGCTCGGACTTGGTGGAGGCGGCTTGAACACCTGCACCAACGCGCTCGTTTCCGATGTCTATGGGGATGAGCGTGGACCAATGCTCAACTTGCTCGGAATCTTCTTTGGCATCGGTGCGATTTGCGTTCCACTGCTTGCGGCCAGCATCGAAGGGCATTTCACGATTCCTCAATTGTTTTTCTCTTGCGCCGTTCTCGGCGCGGCTTGTGCTCTCGGCTATGCGCTGCTATCGTTTCCGCCTGCGAAGGCAAGCCACGGATTTTCCCTGCGTGAAGTTGTGGGTGTAGCGAAATATGAGGGCGTGCTGCTGCTCGCATTTATCTTATTTCTTGAATCCGGGAATGAGGGGTGCATTGGAGGATGGACTTCCACATTTGTGAACACCATTGGATATTCCGCGCGAACCGCCACTCTTGTCCTTGCTTCGTACTGGGCGGCTCTGATGGTCAGCAGAATGGTCGCTGCGCGTGTGCTGCAAGGGGTCGGGAAGTCTCAACTGGTGCTGGTTATCGCGTTGATGTCGCTGTTGGGGTGTGCCTTATTGCTCGTGGCGCGATCGCTGATCGTGCTATTCGCCGGGACCGCGCTGATCGGATTGTCGTATGGACCGATATTTCCGACAACCTTAGCGATTGCGGGCGACCGTTATTCCGAGCGGGCCGGCACAGTGTTTGGATTCCTGTTTTCGATTGCGCTGATGGGAGGCATGCTGCTCCCCTGGACCGTGGGGCAGGTCTCACAGCGACTCAGCGTTCGCGCCGGCATGATCGTGCCATCCCTCGGAGCGGTTGGCATTATTCTGCTGTCAGCGATTGTGTTTCTGCGCGAGCAAACGCGGAGCCGATTTTCTGGCCCGGCGAAGCGCGTTCTTTGATGAGCTTGAATCTGTACCAGTTAAGGGATAAGGACCTACGTTGCGCTACGTTCTAGCAGTTGATCTTGGCGGAACAAAATGCTCGGCGGCGGTCGTAGACCGGAAGGGACATATTGTCTCGCGCCGCACGGAACCCGTGGACGTCAGTTCCCCATCGGCGCCGGTCCGGCAGATACTTCAGTTGGCGCGGGATCTCGCGGAAAACGCGAGGCCCAAGCAATGCTTTGCCGCAGCAGGAGTCGCCATCCCCGGACTGGTTCGCCGCAACGGGACGGTTTGGGCGCCTAACCTGCCCGGGTGGGAACGGATGCCGCTGGCCAGCCATCTGAAGCGCTCACTTGAAATTCCCGTCACGGTTGAAAGCGATCGCAATGCCTCGTTGTTGGGAGAATGCTGGCGCGGCGCGGCCCGAGGCAAGTCGGACGTAATTGTATTGATGGTCGGCACCGGCATCGGCGCGGGCATCATGAGTGGCGGGCGCGTGATTCGTGGCGCACACGAACTCTCGGGCTGCGCGGGATGGCTCAGCGTCTCACTCGACAACAACCACTCGAACTGGTCAGCGACTGGAGAACTCGAATCGTTGGCGGCCGGTCCAGGCATTGCAAAGGCCGCACGGAAGCGCCTGCAGGAAGGAGAAGCCAGCAGCCTCGCGCAATTCGACTCCTACAGAATTACAGCTCACGAAGTGGCGGCCGCGGCGAGAGAAGGCGACTCGTTGGCCGTGAATGTCTTTCACCGCGCGGGTAGGCTGCTCGGATTCGGCGTTGCCGGCATAGTCAGCCTCTTCGATCCGGAGACCGTGATCATCGGAGGAGGAATGGCTGGAGCGGCCGATCTGTATTTTGATTCGCTGCGTGATGCGATGCTTGAGAGGGCCCAGCCAATCGCGGCGCGGAAAGTGAGATTGGCTGTCAGCAAGCTGCTCGATCGAGCCAATCTGCTCGGCTGTGCCCATCTGGCCTGGAAATTATTGGAAACGCGCAAATCGAAGAAGGAGAGAGGATGAATCGACGTTCGTTTGCTCAATCGGTCGGCAGTGCGGCAATTCTGGCAGCGATTCCAGGTTCATCTGCCTTGACGCAAAATTCAGGCGCTTCGAAGGCCGGCAAAGTGATGGCGATTGCAGCTCATCCTGGCGACGGCATGTTCACCATGGGTGCGGTGCTTGCCAGGCAGATCGAGGGCGGCGGAGCGGGGGTTTTGCTGAGTTTATCGCTGGGCGAGAGGGGAGCTCCGAAGAACATTCCCGTTGCACAATATGGCGCGATGCAGCGTACAGCTACGGAGAGCGCGGCCCGCCTGATCGGGGCTGAAGCTATCTTTCTTGACTATCCAGATGCCGAGATACCGTTCAACGAGGAAAGTTCGTTGCGAGTTTGTGACGTGATCCGCGATCAGCGCCCAGAAGTCGTGGTGACTCACTGGGGCGGAAGTTGGCACAAGGACCACCAGAACTGCCATCTGATCGTTCGGGACGCCATCTTCTACGCCGGTTTGGAAACCTTAACCCGAGTACGCCCAGCCCATGCCGTCTCGAAACTCTTCTATGCCGACAACTGGGAAGATGCGACGAACTTCGTGCCCGACACTTACATCGACATTGACTCTGTCTACGAAAAATGGCTCCAGGCTTGCGATTGCTATCCGATGTGGCGAGGGCAAACCGGATTTTTCCGGTACAACGA
>DASYYT010000005.1:0-29094 GCA_035949755.1 Candidatus Sulfotelmatobacter sp.
CGATACCAACGAGTTCAATTATCTGGTTGTGAAGTCGATGCGTTCGATGGGGGTGACGTGCCTGGAAAACCAGGCACGTGTTTGACACGGCCCCACGGTCTCCAGTTTGGGGCCAACATTCGGACGCGGGGCGATGACCAATGGCTGGGTCGACATCAAGAACAGCGACATGATGTTGATCATGGGTGGAAATCCAGCCGAGAACCATCCCTGCGGCTTTAAGTGGGTGGTTGAGGCGAAACGGAACCGCAACGCCAAAGTCATCGTGGTCGATCCACGCTTCACTCGAACTGCATCTCAGGCCGATCAATTCCTGCAGATTCGCACCGGTTCTGACATCGCCTTTCTCGGCGGGTTGATCCGCTACGCGCTCGAAAACAATCGCTTCAACCAGGAATATCTCGTCCACTATACAAACGCTGCCTTCCTCGTGAAGGATGGTTTCAAGCTCCCGGAAGATGGCCTCTATTCCGGATTCGATCAGAACGCGAAGACATACGACAAGACCACTTGGAACTACCAAGAGGTCGGTGGAGTTACGGCGGTGGCAGGCGCCACCTCGCATCCGAGTGGAGCGGTGAGCCACGCAGAAGGCCAGGGGCATCAGGCACAAGGGCCGGCGGGCGCGAAGGGAATGGGCGGTGGTCCAATCCCGCCGCCGATGCTGCCCCCGAACGTTGCTTACGACCTCTCTCTGCAGCACCCGCGCTGCGTGTTCCAACTTCTGAAGCAGCAGTATTCGCGCTACACGCCTGAGATGGTGGAACGCATCACCGGCATCCCGAAAGATCAAGCCATCAAGGCTTGGGACACGTTCACATCCATCCGCCAAAACGGCGACATGAAGAAAGCTGGCACGATCATCTATGCGGTCGGGTGGACGCAGCATTCTTCGGGAACGCAAACGATTCGCACGGCGGCCATGATCCAACTCCTGCTGGGGAATGTGGGACGCGCGGGCGGTGGGGTTAACGCGCTGCGTGGGCACTCTAACATCCAGGGCGCAACCGACATGGCCGGCATCTTCGACATTCTCCCCGGCTATCTCAAGATGCCGACGCCGGCCGACACCGACCTGAAGGCCTACCTGACGCGGACTACGCCCAAGCCATCCAAGCCGAAAGAATGGGATTCCTTTAACTACTGGTCGGACACTCCCGCATTCACCGTCTCGCTTCTGAAGGCCCTATACGGAGATGCGGCGACCAAGGCCAACGACTTTGCCTTCAACTGGCTTCCCAAGATCGATCGCAAATATTCGTGGGCTGAGATCTGGGACGACATGTACAACGGCAAGGTCAAAGGAATGCTCGCCTTTGGCATGAACGGCGTCATGATTGGGCCCAATGCCAAAAAGAATATTGAGGCGTTGAAGAAGGCCGACTTCCTGGTGGTTTGCGAAATTTATCCGGACGAGACTAGCGAGTTCTGGCGTGCACCCGGCACCACCGCCGAGGACATGAAGAAGATCAACACCACCGTGTACCGCCTGCCTGGCGCTGGTTTCGCAGAAAAGGATGGCACATTCGTCAACTCGGCTCGCTGGCTGCAATGGAAGTGGGCTGCGGTTCCGCCTCCCGGAGACTGCAAACTCGATCAGGAAATTTTGGCGCGCATCTTCCTCAAGGTTCGTGACAAATATCAAAACGAAGGTGGCAAATTTCCGCATCCGATCTTGAAGGCCTCCTGGAGCTATTCGAATCCCTACAACCCCTCCCTCTCCGAGGTTGCACGGGAAATCAACGGCAAAGCGCTAGCCGATGTCACCGACGCGAAAACCAGCACCACTATCAAAGCTGACCAACAACTGCCGGGCTTCGCATTCCTGCGCGATGACGGTTCGACGATGTCGGGAAATTGGCTCTACTGCGGATCTTGGACCGAGGCTGGGGCGATGAGCCAGCGCCGCGGACCGGAGGATCCTTCTGGTCTCGGGATTCACCCCAACTGGGGCTGGTCTTGGCCGATGAACCGGCGAGTGCTTTACAACCGTGCCTCCTGCGATCTGAACGGCAAGCCGTGGGATCCGGATCGTAAGCAAGTCTGGTGGAGCGAGACCAAGCAGAAATGGGTTGGCAACGACGTACCGGATTTCAAGGCCGACTCCGACCCGAAAACGCACATGGGACCATTCATCATGAACCCGGAGGGAGTCGGAAGATTGTTTGTGCCGATCGGAGCCGTGGCCGACGGTCCCTTCCCTGAGCACTATGAACCGACCGAGAGCCCGATTGCGAATCCCTTGCATCCAAGCCAGTCGAATAATCCGATTGCCAAGAGATTCAAGTCTGATCTGGACAAGTACGGAACCGTCGATCAGGGATTCAACATCATCTGCACGACATACCGGCTAACCGAACACTATCACTACTGGACCAAGAACAATCCGATGAACGTGCAGTTGGTGCCGGAGCCCTTCGTAGAGATTCCGGCCGAACTTGCCGAGCAGATGGGACTTCATGGTGGCGAGAAGGTGAAGGTAACCAGCGCCCGCGCGGAATACATCGCCAAAGCGATGGTGACGCGCCGCATCAAGGGAATGATGATCGACGGAAAAAAAACCTATCAGATCGGCATTCCCATTCACTGGGGATTCCGCGGGATTGCCGAAGATGAAGGCAAGACAGCCAAGACCCCGGTCAACCTCCTTTCACCCGCCGTAATCGATCCCAATGCGTATACGCCCGAATTCAAAGGCTTCCTTGTGAAGCTCGAGAAAGTATAGAGGAGGCCTGAGTTGAGCGATCGCAAGACCCTGCAGATACAAAGGATCTCCGGCCATCCTGGGTCAGTCGCGGGCGAGGGCACGCAACGCCAGGAAAAACTCTGCAAACTGATTGATACCACCACCTGCATCGGTTGCAAAGCGTGCGAGGTCGCATGTGTGGAGTGGAACGATATGCCGTTCCAGCCCACCATGTTCGACAACACCTATCAGACGATGCCCGATACGAATTGGAATTACTGGAACCTGATCAAGTTCAATGAGGTTAGCAGTGACGACGGATCATTCCAGTGGCTGATGCGGAAGCACCAATGCATGCACTGTGCTGATCCGGGGTGTCTGGCAGCCTGTCCTGCCGACGGCGCCATTGTTCAGTATCGCAACGGCATCGTCGACTTTCAGGAAGAGAACTGCATCGGCTGTCAGTTCTGTGTTTCGGGTTGTCCTTTTAATGTGCCGAAGTTCAATCCGTCGACAAAGAAGGTTTACAAGTGCACTCTATGCTCCGACCGGGTTGGTTCCGGGTTGGAGCCAGCTTGCATCAAGGCATGTCCTACCGGATGCCTGCACTTCGGCACCAAAGACGACATGCTTCAGCTTGCCGGAAGGCGAGTGACGCAACTGCAACAGCACGCCGGTCTCAAGGACGCGGGTATTTACGATCCCCAGACGATCGGTGGAACGTCGGTGGTTTACGTCTTGCACGACGCCACGAATCCCGAGAAGTACGGCGGACTGCCAAAGAATCCGCGCATTCCGCTTGCGTTCACGATCTGGAAAAGCTGGTTTAAGCCCCTGGGATTAATCGCTTCCATGATGGCCTTCGCTGGAGTAGTGATGCACTACGTCACGGAAGGTCCGCGGCGCGTACAGCCGCAGCCTCCGGTGAAGGAAATCGACGGCGGTGAAGCGAGAAAGGAGAACTAGGTGGGTACTTCAGCGCAGCGACTCGGTGGCAAGAATCACTTTATTAATCGCATTGGTTTGACCGTCGTCTACGCGGGCGAGCTCCTTCGGCATCGCGCCTACACGCGCTTCTTGCACTGGTCGTATGGGATCTTCTTCTTTCTGGCACTGTTGTCGGGTTTTGGAATTTACATGCCGTGGATTTTTCGCTGGTTTACGCCGCTGTTTGGTGGCGGCGCAATGACCAGAATGTTGCATCCGTGGTTTGGTCTCGGCTTTGTTTTCTTTTTCGGTTTACAAGCGATCAATTGGCTGACCGAAATGAGCTGGGGGCCGGGCGACACTCGCTGGATAAGACGACTGAAAGACTACGTCACTCATCGCAACACGACCGAGCCTCCAGACGTTGGATTCTTCAATGCCGGCCAGAAGGCAATGTTCTGGGAGATCGTTGGCGGTAGCGTCGCCTACGTGATCACCGGCGTGATCATGTGGTTTCCAGAAATTTTCGGTCGCTGGCCCGTCGCAGTCAGCTATATAATCCACGACATTTCAGCGCTCATCATGCTCGCCGGTATCTTTGTTCACATTTACCTGAGCACAATTGGCGAACCGGGAACGATGCAGGCGATGACGCGCGGCACGGTCAGCGAGGCGTGGGCTTGGACCCATCATCCTCGCTGGTATAACGACGTGACCGGACGAGATCCAGTCCAGGCGCTCGACGCGGCCCGCTTAAGTCAGACGCAGGTTCCGCCACGTTCAATAGATTAGTGTTATTCGGCTGTCTGTTCCGGCCCTCGAGAGTATGATGTGCTGCCGGTTGCGTCAGAGTGCGGATACTGTCATAAACTGCAAGCGCCAGCATCGGAATAACTTATGAAGGTTATGACGGTTATGCAGGTTTTTGCTCGCCATTCGAGAAGAACAAGACACTTCGTTTCAGATGAAGAACACTTACAGAACAGGAGTTGGATAGGGCCGCTGTCTATGTCCAGGCGCGACTCCGGCAATTGGGCATTCAAATGGAGATCAATATCCTGGAAGAGCTCACTAAATCACTTCCGGTACCTTCATGGTCCACTCCATCGCGGCCTTCGTGTAAGAGAAGATTGTCATGGTCTCCCACCCTCTCCGCCCGATAAGCGGACAGATCACGTGCTATCTCAACCGGACATATCATGTGCTACCGACATTTCTGATGTCGGCTATTGACATCTCGATAATGATGCCTCAAACTACCCTCGCTTACGAACCCGTTCCCCACGGTGGTTCGTATGGCGCGACGGACCGTGCACCTCAGGTTTGCCGCAGTTGGACTTAGTTGTTGGACACACCGGGCCTGTTTCTTCCCTCGGATGAACAAGTTAAGTCGGCAATCGCGGAGGGCTATTTCTGCGGGTTTCGGCTCGGGCAGAGTCTCGGTCTATTCGCAGGCGGAATCCCTTTCGCAGGTCCGATGGTTCTTGGGGAGGTTTCTGCGTGCTCTTACCGCGACTTTCCGCTCACGGAGCGACAGCCCTGTTGCTGGTTCTTTTTTGCGTGTCCCCGGAAGGTTACGCGCAATCTTTCGCCGGCGTCCTGACCCAGCACAACGACAACGGTCGCACCGGCCAGAATCTTCAAGAGACAATTCTCACTCCCCAAAACGTAAATTCCGGGACATTCGGCAAGCTCTATTCCTACTCAGTGGACGGCCAGGTATATGCCCAACCTCTTTATGTTCCAAACGTAAGTGTTCCTAATCAAGGCCTTCACAACATCGTTTATGTGGCGACGGAGAACGACAGCGTCTATGCTTTCGACGCGGATGGCTTACAGAACACTCCGCTATGGCAAGATAGCTTCATCAATCCTGCGGCGGGCATCACTCCCGCCCCCTGCGGAAGCGTCGGTAACACCGATATCAGTTGCGCCGTCTGGCCTTTTTACGGAATAACTGGCACGCCAGTCATCGACCTCAGCAACAACACGATGTACGTTGTCGTGCGCACCTATGAAAAAAGTGCAGGTGTGCAACGTCTACATGCCCTGGACATCACCAGCGGTGCCGAGAAGTTCGGTGGTCCCATTGTGATTGCGGCCACAGTCCCGGGAACCGGCATTGGCCACTCCAAAGGAAACATCATTTCTTTTGACTCGTTTCACGACAACCAGCGTGCAGGATTACTGCTGCTGAGCGGCACCGTTTATATCGGCTGGGCTGGTGCCTATCATGGCTGGATCATGGGCTACAGCGCCCAAAACGCTACCCAAACTCTAACCCAAGTGGCCGTTTTTAACACCACACCCAACTCTTCCCTGGGCGGGGTGTGGGCCAGCGGAAATGGTCTTGCCTCCGATTCGTTCGGGAATATCTACGCGGCCGTTGGGGATGCCGCCTTCGATGCCAGCACTGGCGGGAGCGACTACGGTGACAGCGTCATAAAACTGAATGGCAGCCTGCAAGTTTTGGATTATTTTGCCCCCATGGAGCAAGCCTGCCGGGCGACCTATGACAAGGATTTAGGATCTGCCGGCCCCATGGTTTTGCCTACACAGCCGGGGTCATTTCCCGATGAGTTGGTGATAGCCGGCAAGGGTGGCAAGCCCTGCGATGCGTCAGGCTTCAGCTCTATTTATCTGCTCAACCAGGACAGTTTGGGAGGATTCAACGCCGGCCAGGATCAGGTAATTGAAGAGGTTCAAGGATCAACTGGCGGTTATTGGAGCAGTCCAGCGTACTGGCAAGGATCTGCAGGATCTTATGTTTATTCGGCAGGCACCGGCGGTGGGCAGTTAACTGGCGATTATCTCAAGATGTTCAGTCTCACCAATGGACAGCTCTCGGCCACCCCCATTGCTCAGACTTCCAACCAGTTCACGGTGGGAGCCACTCCGTCTGTATCGGCAAATGGCACCGCGAATGGAATCGTATGGGCCATCAAGCGGCAGGATCCGCTCGGAACGTTGTCTGGAATCAAACCCGCTATCCTCTACGCTTACGACGCCACGAACGTCAAGTCTATGCTCTACAACAGTGCGCAACTGCCGGTGCGCGACCAGGGAGGCTGCGGCAATAAATTTCAGGCTCCAACCATTGCTAACGGCAAGGTCTATGTGGGCACTCAAAATGAAATCGACATTTTCGGCTTGCTTCCTCTCAATCCGCCGCCCGCACCAGCAGTCAGCTTGGCGAGCCCCTGCGAAGCCTTCCCAACTCAAACGGTAGGAGTCGCCAGCAATCCACTTTCAGTCATCCTCACCAACAGTGGCAACAGCCCAAGCACTCCGCTCGAGATTAGCAGCCTGGCGATTACCGGAACCAACGCCAGCGATTTTGCTGAGACAAATAATTGCACATCGCTGAATAGCGGCGCGAATTGCACGATTTCGATCACTTTCACCCCATCGGTCCCGCAAGCGGAGAGCGCTTACGTAACCATCGTCGACAACGCGCCGGGGAGCCCGCACAACATCTACCTATTTGGAACAGGGCAAGCGGCTACCGTCATCACATGGCCAACACCGGCAGCAATAACTTATGGCACGGCGCTGGGCCCGAGCCAGTTGAATGCCACCGCCAACATTCCCGGAACTTTCGTATACACGCCCGCGGCAGGTGCTCAACTGAGCGCCGGTAATCAGACTTTGTCGGTTACCTTTACTCCCACCAATCTCACGGTGTACCAGGTCGCAACCAAAACAGTCAGCCTGCAGGTGAACCCAGCCTTTACCGCGATTGCATGGGTAGCGCCTGCGCCGGTCGTCTATGGAAGCGGCTTGACCTCGCTCCAACTCGACGCCACCGCGAACGTCCCCGGAAGTTTTGCCTATTCGCCCGACTTCGGAGCGGTCCTGAACGTCGGGGCGCAAAATATGTCCGTCGTCTTTACTCCCACCGATAGCATTGATTACCTTTCTTCGAGCGCCAGTACCACGCTGCAGGTAACTCCCGCCGGGCTGACGGTGGCTGCCAACCCAGCGTCCGGCGTTTACGGTCAATCGCTACCTCCTCTTTCTTACACCGTCAGTGGATTCGTCAATGGTGACACGCTGAACTCTGCGATCACCGGAGTGCCTAGTGAAGCGACAGTGGCTTCTTCCACTTCGGCGCCTGGAGTGTATCCCGTCGTGATATCGCAAGGCTCCCTGGCATCGGCGAACTACTATTTTTCTTCCTTCGTGAACGGCACCCTCACCCTTCAACAAGCTCCAAGTTCCGTAACGGTGGCTGCGTCGCCCAGCACGGTCTCGTTCGGGCAATCGACCACGCTGACGGCAACGGTATCGGTAACGGGTAGCGGCGCCGTGCCCACTCAGAATGTAACTTTCATGCTGGGAACAACGGTGCTAGGCACTGCCTCCTTATCCGCCGTGGACGCTACCGATTCCTCCGCCGCTTTTACGCTTAACGCAACGCTGTTGGCACTGGGCGACAATAGCATCACTGCCGTCTATTCCGGCGATCCGAATTACGCGGCTTCAACCTCGCCGGCCATCACTGTGACGGCGGTAAGTGCGCCGGGAATTTTTGGATCAGTAAGTGTCGGCACAGCGGCGCAAGCTCAACCTGTGACCTATAACTTCACCAGCACGCAGACGCTAACGTCTGTCAGCGTTCTGACGGCAGGCATTTCTGGACTCGATTACACCGACGCCGGTGGCAGCACGTGCATTGCCGGAACCACCTACTACCCAGGACAAAGTTGCACGGTGAACGTCGCCTTTACGCCATCGGCGCCGGGAGAGCGTCGCGGTGCCGTCACTCTATTCGCCCAAAGCTCGACTCTTCCTCTTACAACTCTTTACCTAAGCGGTGTCGGCCAATCTGCAGCCATCACCATTGATCCCGGAACGCAATCGACCATTACGGCGCTAAACAATAACGGCCAAGGCTACTCCTCGGTCATCGATGGCGCCGGAAATCTGTTCGTACTAGACAACACAAATAGCCAAGTCATCGAAATCGCCACCGGCACCTTCGCGCAAACTCCCATAGTTTCCTCAGGTCTGAGCAGTCCCACTGGAATTGCTCTGGATGGGGCTGGAAATCTATATCTCTCCGATACGGGGAACTCACGTGTGGTGCTGGTGCCCAACGAGCAAGGTGTGTTGAACACCGCCGATATCTCGACCTTAGCCATTGCGGGGTTGGTTTCGCCAGGAGGGCTGGCCACAGATGGCAGAGGAAATTTGTATGTGGCCGACGTGGCCAGCGGAAGCGTGATCGAAGTGTCAGGTGGCGGTGGAACCCAGATCTCTTTGGCATCTGGCCTGACAAGCCTGCAAGAATTAGCGGTAGATGCACCAGGCAACGTCTACATCACGGAAAATAATGAAGTGGCAGAGTATGCGGTGTCCGGAGGCTCGCCGATTCTACTGGGCAGCGGATACTTGAATCCCGGGAGCATCGCGGTCGACGCATCTGGCGCGGTCTATGTGGCAGACTCCGGCAACTCGCGGATCGTGAGAGTGATGGGTGGAGGCAGCTCTCAGCAAACCATCGCACTCACCGGCATAACGCAGCCGCGGAGCGTCGCGCTGGATGCCGCCGGCAATCTGTACATCACCGCTGGAAACCTAGTCTACGAACTCAACCGCAGTCAGGCGACGCCGCTGTTATTTGGCAGCACCGGTGTTGGATCGAATAGCCCTTCGCAGACCGAAGCGATCTCTAACGCCGGGAACCAGACATTAACGATTTCGAATCTCGCAACCTCGCAGAACTTCGCGCAGGTCGCCTCCGGCGGGACCGATTGCAACTCCGGCACGCAAGTGGTGCCCAATGCACAGTGTTCCGTGGCAATGGAATTTGCTCCCACGACCAGCGGCCCGCTGAGCGGCACTCTCACCATCGTCGATAATGCTTTGAACAATCCAGCGAGTGTGCAGACCGTACAGCTCTCGGGAAATGCTGCGCAGTCGTCGCAGACGATTACATTTCCTACGATTCCGCCGCAGACCTACGGCACCGGACCAGTCCTTCTTGGGGCAACTGCTAGTTCGGGCTTGCCCATCACCTACATCGTGGTCGCAGGTCCAGCCAACGTTAGCGGGAACCTGCTGACGATCACCGGTGCCGGAACGATCACAGTTCAAGCAACTCAGGGAGGAAACTCTGGATACGCGGCCGCCGATCCAATCTCACAAAGCTTTGAAGTGAATCCCGCTAGCACGACGGTCACGTGGGCATCGCCAGCTTCCATCACTTACGGAACGGCATTGAGCACCTCCCAGTTGAACGCAACCGCCAACGTGCCGGGCACGTTTGTCTATTCTCCAACCGCAGGCACCGTGTTGAACGCGGGCAGCCAGACTCTCGCCGTTACCTTCACGCCAACCGATAGCGTCGACTACAGTGCTTCAAGCGGCAGCGTTACCCTGCAGGTAAATCCCGCCACTCAGATCATCACGATCACGCAGGGTGCGCCATCCTCCGCCCCCTACAACTCTACTTTTACCTTATCCGCAAGTGCGAGTTCAGGGCTTCCTGTTACATTTGGCAGTTCTGGATCCTGCACTAACCTTGGCGCAATTTTCACCGTGACCAACTCCACCGGTACATGCATGGCGACAGTTACGCAGGCCGGCAACACCAACTACCTGCCGTCATCTCCAATTACCCAATCCACCAGCGCAACCAAAGCTACCCCGGCGGTCACCTTCACCGGGGCTCCAGCCACGGCTTTCTACCTGGCCACCTTTGCCGTGGTGGCGACCACAAACGACAGCGCTACGGTGACTCTATCCAGCACCGGCGTCTGCTCGATCAGCGGCACCACGGTCAGCATGACCAGCGGTACCGGAAAATGTACGCTGACCGCGAAGTGGCCTGCCACAACCTTGTATTTGTCAGCATCCGCCACTCAAGTCGTCACTGCCGCAAAGCTTCTTCCCACATTGACCTGGGCCACGCCCGCGCCGATTGTCTACGGGACTGCTTTGAGTGCAACGCAACTCAACGCTACCGCCTCGACGAGTGGAACCTTCACATATTCGCCGGTTGCGGGTACGATTCTGGCCGCAGGAAGTCGCACGCTCTCCGTCAACTTTACTCCGACACTCACGCAGAACTACACGAACAACGCCGCCAAAGTGACGCTTACCGTAAATAAGACCGCAACCACCACGATCATCACAAGCAGCACGCCGAACCCATCAACGGCTGGGCAGGCCGTCCAAGTGCAATTCACTGTCACTCCAGCGTCGGGTTACGGCAGCCCCACCGGCCGTGTCACGGTGACCGCCAGCACTGGAGAGACCTGCAACGCAACGCTGGCTTCCAGCGCGGGATCCTGTTCAATGACATTCAACACCAGTGGTGTCAGAACTCTGACTGCCAGCTATCCAGGCGACAGCAATGACATTTCCAGTGGATCGGTAGCGCTCACGCAGACCGTGAACTAGAATGGTGTAGCGGTATTTAGACCGACCACCTTCGGTTCCGGGGAAATCGCCGATGAAGTTTTGCATTGTCCTGCTGACCCTCTGCATCCCTGCATTTGCACAGCAGCATCCTCTCGGGAAGGTCTTAAACGTGGCACCGATCTCTTGTCCCTCCGATTTCCCCGCGGGAGCCGATTGCTCCTCCGCGACGGTGTCGTGCCCGAAATTGGCAGACATCGGAGTGGTTTGGGGTATCACCGGCACCCCGACGGCAGGCTCTGTCATCTACATCAATGGCAACGGGGGAACGACCGTCGGCGGTAACGAATACGCTCAGCCCTATACCTCAGCCGGCTTCTCCCTGATCCAGATCACCTTCGACTCTGATTGGGAAGCCCCGGACGGTAACGTCCTCACTTCCGCCTGCCGCCCTTCCACGCTGGTGGATTATTTTCACAGTAGGACCACCGGAGCATATTGCGCGCAAGGAGATTCAGCCGGTTCCGGTGCGATCGGGTATGCCATGGCCTGGTATGGACTCGCCCCCGAACTAGATAACGTGGAATTCACCGTTGGGCCGGTTTTTTCCAACATAGCGACCGGCTGCAAGGTGCCGCACGCGCCGGCTGTCAAGGTGATCCCCACCGACGGCCTACCCTTCATGGACAACCCCTGGTACAACCTGGAATGGCGCTCCGTGAGTTCGTGGACGAACACCGCATGTTTGCCCCCGAACGGGTCTTCCCCGGCAGATCTGGCGAAAGAGTCCGCACAAAGCATCATTCAAAGCGGGGCGATCTTGAGTTATCCCAATACCAGCATCGCCGCCTGGGATTGTAATAACGGGCTGAATCCCTCCGCGGCTCAGTCTTACTTGTTCCTTCAGCAAGTCACAACCCCGTGGACGCTGACTGCGCTCTCTGGTTGTACCGGCGCAGAAGGCTTCTATACCGGAGTGACTCCGCAAGGCGTCTCTGCTACAGTGGCAACCGCCGACGACATGATTGCGCATTGCATTAAGAAATAGCCCTTCCGAATGAAGAACCGCGCCATCGAAAACAGCAGAGTTCTTGGATCGACGACGGATTGATTGGCGACATGGGCGGATTCTCCCAGCTCACGGCGCGGAAAACTTAACGATTCACGGAATAAAGCTGCGCTTGGGTAAAGCAGGCACGGGCTCGCGATGATAGCGGATGTTCCTATAGGTCCAAGAGCGACGATCGATGATCCCCGGGGAATCTGCCCCAAATCGACCTGACCTGCCAAGGGTCGGGTTGCGGGATGTAGTTACTTGTTGAGTATATTCTTATCTTCGAATATACTAACTGTTATCCGTGACCGACGCTTTACGACAGTTTAAGAGCCAGATTTTTCAGGGGCTTGCAAATCCGACCCGGATCGCTATCGTCGAACTCTTGCGCACGGGCGAACTCTCCGCTGGAACCCTGATTGCAAAGCTCGGGATCGAGCAGGCCAATGCCTCCCAACATCTGGCAGTCCTACGGGCCAAACAGATCGTGGTGAGCCGGAAGGTAGGCAACCAGGTCTACTATTTGATTCGCGATCAAGCGCTCATAGAGGTCCTCGATATACTGCGCCGCTATTTTTACGCCCAACTCAACAGTACCGTGAACATGCTGAAGGAAGTCGCCAGGGAGGCGCCGAAATCCCGTGCCGGCGCACGTCGATGAGCGAACTTGGACAACCGGGATTGTCGCGTCTGGATCGCTTGCGTTGTGCGGTGGAACAGGGCGCGCACTTGCTTCCCCGGCAGGGGCCCATCGGAGTCTTTGTTCACCACAACACGCTGCATGCCTTCGAACATCTCCCATTCGAAGACGCGGTCAAGCAGGCGGGGCAACTGTTTGGGGCCGAACCGTACATGAGCGAAGCCAGTTATCGGGCCGAGTTGGCCCGAGGAAGAATTCAGTTGGTGGATGTCGACGCTGTCCTTGACCGGGAACCCGATTTCCTGATCTTTGCCCGACTAAGCCGAAGTTCGCTGCGCCGAGCCATGATTACCCCCGGAGTGCGGGAGTTCGATGGGGCAACGATTGTTTGGCGCACCGAGCAGGGCGATCTGGCCAAAGACTTTCGGCGTGCGGCGCTGCGCGTACTGTTCGAAGCTTGTTTTGCGCGCACCGTGGCTCACGAAGAAGAACCTGTCCCGCCTCGCCCTGTGGACGAGGTGATCCATCCTTGGCTGATCCGGCTTTGCTCGGTCTTTCTGGATCAAGGCACAGCCTATTGGCCGATGCCGAACCGCGAGAAGGGATTTTATGAGAGCGTTCGGATGCTGTTGTCCCGGCGCGGCGGAATTCTCCCCAAGTATTTGGTCGGACTGGACGAGGAGTTTCGAAGGCAGGAGTGCCTCTCCTTTTCGGCGGCGGATGCGGTCTTGGATTACCTGGACAGCAGGTCTCTGGGAGAGGATGAATGGCCCGGAATTTTGCAGGCCGAACTTTTGGCACTTCCCGGCTGGGCTGGATTGATGCACAAGCTTGAGGAAGACCCCACTCTGGCACCACACAAAATCCTGCCATGCTCCCTCATGGATTTTCTGGCCGTGCGACTGACCATGTCGCGGATAGCCGCGCGCCGAGGGGCCGAGGAACCGATTCCGGAAGAGCCCCCTCTTAAAACGCAGGAGAGGAGACGGCTGAGCCGCACTGCACGCATTTACGACGCAGCCCGCGTCTTGCGACTTTCCGCGGAAGAAGTGGCCAGCCTCTCCGACCCCGAATGGGCAGCCTTTTCGAGCGAAGTCAAAGCCTTCAACGGGCTGGAGCGCCGGCGAATCCTGCATCGTGCCTATGAACGAGCTCACGAACGCGAGATCCTAAGAGGTTTGGCGAGCCACAGAAAATATCGCGGCTTGTTCGATCAACCGCAAAGGCCTCCTGCGCAGGTGTTCTTTTGCCTCGACGAGCGGGAGGAATCCATGCGACGGGCTCTGGAAGAAGCCCACCCGTTGGTGGAGACGTATAGTGCCGCCGGATATTTCGGTGTAGCCGTGGATTATAAGGGGATCGATGATCCCCACGGGGCGGCTCTCTGCCCTGTAGTGGTCAAGCCCGAGCATGCGGTCATGGAACAGCCAAAACCCGGAGACAGCCAACTGTTAGAAAGCCGTCGTTGGCGCCGGCGGGTTCTTGGGCTGCTCATGCGCAATTCATTTGTCTCCTCAAAAACATTGCTGCGAGGCTGGCTTTCCACCTCAGCCCTCGGCTTGCTCTCCGCCGTGCCCTTGATCGGTCATCTCCTGGCGCCGCGACATTATGCACTCGTCCGCGATTGGCTGAACGAGGCATTTCTACCCGAACCGCGCACCGAACTCACCTTGATGCGAAACACAAAGCAATCTCAAGGGGCAGTATCCGGCCTGTTGATGGGGTTCAGCCCGGAAGAAAAGGCAGAACGAGTGGCGAGCGTGTTGGGGCCGGCTGGCCTGGTGCGCGGTTTCGCGCGTCTGGTGGTCATCCTGGGCCACGGCTCGAGCAGCCTCAACAATCCACACGAGTCGGCTCACGATTGCGGCGCCTGCGGCGGGCGACGTGGCGGGCCGAACGCACGGCTTTTTGCCGCTATGGCCAACCGCCAGGAAGTACGCGAACGCTTGCAGCAGAAAGGAATCGATATTCCGCTGGATACCTGGTTCATCGGCGGCTATCACGATACCTGTAGCGATGACATCGAACTCTTCGATCTCGACGCAGTCCCCTCGACCCACAAGCCAGATTTGGACTCCATTCGCAGCTCGCTTGATCGTGCGAGTGCCCAGAACGCGCTCGAGCGTGCCCGGAGGTTTGAATCGTGCCCTGCAGATGCGGATGCGGAACGCGCGCTTCGGCACGTGGAAGAACGCAGCGAGCATCTCGCGCAGCCGCGGCCGGAATATGGGCATTGCACCAATTCGGTTTGTATCGTCGGGCGTCGCAGCCTGACGCGCGGCCTTTTCCTCGATCGCCGTTCGTTTCTGGTTTCCTATGACGCCGATGTAGATCCCGGCAATGAGGCCCTTGCGGCATTGCTGGCCGCTGCGGTGCCCGTCTGTGCCGGGATCAGCCTTGAATACTACTTTTCGTTCGTCGACAACGACCGATACGGATGCGGGACGAAACTCCCGCACAACGTGACCAGCTTGATGGGAGTCATGGACGGTCATGCCAGCGACCTGCGCACCGGACTGCCCTGGCAGATGGTTGAAATTCACGAGCCCGTCCGGATTCTCTTCGTGGTCGAGACCACTCCTGACAGGCTGAAGAAAGTCATAACCCCCAGCCCGGCATTAAAGCGGCTTCTCGAGAACCGCTGGATTCGACTGGCAACGATTGACCCGGTTTCCTCTCGTGTTCATGTGTACCGGGATAGCGGCTTTGAAGAGTTCCACGAGGATCTGGAACGCCTTCCGGTGGCGCTCTCTTCCCACGAATGGTATGCCGGCAAGCTCCAGCATCTGCCGATGGCTTGGATTCAAACACCTCGAACAGCAACAGGAGACCGCCCGCGGTGAATGCTTTTCAAGACATTCTGATTTTTGTTGTGGTGGCCCCGGGGGGCATCTTTGCGGTGTTTGCGTTTCTGTGGCTGCTGGGCTGGACCCCAAGCGAGCGCTTGCTGTCCGGGATCACCGGGCTGACATTCTCCGGTTGCACCGCTGGCGTTGCGGCACTCATTTGGAAGATCTCTTCCGCGTCAAATATTACCGTAACCTTCGGCAACTGGTTCGCGGTGGGAAACTACCATTTTCCCCTCGTATTGATGGTGGACCCGCTTTCGGTTCCTTTCCTGGCATTGGCGGCAGTGTTATCCGGGCTGATCGGGCAGTTCTCGGCGACCTACCTTCATCGTGAATCCGGATTCCTGCGATTTTTCCTTTTGCTGCACTTGTTCGCATTCGGATCCTTGCTCGCGTTTGCTGCAGGCTCGTTCGACCTCTTGGCCGCGGGATGGGAACTTGTCGGCATCACGTCGGTCTTGTTGATCGGTTTCTTCGAGCGGAGGCCCGCTCCCGTAGAAAATGCACTCTACGTGTTCGGCATATATCGCGCGTGTGATATTGGATTGCTTGTCGGCATCTTTGCCATGCACCATTGGGCGGGAACAGCATCTTTCGACAGGGGCTTTCCAACCCTGACCGGCGCGCGGTCGGTCGTCGTTTGTCTTCTCCTCCTTCTTGCGGCATCGGGAAAAGCTGCGCAGGTGCCTTTTTCGGGATGGCTCCCGCGCGCAATGGAGGGACCCACTCCGTCCAGCGCCATTTTTTATGGAGCGATCTCGATCCACGCCGGAGCCTACCTGTTGCTTCGTGCCCAGCCGCTGCTGGCCCAATCGGCGATTGCTTCCTCCCTGGTCATTCTGATCGGCGCGGCCACCGCCATTCACGGAACCATTGTTGGTCGCGCCAGCGCCGACGCCAAGACTTCGCTCGCTTATGCCACCTTGACGCAAGTGGGCATCGTGTTCATCGAGATCGGGCTCGGATTGCGATGGCTCGCGGTGGCGCACATCTTGGGCAATGCTACGGTTCGCACCATGCAGTACCTGCGTGCGCCATCCATGCTTCACGATTATCACCAGATGCATTCTGCCATCGGAGGAGACTTCGCGCCGACCGGCAAGCAAGTAGAGGCATTACTGCCGGAGAGGGTCCAAATATGGCTCTATCGTTGGGCGCTGGACCGCGGCCATCTCGATACGACGATCGAGCGCTGGGTGATTGCTCCTTTGGCGCAGCTCTCCGCCTATCTTTCGCGGCAGGATCGCGCCCGCACGCCCTTCCCGACCACAATCCGCCCCGGCCGCGCCGTGCAGGTCTCCGCGGCGGGACCAACTCGGAGGAGCCATTGATGTCCCTGCCGGGATGGGGTCTCGATACTTCTTTTCTGACCAGCGCCGCGGTTGCGGCTCCCTGGCTTGCCGCGGTCGTCTTAATAAGTTATCGGCGACAAGCTCGCGCCGTCGGCTGCATCGCGGCGATTTTATCCGCAAGTGCAAGCACAGTACTCGTTTGGAAGGCTCCCGCAGCTGAGTCTTTGTACGAGACCTTGATGTTGCTGTTTTCCTGCCTCACTTTTGGCGCAATGGTGCTGCTTCCTCGCCGTGATTCGGAGGCAGGAACAATCGCCGGAATTCTCGTTCTCCTGGGTTCGACGCTTCTCGGTTACTCGACCGGAAACTTACTCGTTTTGCTCGCTGCATGGATTCTGTCCATCATCCCATTCCTGTGGGCCCGCTGGTTTCGCTCGCGTGAGTGGCGCCCTATGGTTGCCCTGCTCTCGTCAAGCGTCGCCATCGCTCTCGCTATCGGGTTCATGATAGCCAGAACAGGCGTCTCTTCGATTTCTCATCTGAAGGGACAGAGCCCCGGAGGAGTTGTAGCGTTCGCCCTTCTGATCGTCGCCGTGATCTCTCGCAAGGGAATTATCCCTGCCCAAGCTTGGGTAGCAGACGCAGCTGAGGGCGGCCCGTTAGTCCCTACTGCGCTTCTCCTGAACGGCCATTTCGGGGCGCTGCTGGTCGTCAAGTTGATTGTCCCGCTGTTTCCGGAGCCGGACCATCTGTTCCCGGTTCTTTCCTATCTCGCTATGGCTACCGCGGTTTTTGTTGCCATACGAGCCCTGGCAGAGAATTCGCCACGGCGGTTGCTCGCCTTTCTTGCGCTCAGTCAGTCCGCTTGCATCTTGAGCGGCCTGGAGAGCCGAACCGCGGAAGGAATCACTGGTGCCCTGGTGCACTGGGTTGTGGTCACGGTGTCCACGGTGGGCCTTTTCGGAATTCTGCGACTGCTGGAAGTTCGTTTTGGCGAAAATCTGAGCGCGAGCAGGCATTTGGGCTTAGCCGACCGCGCGCCGCGCCTTGCCGTCTCCTTTGCCATCCTCGGATTGGCGCTTGTCGGTCTGCCGGGAACGCTGGGCTTCTGCTCTCAGGACCTGTTGATCCACGGGACTCTCACTTCGCATCCGCTTACAGGATTGCTTCTTCCCGTTGCGACGGCGCTGAATGCGGTGAGCTTCTTTCGCTTGTTCTCGCGGCTTTTCCTGGGCAAACGTCGAACCGGGTTTACCGTGATGGCGGACGCGTTGCCGCGTGAGCGTTGGATCCTGGCTCTCACGGTATTGTTCGTCGTCTTCGGAGGGCTGTTCCCAAACACCATCGTAATTCAGCATTCGGCGGAGGCCGTTGCGGTCGATGAGGCCCCCTACACGTCCGAGATCCTTAAGCGGGTTACAACGTACCAGGAGAACGAGTCATCCCTGCAATGCCTCCCAACCGAGGCAATGGCGATGTCGCCCCTCGCGCGCGAAGTTGACTGTGGAGAACAGGCAGCGTGCAATAACGAGTGGCACCATCTAGCGATGGGGAGTGGCTGGAGCGCATCCTGGCAGTGCCGGACACCAGGCAGCCGCTAAGTCCGAGAGATCTCTCAGCTGCCAATCGCAGGCACGATGAGATGCTCGCGTATAGCCGCTGGTTTCGGCTTTGGCAACGCTATGGCATTTCTTGCCGCGAGTGAATCTTCTTGCCGATAGAAGTCCGGACCCAACTTGTCGCAAACGCCGGAGCCTCTATGCAGCTTGCGCGACCCAGTTCTCCATCGTGCTCGCATCCACCAGGCCCGCTTGTTGCATCTGAAGCTGTCCGCGAGAGAACACCGCGAAATTAGGAATGCTGCGGACGTTGTACTGCGATGCCAGCGCGGGAAACTTCTCGGTATCCACTTTCAAAACCACGGCCCGGCCGGCAAGATCTCGAGCTGCCTGCGCGACATGAGGGGCTGCCATGCGGCACGGTCCGCACCAGGCGGCCCAGAAATCAACCAGGACCGGAACTTTGCTGTCTCGAATCACCTCGTTGAATTCCTGTTCATTGATTTCGAGCGGCTCTGCGACCGGAGGCAGTACCGCCTTGCAAGCACCGCATTTCCCACTGTCGGCCAGGTGCTTGGCCGGAATGCGATTTGGCTTGCCGCAGGATCGGCAATTTCGAATTAGCGCCATAACAAACCTCACTTACCATAAACAGGTTCGCAGATCCAGAATCTTTCAGATGCTGCGGCGAGCTTCTACGTCCCAGATTTGTTTTGCAGAAGCCGTTTCATCCACCAATCTCCGCGGCCGTGGCGAAGCAGGCTAAATGGATCATGCCAGCGCAGCGCATAGTTGGCGTACATCTTTCTCGAGTACGACCGAACGCTGGTATTCGCAGCCTTTGACTAGGCCCATCGAAACCTGCGGATTGCGATGCACCATGGCACTCGCAACCGATGTTTTCAGGCCGACATGAACTTCTCTCACGCCAGTTTCCTCCACCAGGCGGCGGGCATTTTTCGGCTTGATCCCGCTTCCGGCCATGATCGCCACCCTGCCTCGCGCTGTTTTCACCAGTGCAGCGATCGTCTTTTGACCGAGCAGGGCCGTCTGTTCTCCGCCGGAGGTGAGCACGCGATCGATGCCGATGGCCCACAGATCTTCGAGAGTGCGAAACAGATCGGCGGTCATGTCGAAGGCGCGATGGCAGGTCAGGCTGAGCGGCCGCGCCAGGTCTGCTAATTCGCGAGTGCGCGTCAGGTCCAACGTTCCATCCATATTTAGGATGCCGAAGACCACTCCATTCGCGCCTAGTTGTTTGGCGATGATGACGTCGCGCCGCATGGCTTCAAATTCGTGGGCGTCGTAGAAAAAATCTCCGGGACGCGGGCGGATCATGACGTGCACGGGGATTGCAATCGCGGACCGGACAGTTTCGATCAGCCCGGCGCTGGGGGTCACTCCGCCTTCGATCAGGCCGCTGCAGAGTTCGATTCGCGCAGCTCCTCCGCGCTCAGCCGCAATGGCTGACGCGACCGAATCCACGCAGACTTCAACCTGGACTTTCTCCCTGGCGACGTCCACTATTCAATTCCCAATTCGCGTTGAATCTGCTCGAGCGGTATGCCCTTGGTCTCGGGGACCATCGTGCTCACCCAGATCAGTTGCAGAACCATCATGCCCGTAAAGAACGAAAAAACGTAGCCGGGAGGGAAAGCGGCGACCATTGCCGGGAAAAAAGTGGTAAGCAGGGCGGCAAAAATCCAGTGCGTCGAGCTGCCGAGGGTCTGGCCTTCGGCGCGGTGGCGATTGGGAAAAATCTCGGAAATGAAGACCCAGATGACTGCTCCCTGACCGACGGCGTGGGCGGCGATGAATCCGAAAATGCAGACCGGCACGATGGAGAAGTGCTGCGTAAAGAAAGCCCAGGCCACCAAACCGAGAGAGATGATGTATCCGAAGGACCCGATGTACAGCAGGGTGCGTCTGCCGAGTTTATCGATCAGCCACAGTCCAACAAACGTGAAAACCAGATTCGTGATTCCAATTCCCACCGATTGCAGCAGCGCAGCCTTGGCGGCCAGGCCGGTCATTTCGAAGATGCGTGGAGCGAAATACAAAATCGCGTTGATCCCGGACATTTGATTGAAGAATGCGATCAGGATCGCGAGCAGGATCGGTTTGCTAAGCCGGCGCGTCCAGAAATGGCCTGTGGCCACCTGCTCCGAAGCAGAAGCGGCGGCGATCTCGCCGGCTTGGGCTGCGATATCGGCTTCGGAAAGCTCAGGTTCGGTTCGTTGCAGAACTTGCAGCGCGGCCGCGCGGTCGCCCTTGCGGCTGAGCAACCAACGCGGGCTTTCGGGAAGTCCGAAGCAGAACACGGTGTAAAGGAAGGAGGGAAAGGCAGCCACGCCCAGCATCCAGCGCCACGCATTCTCACCAATTCCGGCCAGCAGCGCGTTCGAAACGAAGGCGATCAGAATGCCGAAAACAATATTGAACTGGAACATGCCCGCCAGCCTCCCGCGATGCTTGGGCGGCGCGATCTCGGATATGTACATGGGCGCGACCACGGTGGAGATACCAATGCCCAGACCGCCGATTACTCGTGCGGCAATGAACATACCCACATTCGTGGCTAGTGCCGAGCCCATGGCTCCCACGAAGTAGAGCACGCCTATCCAGAGCAGCGTGGCTTTTCGCCCGAAGCGGTCCGCGGGCCAGCCGCCCAGCAGCGAGCCCACCACCGTACCGTAGAGCGCGGAGGCCATAGCGATGCCGTGCACGCGCGGGCTCAGCGCCCAGAGCGTCTGAATCGTTTTTTCCGCGCCCGAAATGACGACTGTGTCGAATCCGAAAAGAAATCCGGCCAATGCCGAGGTGAGAGCCCAGAAGAAAATTCGACCATTCATCGAGCTCGACGCGGGCCTTCCGGAGGCCTGATCGGATCGCTGCGCGAGTTTGAGAGCGTCATTCAAGGAATGGGATCAATCCTTCGTGAGGGGATATCCCTTTTCCCGCCAGCCACGAATGCCCCCGTCCATCGAGATCACGTTGGAGTAGCCCATTTTCTGCAGATTGTCGGCGGCCAGCGCGGAACGATAACCCCCACCACAATACAGAATCATTTCCCGATTCAGATCAGGTACGCGTTGCTCGATGTCCCGCTCAATGACGCCCTTGCCCAGGTGAATGGCGCCGGGCAGATGGTCTTTGGCGTATTCACTTTCTTCACGGACATCCACGAGCAGAAGTTCGTCGCCGCGGTCCATTCTTTTTTTTACCTCGTCGACATTGGTTTCACGAACGCGGCTGCGCGCATCATCCACAATCTTGAGAAAGCGCGGGGGATGTTGGTGGGACATAGGGTTCCTTTGCTTGGAGGAAAATTCCGGCAGAGTGCCGGAACCATAGTATCAAGGCGCTGGCAAGCGTGCATGGATGGAGGATTCAAGCGCTTCAAATGTGTCAACGCTACACGCGATTCGTTTAGGATCAAGCCGTGGTCTATCGAGAATCAGGCGGCAAATCCAAGCGAAAAGTCGGCTTGGCGCGGGCATTGTCGAAGCTCGGATATTGCTCGCGTTCCGCGGCCGCACAGTTAATTTGCGAAGGCCGGGTACGGCTGAATGGCGCCGTGCACCGCGATCCGGAAAGTCCAGTAAAGCTGGAGCAGGATCAGATTGCGGTGGACGGCCGCGCCATCAAATCTGGATCGAAGATCTATTTGATGATGAACAAGCCTCGTGGCCTGCTGACGACCGCGTCGGACGAGAAGGGCCGCGAGACCGTCTATTCGATCTTGTCCGCCGGCGGCGAGCCATCGCCCTGGGTAGCTCCCGTGGGACGGCTCGACAAGGCCAGCGAAGGATTGCTTTTATTGACCAACGATTCCGAATGGGGTGCGCGCGTGGCCGCTCCCCGGACGCATTTAGCGAAAACCTACCATGTGCAAATTGACAGGTTAGCCGACGAACGCTTCATTGATTCCATGGTTCGCGGAGTAAAAACGGACAATGGGGAGTTGCTGCGGGCTACGCAATGCCGCCTTTTGCGTTCGGGCGAAAAGCACTGCTGGCTCGAGATCATCCTCGAGGAGGGCAAGAACCGTCACATCCGGCGCATGCTGCAAGCTCGTGGCGTCGAAGTGTTGCGGCTGGTCAGGATCGCAGTGGGGCCACTGCAACTTGGAGACTTGGCTAAAAGGGCATTCCGCCGTCTGACACCTGAAGAGAAAGCTGCCTTGGATCAATCCATGAAAACCTAATATGTAGGTGCTCCGTGAACCTTTGTGCGGTTCGTGCTGCAGCCAGTTTTCCTCGTGCTAGACTCGCACTTTCCCCGAGATGCTTTCATGCATGAACTCACGCTTCTTCCTGCGGCAACCATGGCTCAACTCATCAGGGAAAAGAAGATTTCTCCCGTTGACCTGGCCGACGCGCACCTGGCGAAGATCGAAAGGCTGAATCCAAAGCTGAATGCGTTCGTGCACGTGAACGCCGAATACGTCCAGCGCGAAGCGCGCCGAGCCGAAGCGGCGGTGATGAAGGGCCGTTCTCTGGGGCCGTTGCACGGCGTGCCCATCAGCATCAAAAGCTCTATCGATGTCGCTGGCATGGCGTGCGAGGCAGGCACCCGCCTGCGGGGAGGAGTTATCGCGGCTCACGATGCGCCGCTGGTCACGCGCCTGCGCAATGCCGGCGCGAACATTCTGGGCGTGACCAATACTCCCGAACTGCTGATGGCATGGGAAACCGACAACCTGCTTTACGGCCGCACCAACAGTCCCTGGGACATGAAACGTACGCCGGGAGGGTCCAGCGGAGGAGAGGCCGCCGCCATTGCTGCAGGCATGTCGGCCGGAGGCGTGGGCAGCGATGGTGGGGGCTCGATTCGTGTGCCCGCCCATTTCAGCGGAATCTGCGGCCTCAAGCCGACGCCGGGGCGCATCCCAGCTACCGGACATTTCCCTCCATCGGGCGGACCGTTCGCGTTCCTCGGCGTGGTAGGTCCGATGGCGCGCACGGTTTCCGACCTGAAGATCTTGTTCGAAATCATGCAGGGCCCGGACGACGGTGACCCGTGCGCTGCTCCGGTTCCTCTGCGCCGGCTGGTACAGGATGAACTCAAGACTCTGCGCATCGGTTACTTCGAAGATGACGGCCGCACTCCTGTCGCACCGGAAATTCGCCAGGCCGTACACGCCGCTGCGCAAGCGCTGTGCCACGCCGGGTTTCAGGTTGAGCCTTTTCGCCCGGAAGGTCTCGAGCAGGCACGGGTGCTCTGGAAGAAGTTTTTCGTAAAGATGGGGGGAACGCTGATCGCACCCATGTTCCGCGGGCGCGAGCAGGAACAAAGCCCCCTACTGAAGCAGTTTCTCGAGTGGTCCGCGGCCGAGCCGGAACTTACGGCCGAGTCGGTTCTCGATGCCTGGTCCCAGCGCGATGCCGTGCGCGCGGTTTTCCTGGCGCAAATGCGGCAATATCCCATTCTGCTATGCCCGCCCGCCGCTATTCCCGCGTTCCGCCATGGCGAGCGCAGTTGGATGATCAACGGAGAGTGCGTGCACTATCTCGATGCCTGGAGTTACACCGAGTGGTTCAACCTGCTTGGAAATCCTGCCGCCGTGCTTCCCATGAGCCACTCGTCAGAAGGCCTGCCGATCGGAGTGCAGCTAGTGGGACGTCCTTGGGAAGAGGAAACCGTCTTGGTCGTCGCCGCTGTGATCGAGCAGGAGTGCAAGGCCTGGAGAGTGCCGCCGATTCACTAGCGCCCAAGGCACAGCTAATATTCCCCCAAGGCACAGCTAATATTTTTGTATTATTTCGCGGCTCCTCATCCCTGTATAAGTTTATCTACGCCGAATTTCAGCCACTGTGGGGCTGAATCGTTTATTGGTTGTCCACGCCTGCGTCCATGCGCGATCCGGGACTATCTCGAGAATTCTTAAGCCGGACTCTGTCATGGCTGATAGTGTTTCTGGCCCTCTCGGCCGCCTATCTCTACAGCTTCCCGCAGCCGAATATTCCCTACGCCGGAGTGGTTTTGCTGCACGCATTGGGCGGCGTCATTGCGGCAGCCCTGCTGGCCCCGGCGCTGGTTCGACTGTTGCAAACGGGCAGCATTTCTTCTCGGCTGGGCTGGTTGCTGATTGCAGGCGGAGCGCTGCTCGGGTTGGTGCTGATCAAGACCGGAACCCCGCGCTCGGAGTGGAACAAGCTCTATCTGCACATCGTGCTCTCGATGGCCGGAGTGGGCTTGCTGCTCGCAGGCTGGCTGGGCACCCGAACCCGATCCGGGAACCGTCTGCCTTCCCCTCTCCTGGCACTTGCCCGAGCCGCGTTTTGCCTTGCCGTGCTCGCCGCGCTCGGCTATGGCGCCCAATACGTGCGTGAAAGGTGGCAGACGCACAGCCGGATTCAGAATCCCGCCATGCCGCCCGACAATATGAATGGCGAGGGAGATGGACCCGACGGCCCCTTCTTCCCCAGTTCCGCTCAGGTCTACGGCAACCAGAAAATTCCCAGCAAGTTCTTCATGGAGTCCGATTCTTGCAAGCGCTGCCACGAGGATATTTACAACCAGTGGTTCAGTTCGGCGCACCACTTTTCATCTTTCAATAATCAGTGGTACCGCAAGTCCATCGAGTACATGCAAGACACGGTTGGGACCAAGCCTTCGAAATGGTGCGGCGGCTGCCACGATCCCGCGGTTTTGTATGCGGGGATGATGGACACTCCCATCAAGAAGATCGTCCATCGACCTGAATCCCAGGCCGGACTCGGCTGCATGATGTGCCACTCTATCGCCCGCGTAAAAAGCACGATGGGGCAGGCCGATTTCTATCTCGAGTACCCCAAGCTCCACGAACTGGCTGCAACCAAGAATCCCATCATCCGTACTCTGCACGATTTTCTGATCAACCTGAATCCTGAGCCGCACCGCCGCGTCTTCCTCAAGCCCTTCATGCGCACTCAGACGGCGGAGTTCTGCTCCTCGTGTCACAAGGTGCATCTTGATGT
Organism: Candidatus Sulfotelmatobacter sp.; assembly: GCA_035949755.1. Lineage (GTDB taxonomy): Bacteria > Acidobacteriota > Terriglobia > Terriglobales > Acidobacteriaceae > Sulfotelmatobacter. Next base: position 25,335 of record DASYYT010000005.1, read on the forward strand.
ACCGGTCAATCACTACCGCTGGGTCCGCGGCTTTAACGAGTACGACAACTGGCAGGCCAGCGGCGTTTCCGGGCAGGGAGCACGTTCGTTCTACTATCCTCCCAAACCTGCACAATGCGCTGATTGCCACATGCCCCTCACGCCCTCCAAAGACATGGGTAACATCAACGGGCTGATCCATTCCCATCGCTTCCCGGCGGCCAATACTGCCGTGCCCACTGCAAACGAGGACGCCGCGCAACTGAAGTTGACCGAAGATTTCCTCAAAAGCGGCATCGTCTCGGTCGACATCTTTGCCTTATCGCCGGCGCAGGCTCCGCTGAAGCCCGGTGTCGCCTCGCAGTCGGAACTGTCGACAACGTTCGCCGTTGGAGAAGAAGGCGAGACCAGGATATCCGCCGCCACAACCTCGGAAGCAGCCCCCATGACCGCTCCTCTCAACCACCTCCATCCGCCTTTGCGCCGCGGTGATACCGTCCGAGTGAGCGTCGTGGTCCGGACCAGGAAAGTCGGCCACTTCTTCCCCGGTGGCACCGTCGACGCCTACGATTGCTGGCTTGAACTCAAGGGCACTGACGACAAGGGTCATGTCGTCTTCTGGAGCGGCATGGTCGAAGACAATGGCCACGGCCCTGTCGAGAAGGGCGCGCATTTCTACCGCTCGCTGCAAATCGATGCCCATGGCAATCCAATCAACAAGCGCAACGCCTGGGCCACACGTTCCGTCGTGTACGTGAGACTCATTCCCCCAGGAGCGGCAGACACCGTGCACTACCGCGTTCACATTCCGGAAAATGCCGGCAACAAGATTACCTTCCACGCGCGCCTCTGCTATCGCAAGTTCGCATGGTGGAATACGCAGTTCGCTTTTGCCGGCGTTCCCGATCCCCACCGACCGGATGACGTGACGCCCGACTACGACGATCGTAAGGCCACGTTCACAGGGTCTTTGAAGGGGATCTCCGCCAAGGAAGAGAAGATTCCCGATCTTCCGATCGTCGCCCTCGCCGAAGACGAAGTCACGCTCCCCGTAATCGCGCACAATGCGTCCGCGCCCGAGCCGAAGACTCTCGCGCTCAAAGAGGAATGGCAGCGCTGGAATGACTACGGCATCGGCCTGTTTCTGCAAGGAGACCTGAAGGGCGCGGCCGCCGCGTTCCAGAAAGTCACCGAAGCCGATCCCAACAATCCGGACGGCTGGGTCAATATCGGGCGCTGCGCCGTCCAGGAAGGCGATATGGCACGCGCCCGCGCCGTGTTGGAGAAGGCGCTAGCGCTGTCCCCGAAACTGGCACGGGCGAACTTCTTCTACGCCAAGGTGCTGCGGTCTGACGGGAATTATGATGGCGCGGCCGCACGCTTGCGCATGGTTCTAGCGCAGTATCCGCGCGATCGCGTGGCGCTCAACGATCTCGGACGCATCCTGTTCCTGCAACGCAAATACGATGAGGCCGTAAAGGTCCTGCAGTCGGTCCTGGCCGTCGATCCCGAAGACCTGCAGGCGCACTACAACCTCATGCTCTGCTACAACGGCCTCGGAAACGAGAAATTGGCCAAGGAGCATCAGGCTCGTTACATGCGTTTCAAGGCCGACGAGTCGTCGCAGGCCATTACCGGCCCATATCGCCAGCTTCATCCCGAAGACAACAACGAGCGGCAAGCTATCCACGAACATGTGTCCGTGCCGCTGCCGCTTGCCTTGGAGCACGTAGTGACGGCTGCTGCTGGAGCTTCCAGATAATGACTTCTGTGCGCAACCAACACGTCACAGAGGCACAGAGTCACAGAGAAAACCGGAACATTTTCTTTTCCTGTTTTCTTCTCTGCGCCTCGGTGTCCCTGTGCTTGATTTCTTTTACGGCGGGGAGCGAGGCCCAGGCCATCCATTTCCGCGATATCACCACGCAGGCCGGCATCCACTTCACGCACAACAATGGCGCGTTCGGCAAGAAATGGCTGCCGGAGACGATGGGGCCGGGCTGTGCGTTTATTGACTATGACAACGACGGCTATCCCGACATCATCCTCATTAACGGTGACGATTTTGCGGGACACCCTCATGGCGGCCGGACCACGCTCAAGCTCTACCACAACAACCACGACGGCACTTTCACCGACGTAACGCGGAAGGCCGGACTCGCCATTCCGATGTACGGTTTCGGCGTGGCCGTTGGCGACTACGACAATGATGGCTTCGACGATATTTTCGTCTCGGCGTTGGGCCAGAGCCATCTCTTTCACAATAACGGCAACGGCACCTTCACGGATGTGACCAAATCCGCGGGGATGTTTGGGCCGAACGAGTTCTCCACCGGCGCTGCCTGGGTTGACTACGATCGCGACGGCAAACTCGACCTGGTGGTCGCCAACTACGTGCAGTGGAGCGAGAAGGGCGATCTTTATTGCACCATCGATGGCGCGCACAAATCCTACTGCACTCCCGAATCGTATAAGGGAACTTCGGTGCGGTTATGGCACAACCTGGGCGGCGGCAAGTTTGAGGACGCCACGCAAAAGTCCGGGCTCGGCGATCCCACCTCCAAAAGCCTGGGCATCGCGATTCTCGATTACAACGGCGACGGCTGGCCTGACATCCTGATCGCCAACGACACCCAGCCGAACAAACTTTATCTCAACAAGAAGGACGGCACATTCGAAGAGCGAGGCGTCGCTGCCGGAATCGGCTTCAGTGAGGATGGTGTGGCTCGCGCCGGCATGGGCGTAGATGTTGGCGACTACGATCGCAGCGGCCATCCCAGCGTGCTGATCAGCAACTTCGCCAACCAGATGGTTTCGCTCTATCACAACGAGGGCAACGGATTGTTCGTCGACGAAGCTCCCCAATCGGAGGTCGGCCGCGCGACTTTGGTCACGCTAGGCTTCGGCTGCTTCTTTTTCGATTACGACAACGATGGCTGGCCCGATATCTTCGTGGCCGACGGCCACATCGAAGATCAGATCGAGCGCGTGCAGAAGCGGGTGCATTATGCCGAGCCTCCGCACCTGTTCCGCAACCTGGGCGGCGGAAAGTTCACCGAGGTGACCGCGCAAATGGGAAGGGCATTTGAGGCTCCAAAAGTGGCGCGATCCGCGGCTTACGGCGACATTGACAATGACGGATTCCTCGACATCCTGCTCACCACCAATGCCGGACCGGCCTACCTGTTTCACAACGAAGGCGGAACGAACCACAGCCTGCGCATTAAGTTGGTCGGAACCAACTCGAACCGCGACGGCATCGGCGCGATCGTGCGCGTAACGTCCGGGTCGGACAAGCAATGGAAGATGGTGCGGTCGGGCTCGAGTTACCTGGCGCAGAGTGAACTGGTGCTGACGTTCGGGCTGGCGGCAAAGAGCAAAGCCGAGGCCGTCGAGATCCAATGGCCGAGTGGTCAAGTCGACAAACTCTCCAATGTGAATGGCGGCCAGACGGTTACGATTCAGGAAGGGAAGGGAATCGTGAACGCGCGTCCGTATAATCCCGCGCATGTTTACCGGGCCGTGATGCAGGCAAAACGATGACGAGCTTTTCTTTCCTTGGTGTACCTTCGTGCTCTTTGTGGTTAAATTCCTAACGAATGCATCTGAAAATTTCAGCCGCCCTCTTCGGCGCGATTCTCGCGGCGCTCGGCCTGTTTGTTCCTACGGCTAATCCGAATCCGGCCGAGGCCGCGCGCCTGAACAACCTGGGCTGTGCCTACATGAACCAGCAGCTCTTCGAGAAGGGGTTGAAATCGTTCCAGCAGGCGCTGCAGGCCGA
>DASYYT010000006.1:0-3238 GCA_035949755.1 Candidatus Sulfotelmatobacter sp.
TGGTGCCCTTCGTCAATGGAGGTATGAGGAACGATTCCCTTCAGGGTCTTGCGCAATAACGCGGGATCGTCGGTGAAATCCTGCTGAAACTCCCCCTGGGTCGAGTAAATCGCGACGCGATCGGTCGGAGTAAGGCTGGCGAAGAGCTTTTCTGTCGCCGCGTGCACCGCCATGGCATCGGCGACCTTCATGTGCGAATCATCGAAGACCAGCGCCACAAACCGCTTGGGAATCACCGAAGCATTGACGACCCCCGCCCCGGACTCCCCTTTCGGCTGGTTCTCCGCGGCCGGTTCCGCTGCCTTGCCCTCAGCAGCCGGAGCCGCGCTTTTCACTGGCGCTTCCGCTGTTTCCACGTTGAACGAGCTGATTCGCTGCGGTTTGCCATTGTCAAAGACTTGAAAATCTTCCTGCTTCAGGTTCGGAACCACTTTTCCCGAAGCGTCCTTTACCACGGCTCTCACCAGCACCAGGTTGACCTGCACTTTGATCGCGCTGTCGATATCTCGCGTTGAGGTCTCGCTCTCGTTGCTGCTGACCGTTGCCGGAGGTCTTGACTGCTGCTCCTGCGCCTGCCCACCGGTCAACAACAGGCAGCCGATGACCGCAGCTCGAATCGAATGCATCGGCATAACGCACCTCCATGCCATCGCCCGACGCTCCAGAGCCCAATTGTAGATAGTCTGGACTCTAGCAGGTTGGCAAGAGGAGGTCAGTGAGCAGGGACACGTTATTCCAATGGGACAAAAAAAACAGGCCGCTCAGGGGGGAGGCTTTGAGCGGCCTGGTTGGCGAAGTCCTCCGGGGAGGAGGGTAAACTTGTTTTACATCGACGACGGATTGTTGCCAGTCGTCGGGGTCGAAGCCGGCGTGTTGGTGCCGCCGACCGTGTTGGTCATCAGGCGGACATCGACGCGGCGGTTATCGGCGCGGCCTGCGGACGTCTTGTTGGACTCCACCGGCTTGTCCTTGCCAAGACCGATCACATAGATCTTGTGCGCGGGCACGTTGTATTTGCTGGCCAGGTACTGGATCACCGAGTTGGCGCGGCGCTGGCTCAAATCATAGTTGTAATCAGCGGGCCCAACCGAATCCGTATCGCCTTCGAGCGCGATGATGTAGCCCTTGGTCGAGGCGATTTGTGCCGCCAGCTGATCGAGGGATTCCTGCGCTTTCTTGGTCAGATTGTCTTTATTGAAGCCGAACTTTACGCTGGTTTCGGCGACGGGATGATAGTTGTCGAGGTTGGCGACCGTGTTGGTCAGCACATTCACCCGGCCGCTGGCGGCATCCGCCATCTGCTGCGCCTGGGTGGCATTCTGGGCGGCGGTCTGCGTCTTCTGCTCGACTTCAGCGGTCTTGGCGTTGACGGCCTGGATGCCGGCCTGCGCGCGCTGGTCCACGTCCTTAATGTCGCGGGTATTCTTGGCGGTCAGGTCGTCGAGTTCGTTGGTTTTGTTGATCAGTGGCGTCGTCTGTTGCTTGACGTAGTTTTTGGTGGAGCAGCCGACGCTGGCGACCATAGCGGCTGCCAGGCAAATTACTAACGAAGTGCGGTTCATAGGGTGAGGCTCCTTGGTTTCCATCTTAGGCGCGCCTGGGTTGCCCCGCGCGCAGAATGCCAATCTTTTAGGCCCGGGAATGACTTACCAATGTGCAAGTCCCACCCTGACATGTGCACGGGAGATGCCAGTTTGGGGTGGGTCCGTCGTGCGAACTAAGTATACACATTTTCAACAGCTTGCGGAAAGATCCTGCAATGATCCGACGAGCCGGGTTGCCGGACGATTATGCAAAGGAACATCCTGTATGGAAATTTTATACGGTAGCGGCTGACGGCCAGGACCTCGAGCAATCTAGTTCTGCGCTCTGCGTGAATCCGCGGCGAACGCTTTTTTAACGAACCGGTGCCGAGAAAGCAGAGAAAAACGTCATTTCCAGATATCGGTGATCGGCTGGGCGGCGCGGTCGTTGGCGGTGAGCGGTGGCAGCCCGAAATTATCTTCAATCGTCCTGAGAACGCTGTAATGGTCGTACCGCTTGGCTAGCGCTTTGGGATCCTGGTGGGCAGCGTCCTTGACCATCTCTCCGAGAAAAAGGGTGAAGATGCGGTTGTCTTCGTTGCCGCCGGATTCGTCGAAGGTAACGACGATCAGCGTCCCAGTGCGCAGTTTTTCAGGGAAGGACTCATCCAGGAACTTCTGGAGCCAGGCGGCGGCCACGTCAACGGTCGTGTCGTGGCCGTTATGATTCATGTTGGGCGTGTAGAGCGAGTACGCGACCAGCCCTTTTTTTGCGTCCTGCACGAAGAAGTTATCAGCGCGGCTGGAATCCACGCGGATGACGCGGTCGCACCATTTTTCCTGCACTTCGCGAAAGCTGAGGAACGGCACGTGGCGGCGGGTGTAATTCCCTCTTTTATTTGCCACGTGCTGCCCATAGACGTTCCACGGGCACGGGCCGGCCGGGAGCTCTTCGGCGTACTGCTTGAAGTCGAGCCCAGCGGCGACTAAGCGGTCGGCGATGGTCGGGTGGGCCGCATCGTTGGGAAAGTTCACCTGCCTGTCTCCGAAAAAGCTTCCGCGGCGGTGCAAGCCAAAATCGGTGCCGGCAATCATCGCCAGATAATTCGGGTACGAGGGGTGAAACAGCGCGTGAAAATTGGTGAAGCTGGCGCCTTGCGCTGCCAACGCGGTGAGATCCTTGTTCTGGATGGCGCGTTCGTAGTCCACATTTTCGAGCACGATGATCAGGACGCGGTCGAAGTGGTGGCCTCGGGAGCGCGCCGCGGCGCGTGCGGCTTCGTCCTTCTCGCCCTGGGGCGACTGGGTGATGATTGGCTGGTTCTGCGGCGCGGGCGTGATGGACTGCGCCGCGACCGGGTTCGAAGCGAGGATGCTGAAAATGACGGCCAGCGCGGCCGCTAAGACATAACGGGAAGGGGCCACGGAAACGGCGCTAGACAAGGGCATTCTGACCCTTTTGTAGCACAACGAGGGCCGCCGCCATCCAATTAGAATAGACAAGAAGATCTCCGCGCATGGACCTGCAGGCCAAAATTCGCACCATTCCCACCGAGCCCGGCGTGTACCTGTATAAAAACGCCGAGGGCGACGTCATCTATGTGGGCAAGGCCAAGAACCTGCGCAGCCGGGTGGCGAGCTACTTTCACGAAGGCCGCTGGGAAGACGCAAAAACCGGGACGCTAGTGCGCGAGGCGGTGGATGTCGAGTATATC
>DASYYT010000007.1:0-8924 GCA_035949755.1 Candidatus Sulfotelmatobacter sp.
TTCTTGGTGAGATTCAGCAGCTTCAATTCGCCGCCCTGGTTCTTGGTCGTGGTAAAGGCGCTGACCAGCTCGCCGATGCCCGAGCTGTCGATGTAATTCACATCGTTCAGATTCAGGACAATCTTCTTATTGCCTTTGCTGAGCAAGTCGCGCACCGTGTCGCGAAGAATAACGCTGCCTTCGCCCAGCGTGATGCGGCCGCTGCAATCTACAATTGTGACGCCATCCACCTGCCGACTACCAACCTTCATGCTCACTGGGAAGCCTCCTTGCCGCCCGCGGTTGGCCCGTGGACGTGCTTGATGAGTTTGAGTTCAGTGCCCGTTGTGGACGGGCGTATCTCCACCACGTCCATAAACGAGCGCATAAGAAAAATTCCGCGCCCGGAAGTCTTGAGCAGGTTCTCGGGCGCCAGAGGGTTGGGAATCCTGCTCAAGTCCATCCCCTTGCCCTGATCGCGAATCGTAATGATCAGGTCGTCCCCGCTCCGCTCAAAAGCCAGCGTGACCTTCTTATCCGGCGCGTAGGCGTTGCCGTGCAGCACCGCGTTGACCGCTGCCTCCCGGACTGCCATGGAAATCTGCATGACTTCGTCATCGCCAAAACCTAGTTCGGTGGCAATACGGGTTGCCTTTTCCTCGCAACTGTCGATTGTCTCCAATGAAGAGTCCAGCGTGTACGAGACCCGTTGATCGGTCATGGCCATGAACGATGTGAAAACTGAGTATACGGCCAGGAAGGGCGAAATGGCGCAAACCCATCCTCAGACGCTCGCCGGAAGCGTTTCCCTGCGAATGCGGTAGTTTGCCTGTACCTCGCCGAATTGTCAACGAGGGCGTGAAATAGCGCGCAAGATGCGGCTCAGCGATATAATTCCGGGCGTCGTGAACCAGACTTCGGCCCCCAATCTCCGCGAGCGGCTGCGGCGCATCTTTCGCGCCACGCTTCTAGGCCTCCTGGGAGCGGCCATTCTTAGCTATGGCGTGGACTTCACCATCTTCCACATTCGCTCAGCCCTCAACCGCAATGCCTACGGATCGGTCACCGTGAGCCATTACTACGCAGTCCTGCAGAAGAACGGAAAAACACAATTCATCTTCGATCCGCCCCGGCTTGAAAATTGCGTCAACGCGCTCTTTCCGCATTCCGGATCCCCGCCCTGCTGGTATCTCACCCGCCACCCCGAGCAGCGCACCGATATCTGACACTAGCGACGCCCCCGGCAGCTGTCGCGATCAGAAAGCCGGCCATCGTGGAATCGGCTAGAATGTTGCGACCGCTTGAGCCACCGAGGAACTCATGAGTAAGAAAGTCCTTCGCATCGCATCTGTGTTCGGATTCTTGCTGCTTCTAGCCGGGGCGGCCAGTGCCGCCACCAAGCCCCAGGACGCTCGCCTGCAGAAAGCCTACCGCTTCCAGCAGGGCGGCTGGACCTACGTTCACCTGGAAGGTTCTCCCGCCGACATCGGCTACCAGCACGGATATCTGCTCGCCCCCGAGATCGCCGACGCCTTCGCCGCCATCAAGCTCTACGACACCCACCAGTCCCAGCGCGATTGGGACTTCTACCGCAAAACTGCCCAGCAGGAACTCTGGCCCCATATTGATACGGAATACCAGGAAGAATTGCAGGGCATTGCCGACGGTGTAAAAGCTCACGGTGTCGATCTCGATTTGTACGACATCGTCGCCCTCAACGCTTTTGAAGAAGTCATGGATTACTACCTTCCCTGGCTCAACCAGCAGAACAAGTCGGCGAAAAATCCCAAGCTCGCAGCCCCCGGCAACTGCAGCGCCTTCATCGCCACCGGCAGCATGACCAAGGATCACCAGATCGTGATCGCCCACAATAACTGGACCAGCTACCTCGCCGGCGAGCGCTGGGTCGTGATCTTCGATATCCAGCCCGAACACGGCAATCGCATTCTGATGGACGGCTACCCCGGCGTCATCACCAGCGATGACGATTTCGGCATCAACTCCGCCGGCATCATGATCACCGAAACCACCATCACCCAGTTCGAAGGCTGGGACCCCAATGGCAAGCCCGAGTTCATGCGCTCGCGCAAGGCTCTGCAGTATGCCAACAGCATTGACGATTATGTCCGCATCATCAAAGAAGGGAACAACGGCGGATATGCGAACGACTGGCTGATCGGCGACCGCAAGACCGGTGAGATCGCGTATCTGGAACTCGGCCTGAAGAACACTCCGCTGTGGCGCACGAAAGATGGATATTTCGTCAGCTCCAATTTTGCCCGCGACCCCAAGCTGATCAGAGACGAGACCAGCGGCTTCGATCCCAGCGACGCCTCGTCATCTCCCAACGCCCGCCACGCTCGCGCGGAAGAGATCATGCAACAGTCGAAAGGGAAGATCGACGTCAACCTGGCCGAGCAGTTTCTTTCTGACCACTTCGACAGCTTCGAAAAGAAGCAGCAGGCCGATGAGCGCTCGCTCTGCGGACACGTGGACACATCAGCCCGCGGCGTCAAGGAGTGGGGCTGGGACGCCTACGATCCGGGCGGCGCCGTGCAGGGCAAAGCCGCCGACAGCGCCATGGCCGCCAAGATGAGCTTCGTAGCCCGCGCCGGCCATCCCTGCGGAGAAGATTTCCTGGCCGACCAGTTCCTCGAGCATCATCCCGAGTACTCCTGGCAGAAGCCCCTGCTGCGTGATATGAAGGCCGGCCCCTGGACCGTCTTCACCACCGGCCAGAAAGAGCAGTAGCCTGCTCCCGTAACTTTAATTCCCGGTCGCGGAGCGGCGCGGCCGGGAATTCTCCGTTGAACGCGACGTTCCCGCCGCCTTCTCCTACGGAACCGTCACCGTGATCGTCTGTTGGCCAACTGCGCCCGTGCTGTCCCAGGCCTGCACCGTCACCGAATGCGTGCCCGGCGACAGCGCCAGGTTGGCGTTAATCGAGCTGCCGTATTCCTGCTCGTACCAGTTCGCGGAATCGACGTAGACATTCCACGCCGTAATCGAATGCGCCGAGGTGGCGCTGGCCACGATGTTCGCCGGCGAAGTCACCGCCGCCCCGGTCAGCGGGCTGCTGACACTCACCGCAACCGTTCCTACATCCACCGTGAAGGTCTGGTCCCCGTAAGCCCCTGACGAATCCCACGCCCGCACCAGGAGGGTGTGCGTTCCCGTGGAGGCGGATATGCTCGGACTGATCGATCCCACGGCGCCGCCCTGGTATTTTCCAACTCCATCCAGATAAACCCACCAACCCGTGATGGAATTCTTGCTGCTCGGTGTGGCCGACGCCTTGATCGCGATGGGCGAGATCACGTTAGCACCGGGCAGCGGCTTCGAAACCGCCACCGCCGGTTTGCTGCTCACCGTCACATTCTCCGTCTGAGATCCATACGCCCCGGACGAATCCCATGCCCGCACCAATACCGAATGGGTTCCCTGCGACATGGCAATACTCGGGCTGATCGTGTCGGTGGCTCCGCCGCTGTACTTTTCGGCTCCGTCCACGTACACGCACCAACCGGTGATTGTCTGTCCCGCCGTGGGCGAGGCCGAGGCCAGCACATTCACCGGCGAACCCACCGTCGCATTACTCGCCGGCGTGCTCACTGAAACTGTGGGATCGAGCGCGGCCACGGTCAGCGTGATGGTTTCATCTCCATAGGCTCCCGACGAATCCCACGCCCGCACCAGGACCGTGTGCGTGCCGGTCTTCATGGTGATCTTGGGATCGATCGTCGATACCGCCCCGCCGTTGTACGTCGCCACGCTGTCCACGTAGACCCACCACCCGGTGATCGTATGCCCGGCCGTGCCGTATCCCGAGGCCTGGATTTCGACCGGAGAACTCAACGACGCCCCACCCGCCGGCGAACTGATCACAACTTCAGGCTTGCTTCCAGTGGTCGTGAAAAAGTCCGACATGTCTGCCGCGGTTGCCGTCGCTCCCGGATAGTTCTTGATGCCCAGGCTGTCCAGCATCGTGCGCAGCGCGTTCTCATGCTTGTAGCGAACCGGCGAAACCGTGTGCGGCTTCACCTGCGGCCCGATCAGCGCGGTGTAGACCGACGCTCCACAACCGCTGTTCGTGCCGCCCCCACATTCGTCGAAGGTCACGAGCAGCAGTCCAGTGCCGCCGGGCTGAAAGTCGGCGGTGTTCAGCACCGGATCGAGCGTGCTGTTCAGAAACGCATCGGCAGCCGCCAGTTGTTGCGCTTCCGTGCAGCTCGACATGCCCACCGGACAATCGTGGGCGTCGTGGTTGCCGTCCGGAACGATGATCATAAAGCGCGGCAGTGTCCCGCTCTCCAGATCGGTGGTCAATTGCGACAGGTCGACAATGTTCTTGGACGAGCCATCCACGTTGTTCAGGATGTCGCTGTACCAGGTCGCGCCGTTATGCCGCCGGTAATAGTCCGTGCCCTTATTGTTGTCGGGAGTGGTCGGAGTGCCTCCCGCCGCTGCGTACGATTGGGCGTAAACCTTCCATGAAATTTTGGCGTTGTTCAGTTCCCGGAAAATGTTGTCGTCGGTGATCGGATCGCTCGTGCTGGTCCCCGCATAGTAGCAATCGTTCCCATTGCAATTGAAGTTGTGCGTGCCGGCCGGCAGAGTGCAGTTTGCGCTCGACTCGCAACTGCCCGAAGCCAGCCACAGATAATCCAGCAGCGATCCGCCGTTATCCGATTCATAGTTTGTGGCATAGCCGTTGGCATTTCCCTGTCCCACCAGCCAGGGCATGTTCGCCACCACACTGCTGTAGCTGGAGTTCTCGTCAATCACCAACACCACATGCTGCGATGAAGGCACTTGCGCCAGCGCCCCCGCGGCCGCGATCAGGCACGCAACGGCAACGGACACACTTCTCCCAAAGCGTTTGAAATGCATAAAAAAGCCCCCGTCTAAACGTGCACTTGCGTTCCTTGCGCATGACACAGATGCACAAGGTCTTTCAGGAAGAGAAATTTGTCGTGCGGTGGCAGGAGTCTAACCCAAAAATCTGTTATGCGTGAATAATAAAAAGTCCGAGCCAGAATAGTTAGTACAACCCGAAGGTAACGCAGCATGCTTGCGCAGCAGTCATACGAAAACCTCATCCCGAATATCAGCAAGACGTCATCCCGAAGGCCCGCGGTTTCTCCAGCGGGCCGAGGGATCTCCCACCCCTGTGAATATGTTCATGGATCACAGACCTCCCCGTGCCCAATGCTGTAGAAGAGGACCATGCCCGCCAAACTCTTCTTCGTTTACATCATGACCAACGGGCCGAAATCCGCAATCCTTTATACGGGAATCACCGGCAACCTTATGCGGCGCGTCTGGCAGCACAAGACCAAGGCCATTTCAGGTTTCACCAGCCGCTACAACCTGACTCAACTGGTGTATTACGAGCAATTCGTCTATCCGGATGCCGCGATCAATCGTGAGAAGGAGGTCAAAGGCTGGAGGCGAAGCAAGAAAATAAAACTGATCAACTCGATGAATCCGAAATGGGACGATCTCGCCCGGGATTGGCAGAACCTGTATAAACCACCGGCAAACGTGCGCGCCCAGGAGATCCCTCGGCCCGCTGGAGAAAACGCGGGCCATCGGGATGACGTCTCTTCAACCAAAGGAGGTTAGAGATGTTTGCAGGCTAAGCAATGTCCGATCCTTGCGTCGTTGGTTTCACAAACCATCCCCGGTCATCCCGTAGGCCCGCGGTTTCTCCAGCGGGCCGAGGGATCTCCCACTATCAATCGTTTCGCCGGATTGGTCTTGCCAGTATTCTCCATGTCTGAGACCCTAGCACTCATGCTCGCGCGCACTCCTGTCCTCGGTTTCATTGCTCTGTTTCTTTTTTCCACAATCACTCCCCTCCACGCCGCAGCAACATCGTGCGCCAGCCTCAAGCAACTGGTTCTGCCCAATGTCACCATCACGGTGGCCGCGACCATGGCGCCGGGAATGTTCACTCCTCCGCAGGTCAAGCCAGATGAAAAAGTTCCGCCTCAATTCAAGAGGGCGCCTGCCTTTTGCCGCGTCGTTGCCACCTTGACTCCCAGCCGCGACTCCGACATCAAGGTCGAAGTCTGGATGCCGCTCAGCGGATGGAATGGCCGGTTCAGAGGCTTGGGCAACGGTGGATTTGCCGGATATATCGCTTACGACGGACTGGCCGCGGCGGTCACGCAGGGTTACGCCGCCGCCAGTACCGATACCGGCCACTCCACCACAGATGCGGCATGGGCCCTGGGCCATCCTGAGAAGATTGTTGACTACGGATTTCGCGCCGTTCACCTCATGACGCTCGATGCCAAGACGATCGTCAAGGCTTTCTATGGCGACGGCCCCAGGCATTCCTACTTCGCGAGTTGCTCCAATGGCGGACGCCAGGCGCTCATGGAAGCGCAGCGTTACCCGGATGATTACGACGGCATCATCGCGGGTGCTCCCGCAAACGCATGGGTGCCCATGCTGAGCGGCGGGCTGAAGCTGGTCCAGACTCTCGATGGCCCCGGTTACATTCCGCCCACCAGGATTCCTGCGATCAGCAAGGCTGTCCTTGCGGCGTGCGACGGCTTGGATGGGCTCAAAGACGGCATTCTCAACGATCCCAGGCAATGCCACTTCGATCCCTCCGTGCTCCTTTGCCAAGGAAAAGAATCTGACGACTGCCTAACCAAGGCGCAGGTCAGTTCCCTCAAGCTGATCTATTCCGGCGCGCATGACGCCTCGGGCAAGCAGATCTTCCCCGGCCTGTTGCCCGGCGCGGAAGGGGGTGAAGGCGGTTGGCAAGACTGGATCACCGGCTCCCAGGAAGGTAAGAGCGCCGCCGTATTCTTCGTGGGCGGATACTTCGCCGACATGGTCTATGACAAGAAAGACTGGGACCTCCGCCACGCCAACATCGACCAGGCCATGAAGCTGGCCTACGAAAAAACTGGCGATTCGCTGGACGCCATGAGCCCCGATCTCAAGCCCTTTCTCGGCCGCGGAGGCAAGCTCATTCTCTATCACGGATGGAACGACCCCGGGATTTCGCCGCTGAATTCTGTCCATTATTTCGACAGCGTCATCGAAGCGAACGGCCGGCAGGCTGCGGCGCGACTCTATATGGTTCCCGGCATGCAGCACTGTGGCGGCGGCCCGGGCGCAACCTCGTTCGGGCAACGCGAGTCGGGACCGAGGCGCGATCGAGACCACGACATTTTCACCTCCCTGGTCGATTGGGTAGAGGATGGCAGAGCTCCGGGAACGATCATCGCGACCAAGTACGGCAACAAAGGAGAAGCCGAGTCAGTCGAGATGACCCGCCCGCTCTGCCCGTATCCTCAGGCCGCCAAGTACAAGGGCAACGTCGATCCAAATGTAGCCGACTCCTTTGCCTGCGCGGCAGAAACGAAGTAGAGAATCCGCGGAAGCGAATCCGTGAGAATCCGTGGAAGCGGCGCTTTAGCGCCGCGTAAGACGGTCGAGTTGATTGGGCTTCGGCCCCCGCTGGTCGTGAGGCAACGACCTACTCGGTCAGCGAGCAACCGCAATCCGCCGGCACCACGTGCGCCAGCAAAAAGTCCGCCACCCGCTTATACGCGTCGATCTGATTTTCAACCCGCGCGAACCCGTGCCCTTCGTTGTCGTAGATCTTGTAATCCACGGTGGACCCTCGCTTCTTGAGCGCATCGACTACCTGCAGCGTCTCCGACTTGGGGCAGCGCGGATCGTGCCCGCCCGCCAGCAGCAGTAGCGGCGCTTTGATCCGGTCGATGTAGTTGATCGGCGAGCGTTCTGCATACAACGCCTTGTTTTTCACCGGATCGCCCATCGTGGCCAGGTCGCCCTGCCGCAACTCCGGATCTTCATTCTCGATTTCCGTAAACCAGTTTACGAAGGGCACAATCGCCACGCCCGCTGCCCAAACCTCCGGCGCCTTGGTGACGGCCATCATGGTCATGTACCCGCCGTAACTCCCCCCCATCACCGCAATCTTTTTGGGATCGAGATGCCCCGTCTGCTTGATAAAGTCCACTCCCGCCAATACGTCTTCCAGATCGCCGCCGCCCATGTCGAACAGGTCGGCCTGCTGGAATTCCTTGCCATACCCGGTCGATCCGCGATAGTTCGGCGCCAGCACCATGTATCCCTGGTTCGCGGCGAATTGCACGAACCGGTTAAACGAGTTCATGGTTTGTCCCGTCGGGCCGCCGTGGATGTAAACGATCGCCGCATTCTGCCCGTTGCGCGCCATGTTGTACGGCACATAAAGAAACGCCGAAATGGTCCATTTGCCGTCGCGGCTGGGATAGTGGACCAGATAAGGCTCGACCAGATCTTCCGAGCGAATGCCCCCGAGAAGGGAATTCGTGATCTGTTTCGATTTCCCGCTGCCCAGGTCATAGACCCAAAGATCGTTGGGCGACGTTGGTCCATTGTGGTAGTAGAGCAGCCGCGAACCGTCGGCACTGAACGCCTGGTGATGCCCTGCGGACTCGTTCACCCCTTTTGCGATCGAGAGCTCGGTCCGCCGCCCGTTGTCGAGATCGTTCATGTAAATGTTTTCGTTCCCGTCAACATTGGCGCTGAAAATGACGCGCTTTCCATCCGGCGAGAAGTTAGCTCCGCTGATCTCCCACTTATCCTGCGTGAGCCATCGAATCTTCTTCGTGGCGATCTCGAGCAGCCCTACATTGTCGTACCCGTTTTCCGCATTCGACGTGACCAGCACATGCTTGCCGTCGGGCGAAATGTCGTTGGCTGAAAACCGCTGCTCCCCGTGGTGCGGCGTCAGCAGCGTGCTGGCCGCCGTCGCCACATCCGCCATAAAGATGTTCGAGTCCGTCCCCTTCGCCTGCTCCTGGGTGTAGACGATAAACTTGCCATCCTTCGACCAGATCGGATCGACATTTCCCTTATCCTGCGGGGTATTCGTCGTGAGATGCTTCACCTCGCGCATCACCATGTCG
>DASYYT010000008.1:0-10711 GCA_035949755.1 Candidatus Sulfotelmatobacter sp.
TGCTCTTGTATTTCTTGCCCTGTGCATCGGTTCCATGGACTGTGACCGTGCGGCTCTTGCCATCGGCCGCGACCACAACGTGGGCCGTCAGAACAACCTTACCGCCTTTTTTTGACGTTACCTGAAGTGTATGGTCGTCAATTTGCTTGACTGAGCGCATGTCTTCGTTCGGATTTCCGGTAGAGGGATAGTCCTTACCGTCGAACTTACCCGTCCACTCACTGTGCGTAGCTGTCCCGTCCGGTGCGTTGCCATCAATCGTGACTTTTACTTTGTCACCGGCAGCTTCATAGACAACGGTGTTGTTCTTGGTTGTGCCCGCAGCGATTTTCGATTTCGCCTCGTTCAACTTCCAGGTGCCCATTTGTATATCGCTAGCGAAGCAGGCTGCCCCTGCCAGAAAACACAGGACCAGAGTCAATAACACAGTTCTTGCTTTCATACCGCGCCTCCGTTGCGAACAAATTGTGTGGATGCTTGACCGAGCGAATTCTAGTTCTGTACAGCGCGTCCTGCAACTCACTTCCTCGGCGCGGCCACGGAATAGCTGACGTCAACAGCGATAGCCAGGTTTGCGCGGTCTGCTTGAAAGTCGGTGAGGTCTGGAGATCTTCGCCATTGCCGGCAACGGTGCGAACACGTCATCACGGACGACTCTCCCGACAAGTACTACAATCGGTGGTCAACCTTGCGCCCAGCCCGCTTTGACGGGTTATGAAGTGGCGCCGGGTTGCGGTCGCGTTCCAGTTCACTCGAAGAGGAGCTTCATTGATGGTTCGGCGTTTGCATCTTGGCATTTTTAGCCTCGTCGTTGTCTCTCTCTTAGGCACCACCGGGGCGGCTGCTCAAGAAGTCAGCGCATCCGCCAGCACGGTGCTGCGTGAGAATTGGTTCATCCAGCCTTCCTCCGATGTGCATGCAGGCGGGAAAGCGATCTCGAGCGTCGGGTTCTCGACGCGCGACTGGTATCCCGCCACGCTGCCCTCCACGGTGATGAGCGCGCTGGTCGAGGACAAGGTCTACCCCGACCCGTACACCGGCATGAACCTCCGCTCTATCCCCGGCACGACGTATCCGATATTTGAGGACTTCTCGAATGTCCCCATGCCGCCGGCCAGCCCGTTCCGGCAGTCCTGGTGGTATCGCACCGAATTCAAGCTCCCCGCCGATTACAGCCGAAAGACAATATGGCTTGGCTTCGACGGCATCAACTACCGGGCAAACGTGTGGATGAACGGCGTGCCGATCGCCTCCTCAGAGGATCTGGCGGGTATGTGGCGGCTGTTCCATCTGGATGTGACGTCGGCGGCAAAGCCCGGCCAAGCCAACTCCCTCGCGGTCGAGATATTCCCGCCTCAGCCGCGCGACCTGGCCATCACGCTGGTGGACTGGGCGCCTATGCCTCCAGATAAAGAGATGGGCATCTGGCGCGATGTGCACATTACCGCGACCGGTCCCATCGCCCTGCGTTATCCGGCGGTGCTGACCAAAGTCAACCTTCCATCCACCGATCGGGCTACGTTGACGATACGAGCCGAGCTGACCAACGCCTCCGATCATCCAGTCGATGGTGTGGTGAAGGGACACATCGAAGACGTCGCCTTCGAGCAGCCCGTGCACCTGGGCCCGAAAGAGACTCAAGTCGTCCACTTCACGCCAGAACAATTCCCGCAGCTCACTCTGGTCAACCCGCGCCTGTGGTGGCCGGTGCAAGTCGGAAAGCAGGAGCTCTACCCGCTCGATCTCGCCGTGGAGGTGCAGGGGCAGGTTTCGGATTCAGCGCATATACGCTTCGGAATCCGCCAAGTCACTTCCAACATTGACGAGAAAGGTCACCGCATCTTTCACATCAATGGCAAGAACATTCTTATTCGCGGCGCCGGATACAGCTTCGACTTGCTGCTGCGATCCTCGCCGGAGAGGCAGCAGGCCGAGCTCAACTACGTGCGCGATCTCAACCTCAACGCGGTGCGGCTGGAAGGCAAACTCGAGAACGACCACTTCTTCGACCTCGCCGACCAGATGGGAATTCTCGTGATGCCGGGCTGGTGCTGTTGCGATCAATGGGAAAACTGGCCTGCGTGGGACAAGGAAACCGAAACCATTGCGGGGGATTCGCTGCGCGATCAAATCCGGCGGCTGGAGCGCCATCCCTCCGTCATCAGCTGGATGTATGGCAGTGACTTCGCGCCTCCGCCCCGGATCGAGAAACTGTATTTGGGAATCCTCCAGGATTTGGAGTGGCCGAACCCTTCCATCTCATCGGCGGCCGGCCGCACCACCACCGTCGGCCCCAGCGGCGTGAAGATGACGGGACCGTACGAATACGTCGCGCCTTCATTCTGGTATCTCGACAAACGTCACGGCGGCGCGTTCGGTTTCAACACTGAGACCAGCCCCGGCCCCGCGATCCCGCCCGTTGCGAGCCTGCGGCGCATGCTGCCCCCCGACCATCTGTGGCCCATCGACTCGGTGTGGGAATACCACGCCGGCGGCATGTCGCATACCCTGAACGTTTTTACGGAGGCCCTCAACCAACGCTACGGACCGGCCAAGTCAGTGGCGGATTACGCACTCAAAGCGCAACTCCAGGCTTATGAAGCGCACCGCGCCATGATGGAAGCCTATGCCCGGAACAAGTACACCTCGACCGGGATCATTCAATGGATGTTAAACAACGCCTGGCCCAGCATGATCTGGCATATGTATGACTGGTATCTTCGCCCCGCGGGATCCTACTTCGGCGTTAAGAAGGCGTGCGAGCCGCTGCACGTGCAGTATTCGTACGACGACCGTTCCATCGTGGTGGTGAACTCTTTTTACCAACCATTCGCCAACCTCAAGGTTACCGCCAAGGTATACAACCTCGACATGACGGAGAAGTTCTCGAAAGCGGCCGAGGTCAGCGTCGGCGAGGACAGCAGCACCCGCACGTTCACCTTGCCCGAGATCGATGGGCTGAGCCCCACTTATTTCGTCAGCCTCACCCTGGAATCAGCCGGCCAAATCAAGAGCAGAAATTTCTACTGGCTCTCCACCAAACCGGAGACGATCGACTGGAGCCGGCAGGAGGAAGATCCTACCGGTGAATATGACATCTCGACCTGGTCTCCGACCAAGACTTTCGCCGACTACACCGAACTGAATAAGCTGCCGCGAGTCGACCTGGACGTCACTGCCCAGAACAAAAGAGATGGCCAGGAAGGCTCGACCACGGTTACGGTCCACAACCCCACGGCGACTCTAGCCCTGGCTGTGCACCTGGCGGTCAATAGGTCCTCGAGCGGGCGCGTCAGCCGCGAAGGTGAGGCGGACAATGAAATATTGCCGGTGCTCTGGCAGGATAACTATTTCGCATTGCTGCCCGGAGAGACTCGCCAGGTGACCGCGACCTATCGCCTCGGCGAAAAGAGCAAGGCAACTCCCAGCGTTGAAGTGGATGGATGGAATGTCAACCCCAAGCTGGCTGACATGCAGCAATAGATTTCCGAGAACACAAACAGGGTAAACCAGGGCCAAATTCAATGAACTCTCGACCACCTTCCGAAGCACACCGCCAGGACTTGGAAAAAGTCCTGCGCATATTGCAGGACACACCCGCCATCGACCGCGAGTACATGGCTCCCATGGAGGAGTTCCAGGCGCGGGTTCGCCGTGTCAACCAGGCATTGCAGCAACACGGCCACACAGTGGGTCTCGTCTTTTCCGACGAGCAGTATGCCGGCGACGTTCCTTACCTCGGCGGAAATACCAATATCTCGATCGAGCAGGTGGCCGGCATTATCGGGCCCAATGGCTTTCACGTCGTGGCGGGCCTGGAGGGCGGCTATGTCGCCGAGCAGCTCGCGGACCGTGCCGGAGCGACGGTGCACAAGGTCGAACTGCTACAGTTGGCCGACGAGAAGTATCCCATCCGAGCCGAGCGCCTGGAGGACGTCATCAAAGCCGCCGCAGGCAAGGACGTCGACCACATTGCTCTGCTGACGCCGCGCCAGGTCATCCCCTCAGGCCTGGTCGAATACCTGCAAAACATCTACGGCCGCGAAGGCGTGGTCGATGCCCAGGAACTCTACTACCGCGTCAAGTACGAGAAGAGCGAGATCGAGATGCGTCTGATTGCGGATGCCTGCATCATCGCGGATGCGATGTTGCGGGCGATGCTGGCCGTCCTTCGCCCCGGGCGTCTGGAAACCGAAGTCGCCGCCTGGGGAGCGTGGGTGGGCCGCATGCTGGGCTCCGAACGCGATGGCTTTCAAATCATGGTGGGAGCCAACACCGCCAATCGCACGCTGATCGGACCGGCGCTGAACCGGCCAATTCGCGAGGGCGATTGGGTTCACCTGGGCGTCGCGCCCAAGCGCGATGGCCTGACCGCATGCATTCGCCGTTCCGTGATTGCCGTCGACTCGCCCGCGAGAGTGAAGCCTGAGCAGAAGTACTGGTTCGACCTCGTCGAAGAAGGCTACAACGTAGGCGAGCGCTGGTACCGCGAAGTGGCGGCCAGGCAATTGCCCGCGCGCCTGCAAGAAAAGTCCCTGGTGGACTTCTTTGCCGGGCACTCCCCAGAGATCTCTCGTCGCATTGGCCGTGAGATTAATCTTGCGCAGCAGAAGCCCTACACCGGCACGCACAACTCCGGCTATACGGAATGCCAGGAATTTTTTGGCGCCATCACGCTCGACAGTCAGGAACCGTTAGGCAATCAGATTGTCACCATGCTCGACGTAGCCCTGCGCGGGATCGGGGACCGCTGGAATGACGTCGTGATCCCCGGCTTCGATTTCTGCGTCGTTGAAAACACTCTGGGCAAATACGGCGCGCGCGTCGAAACGCTGACCAAACTGCCGATCAACGTGCAGGAATTCGTGGCTCGCTAGGGATCGGGTCCGGCCGTCCGAGGCCCCTGAACGAGAGTGTTGCGGATACAGATATGTTCTCGTCACTGAATGGAATCTTCTCCGATGCTCTTTACGCATTCCGACAACTGCGCCGTGCCCCGTCATTCGCGCTGCCGGCGATTCTGACCCTAGCCGCAGGAATTGGTGCGAGCACAGCGGTGTTTTCGCTGGTGCAAGGATTTCTGCTCCGGCCGCTGCCCTATCCGGACGCGAGCCGGATGGTGGTGGTCTGGGAACAACTGCGGGTACTTGGCATCGATAGATTCATGGCCCCGATCGGTGATTTCGTCGACTACCAAAATTACAACCAGGTGTTCGACGAGGTTGGGGCAGTCGAAGATGCGCACTTCGTATTACAGGCTGGTGATTATCCCGAGAGAATTCTCGCAGTACGTGTAACCTCCAACATCTTCTCGATGATGGGGCTGCGCACAGAGCTAGGGAGGACGCTCTCGCCGTCGGAAAACCAACCCGGGCACGACAATGTTGTTGTTCTGAGCGATGCCCTATGGCGGGAGCGATTCGGAACTGATCGCGCGATCCTGGGGAAGGACGTTCTTCTCGATGGAAAAGACTACCAGGTCGTGGGCGTGCTCGCGCGCAATACGCACTTCAGTCTCGGATCTCCGCAGACACCGGATGTGTGGGTACCGCTGCCATTGGTCGCGGACCCAGCGCGCAATACTGGACAGCTGGAGATGGTTGCGCGTCTACGAACGGGGATTCCGCTTCCGCAGGCGCAGCGGCAGATGGACCTCCTCGCGGCGCGGCTGGAACGCGAATACCACATCCAGATGGGGCCGCATGGGGAGGATCCGGGCTACGGAGTTCGGCTGGTCCCACTACGTCAGGAACTAGCGGGGAATGTTCGTGAGCCGCTGCTGATCATGCTTGGAGCAGCGACGCTGATCTTCCTGATTGCCTGCGTCAATATTGCCAATTTGATGCTAAGTCACGGCGTCAGCCGGGAGCGGGAATTTGCGATCCGCATTTCTCTGGGCGCGGGTCGGGTGCCGCTGATCCGCTTGCTGGGAACCGAGGCGATGGTTATTGCTTTGGCGGGAACGATATTCGGCATAGGCCTTGCCGGCGCGGTTTCGGGACTGCTGCTTCATCTCAGCCCATATGGAATGGCAAAGTTCTTCGGCGTGTCTTTGGATGAAAACGTGCTTGGATACGCGATTGGACTGGCGCTGGTCGCCATGATGCTCTTCGGGTTTGCGCCCGCACTGCTAATTCTTCGTCGGGCACGTTTGGCGGCCGCGCGAGCCGGGCACCAGGTCTTGAGCCAACGCCGTGACCGGGGCCTGAGATCGATTCTCGTCGTGACCGAAACTGCGTTGTCGGTAACGCTTGCGCTCGGAGCCGGGATGCTGATTCACAGCTTTCTACGGCTGCAGCAGGTTCCGTTGGGATTCGAGCCGGAGCGGGTCCTGACTGCGCACATCAGCCTGCCCCCATCGTACTCAACAGCAGCCGCGCAGAGCCAATTCTATGAGCGACTGTTGGAACAAGTCCGATCACTCGCGGGAATTCAAGGCGCGGCGGCGACTACGATGCTGCCGGCTTCCGATCGCCTGCTGCACGATCCATTCAGCATCGAAGGCCGCCCGTGGCAACCGTTCGGGGCGGCGCTCGTCCCTCAGTTCGCAAATCATCAGGCCGTGAGCGCCGGTTATTTTCGGGCAATGGGAATTGCACTGCAGGAAGGAAGGGTCTTCGGCAACGAGGACACGGTTGCGTCGCCGCCGG
Source organism: Candidatus Sulfotelmatobacter sp. (assembly GCA_035949755.1). Taxonomy (GTDB): domain Bacteria; phylum Acidobacteriota; class Terriglobia; order Terriglobales; family Acidobacteriaceae; genus Sulfotelmatobacter. Next base: position 6,651 of record DASYYT010000008.1, read on the forward strand.
TAGCGATGGTGAATGAGAAGCTGGTGCGGGGATTTTGGCCCGGGGAAAATCCGCTTGGTAAGCGCTTGATCCTCGGAGGTCCGCGGCCAGGAAGTCCGTGGCTGACTGTCGTGGGCGTCGTAGCCGACGTGCGCAGTGGAGGAGCGACCGCGGAAACCCTTCCAGAAATCTACACTCCTATGGCGCAGAGCCCTTCCGCGGCGATGGCGCTTATCGTAGACACGAAAGCAAATGACCCGGCAAGAGCAGCGAATGATCTCCGGGATGCCGTCCGTACCATAGATAGCGGCCTTCCTCTGGAACGAGTGGCGACCTACGACGAACTTTTAGGAACCCAGCTTGCGCCCCGTAGATATCAAATGTTCCTGTTGGCTACATTTGCCGGGCTCGCGCTGTTGTTAGCTGCTGTGGGACTTTACGGAGTGGTTTCTTATGCGGTGACGCAGCGCAAAGCGGAGATCGGGCTGCGCATGGCTTTCGGGGCATCATTGCAGGATGTAACCGCGATGGTGCTGAGGCAGGCCTTTCTACTAACCGGTTGCGGCCTGGCTGTCGGAATTGCCATGTCGCTTCTGTCACGGCAAATCCTTGCGAACCAGATTTTTGGCGTTCACTTCCTTGATCTACCTGTGTACGTAGGAGTGATCCTGCTTTTACTAATCGTCGCGCTAGCGGCCGCAGTATTTCCTGCGCTGGGTGCTGCATCAATCGATCCCATGCAAACTTTGCGAATGGATTGATTTACACCAGAACAGACTCACCCTCGCTGCTGCGCGATCTCCGAGCGCGTGCTCACGGTGGTGTCTTCTCGAAAATCTTCTCGCGGATGCTTCTTACAGGCTCAGAACTCCAACTCGGCGACGAGTTGCACGTTGCGCGGACTGCCGTTGCCGAAATAAGGATTAAACGAATCGGGCGTGCTGGTTAGGCGGAAGCCCGAACCGAAAGTCGTCGACGGGTTGGCAAAGTTTGGATGGTTCCATAGGTTGAAAAATTCAGCCCGTAGGCGCAGCCACCACTCATGAGAGATCTGCTGAGATTTGACAAAGGACATATCAAAGTCATTCAGCCCCGGCCCGCTGAAAGCGTTTCTTCCCAGATTGCCGTAGGTCCCCGGCAGAGGCTGCGCGAAAGCTGCCGGATTCAGAAATGGCCCCAACGGATTGAATGCCACGTGAGCATTACCGACCAGATTCGGGCGGTCGCGAAATTCGCCTGTCCCGGAATTATCGAACGGCAAGGTTATGTTGAGCGGCCCGCCAGTTTGCAGAGTCGTAATGCCATTCAGTTGCCAGTTCGAGGCGAGCGCGTGCAGCCATCCCGGCACGCCGCTGGGCGCTGGTATGCGCCAGGCATAAGTAATCGTAAAACGATGGCGAAGGTCGAAATCCGAGCGGCCGTAGTCGCCGCCCAGGTTGCGGCTGTCTTCCGGCGGCCCATGATAAAATCCGCCGGCGCCGGAGGCATCGTCCAGCGATTTGGAAAACGTATAGCTGGCGCGAAAGGTCACATTGGCGGCCGAGCGCTGGACCGAAACCTGCAGGCTGTTGTAGTTCGAAGACGCGATATCGGAAAGCGTGTTGATCACGCGAAACTGAGGAAACGCCGCCGCAAACGGCCGGCGACCCTGCTCGGTCCCCGGGTTGGTTCCGGGGGTTGGCTGATTGATGTCAATTACCACCGGCAGATCGGCGCCGCGCGTGCCGTAATACGCGATGCGCAAAGATTGTTGCGCCCCTAGCCGTTGTTCTAACGCGAGATCAAAGTCCTGGTAGCGGGGATCGGGGTAGTGCGTGCTAACCGCAAAAACATCGAATGGCGGCTGCGGTACCGCCGGTCCAAAGATCTGGATCCCTGGGCCAAAGGCCACGGGCGCCGGCGGCGTAATCGTGAAGATTGCACTGGAACCGATAGGATTGAATACCGGCCCTGCCAGTATCGAGTTCGCGTTATTGCTGTTGTCCATCAATTCGTCAAACGGCTGGGCGTTGAAATACATTCCCCAGCCGCCGCTCAGCGTGCGCGAGCCACCTAATCCGAGCGAGAACGCGGCGCGGGGCGCGAAATCGTGCAAGTTCGGCTGATATTCGTGTGCCAGTCCCGCGCTGCCGACCTGAACCAGCCCGGCGCTCGGAATGAAGTTACTCAGCCTCCCCTGCTTCTCGGTCGGAACAGAGAATTCATCGTGGCGTAATCCCAGAGTGACCTTCAGGGCAGGCCGAATCTGCCAGCCGTCTTCGATGTACGCCGCCCAGCGATGCTGGCGCAGGTAGCGTTGTGAGTTGCCGCGCGCAATGGTGGTTACGCCGGGAGCAGGCAGGCCAGCCAGCAGGTCCGACAGGCTGGCGATCGCGAAGTCGCTCGTGAGCTGGTCGCCGAGCTGCGAGCCGTCGAATACCAGCCGCCCCCGCATGCCGGTGTCGGTGAAGGCATTCTCCTGAAGTAAGGTCAGGCTGCCGCCGAACTTCCATTGCTGTGCGCCGCGATTCCACACGATACCATCCGAGAAATCGTACACATTGCTGGCCCGACCCCGCGGCAGCGAGAGCGGGGCGCCAAGATTTTCGTAGTCGCCGGGCGCGACATCGATTTCCGGCAAGCCGGAGTCGCGGGCAGAGTTGACTCCCGTGTTCAGCCCGATGGCCGTTGGGTTGAAGCCCGTGTCTCCAGGAAATGTGGTTTCGTTGTAGCGCGAATACCCCAAGCGTGCAGAGTTGAGCAAGCGCGATGACAGCGCCCGCTGCCATTGCGCGGCAAACAACTGCACGATGTCGTGGGACTGCGAAGCATAAGCCGGCAGCCGCGAGCCTGCTCCCAACCCGAAACCTCCCTGGGGAAAACTCTGGCGATTCGCGCCGAAAGCGTACGAAGCGGAGATGCTGTTCTGACCCTTCTGGCCGTGATCCACTTTCAGCGTCAGCGTGTTGCCGTCGCTGCGCCCGATATCAGAAAAACTGAGCGGACCCTGGCCGAGCGAGGCGGGGTAGAGCGCGAGAATGGGCGCGGCCAGCGGGTTCACGCTACGCCCAGATCCCTGGACGAGCGCCGTTGCGGCGGCAATTTCCCCCGGTGTGGGAAATCGAGATGCGAAGGTAACTCCCACTCGCTCGTGCTGCCCCTCATACGAACTGAAGAAATTGCTGTGATAGGGCAGCGGGCCGCCCGCGGTGAATCCGAACTGGTTGTTGCGAAATTCAGGGCGCGGCCGCCCAAAGGCGTTGCCGTAGAAATTGTTGGCGGCCAGCTTGTCGTTATCGAAAAATTCAAACAGCGACCCATGCAGCTTCGGCCCGCCGTTCTTGATCGTGGTCAGCACCGCCGCCCCTGACGGTCCATACTCCGCGCCAGTGTTGGTTTGCACTTCGATTTCCTGGATGGCAGCGAGCGGCAGCAGGACCGCCGGAGCACCGAAGGCTCCCCCCTGCCCGATGGCTTCCGCACTGCGGAACGGGTCGAGGTTATTCGTTCCGCTGACGATATATGTGTTGAACTGTTGGCGGCTGCCGTTGATTGGAAACGATCCGAACGTGCCCCCGGTGGCGCCGGCTCCGGGGGTGAGTGTCTCGAGATTGCCGGATGCCTGTCCGCGCACCGGCAGTGTCCGCACCTGCTGTTCGACTCCCATGCCCGTGACCTCGGTTACGGCGTGGGACAGCGCTCGCCGCGGGTCGAGCCTGATCTGCAGTTGCTTGGTCTCGCTGGCCTGCAGCGAAATGCCTGCAGCTTCGATGCTGACATATCCGCTGTGCGCGACCCGCAAGCGATAATCCCTCGCCGGTGCCAGGTGGGTGAATGCGAACTGGCCGAGTTGATCGCTTACCGCAGTCGCCGTCACCTGGCCGCTATTTCCGGCATAGAGCAGCACTTGCGCGGCCTCGACTGCATGGCCGCGCCCATCTGAGACTGTGCCGCGAAGAGTTCCGGTGCCTGCCTGGCCAACGGCCTGCACTGCCATCAAGATGGAAAAAAGAGCCGCGACCGCGAGAATTTGAGTGACCCGGCGGCAGCACATCGGCAAGGACGGCTGTATCAACTTTCGCAATCGATTGGTCAAACGCCTT
>DASYYT010000009.1:0-52809 GCA_035949755.1 Candidatus Sulfotelmatobacter sp.
GTTCTGGTCGATAATGACCAGCAGAAACTCGCCGCCCTTCGCCATGGCCAAGTCCCCATTCACGAGAAGTTTCTGCCCGAACTCCTCAGCCGCCACCGCGGCCACCGCCTCACGTTTTCCGATGATTTGAAAGAAGCCGTCCGCCTCAGCTCCGCCATCTTCGTGGCCGTAGGCACGCCGCCCACCGAAAAAGGCGAGGCCGACCTCTCCTATGTCGAGTCCGTCGCCCGCGAAATCTCCGGAGGCATCGACGGCTTTAAGGTCGTCATCGAAAAAAGCACTGTCCCCGTGTACACCAGCGAGTGGGTGCGCAAGATCATCCTGCGCAACGGCAGCGATCCCGATTCTTTCGAGGTCGCCTCCAACCCGGAATTTCTCCGCGAAGGCTCCGCCGTCACCGACTTCCTGTTTCCCGACCGCATCGTCATTGGCTGCGATAGCGAACGCTCCGCCGCCGTGCTCCGCGAAATCTACGCCCCGCTCACCGACGGTAGCTACTACAAGCGCGCAGACGCCATCCCTCAACCCGACCGCGCCTCGATTCCTCCCGCCCTTATCGTCACCAGCACCAAAAGCGCGGAACTGATCAAGCACGCCTCCAACGCGTTCCTGGCGATGAAGATCTCTTTCATCAACGCGGTGGCCTCGGTCTGCGAAGCCGTCGGCGCCGACGTCAACCAGGTTGTGCGCGGCGTGGGCGCCGATTCCCGCATTGGCCGCCGCTTCCTCAACCCCGGCATCGGCTATGGCGGATCTTGTTTCCCCAAAGACGTGATGGCGTTCCGCGCCGTCGCCCACGAGCACGGATACGAGTTCCGCCTGCTCGACGAAGTCATGCGCATCAACGAAGAGCAGCACCGCCGCTTCCTGCGCAAAATTCACGACGCGCTCTGGACTCTTCGCGGCAAGCGTCTCGCTGTCCTTGGCCTCGCCTTTAAAGGAGGCACCGACGACATCCGCGAATCGCCGGCGATTTTCCTGGTGAAAGATCTTCTGCAGGAAGGCTGTAAGATCACCGCCTACGATCCCGCCGCCATGGATCGCGCCCGCGAAGTCCTGAATTCCAGCGTCATGTATGCCAAGTCCCCGTACGAAGCGGCACAAGACGCCGATGCCCTGCTGATCCTGACCGAGTGGGAAGAGTTTGCCAACCTCGATCTCGCCCGTCTGCGCAAAGACCTCAAATATCCTATCGTGATCGACGGCCGCAATCTCTACAATCCCGAAGCCATGGCCGGCCAGGGATTCACCTACTACAGCATCGGACGCGCCGCCTGCCTTCCCGACGGCGTCCCCACCGGCGCGCTTAAAAACGGCAAGAAATTATGAGCCCGCAACGCGCCCTCATCACCGGCGGCGCCGGCTTCCTGGGATCGCATCTTTGCGATGCCCTGCTCGGCGAAGGCTGGTCCGTCGTGGTGGTCGATAACCTGCTCACCGGACGCCGCGCCAACCTCGCTCACCTGCAGAACGAACCACGCTTTGAATTTGTCGAGAAAGATATCTGCGAGCCCTTCGACGTGGGCCCAGTCAATTACGTCTTCCACTTCGCCTGCCCCGCCAGCCCCGTCGACTATATGACCCACGGCATTGCCACCTTGAAAGTCGGATCGCTCGGCACCTTTCATGCCCTCGACGTCGCCCGCAAGTACAACGCGAAATATTTCGTTTCTTCCACTTCCGAGTGTTACGGCGACCCGCTCGAGCACCCGCAGAAAGAAACCTACTGGGGGCACGTCAATCCCATCGGCCCGCGTTCGGTTTACGATGAGGCCAAGCGCTTCACCGAAGCCGTCACCATGGCCTACCGCCGCTATCACCAGGTGGACACGCGCATTGTGCGCATCTTCAATACCTACGGCCCGCGCATGCAGCTCAATGATGGCCGCGTCGTGCCCAATTTCATGAAGCAGGCCCTCCGCAACGAGGACCTCACCGTCTATGGCGACGGCGGCCAGACTCGCAGCTTCTGCTATGTGAACGATGAGATCGACGGCTTTCTGCGCCTCTCGAAATCGGACGAGCATCTGCCCGTAAACATTGGCAATCCCACGGAATTCACGATTCTGGAATGCGCGCAGCTGGTCTTGAAGGTAACGGGATCAAAAAGCAAAATTCGCTACGAACCGCTGCCGCAAGACGACCCCAAACAGCGCCGCCCGGATATCACCAAGGCACGCACTTTACTGGGATGGGAACCTAAGATCGATCTGGAAGCCGGCCTTCGCCTTTCGCTTGACTATTTCAAAAAGGCCGTCGCCGCCGAAGCCACCGCAAATAATCCGCTCCATCAGTAGCTCTGTCATTCCGAGCGCAGCAAGGCATCTGCTCTTCTTCCGCGTCCTCGCAGCCTTTCTCAGCCCGCTCTGCGCCGTAACGCCGGCGGCCCCACCTCGACCTGATCACATCCTGCACAGCGTCGCAACCAAAGGTACAGAGGTTGCCGCGCCTGGACGCCCGGCCTCAACCCCGAGGCTCATCACTCATTGCGTCACAATGAATTTCGCATTGCTCGCCAGCGTCCCTCGCGGTGTTGTCACCGTGACTTTGCCGGTGGTCGCGCCCGCCGGAACCGTCGTCGTGATCTCGGTCGGCGAGACCACGGTGAACTGTGCCGCGGTGCCGTTGAAGCTCACACTCGATGTCCCGGTCAGATTGTTCCCCAAAATGATTACCTGCGTCGACGATGCGCCAGCAGTCGGGGCAGTCTTGACGAACGACCCGCGTCGCACGTTCAGCGAAAACAGGGTGCCGCAACCATCGCCGCAGTTTGTAAGGCCGCCGAGCGTGGTAGCGCCGTAGAGTATTCCGTTCGTGCCTTGCATGACCGCCCCCGGATTTGCCCCGTCACTTGACGCAAAGGTGTGCAGCAGGGTGAACGCCCCTTTCGGCGTAATCTTGAAGACGATGCCGCATCCGTAGCCTTGGCCGCAGCTGGAATCCCCGCCTTGCTGGGTTGCGCCGTACAGGCTTCCGTCGGTAGCTTGGATCAGGCCAGAAGGGTTGACTGCCTGGGGCCAACTGCCCTGAAACTGATAGAGCGTGGTCAGTTTGCCTTGCGGGGTGATTTTGAAGATAGTGCCGCACCCGCTGCCGGAGCCGCATGCACTGTCGCCCCGGTACAGAGTGGTCCCATAAAAGTTTCCATCGGCGCCCAACACCAGCGTCGAATTCGGAGTGCTTCCATCGGGGCAGCCCGACACCTGACAGAATTTGTACAGAGTCGTGAGCTTACCCTGGAGCGTAATCCGAAAGACGGTGCCACCACCGCTCGATCCCGGCGTTGGCGCACTGGTCGTGCTATAGAGGTTGCCGTCCAGGCCTTGTGTCAGCGCGGTTGCGGGAGACACTCCCAGGTCCTTGGTACTGAATTCGTACAAGGTGATGACGCCATTCCGCGTAGCCTGAAAGACCGTACCGCAGCCCCGTAGCCGGGGGGGATTGCATGCGAAATTCCCACCACCGTAGGTCGTCCCATAGAGATTTCCGTCCGCGGCTTGCATGAGTGGCGAAGGCCAGTAGCCGTCGGTACCTCCGATGAATTGGTACATTATGGTGAACTGCCCGGTGGGAGCTTGTTGAAATGTTAGGCCATCGAATTCAGGCCCGCCGGTGAGTTCCGTTCCATAGTAGTTTCCGTCGTTGGAGAGTACCAGGCTGGCTGGACCGCTGTTGGTCGGGAGAATACTGACGGTGGTGATCGCACCCTTCGCGGTGGCAGAGAAAATCGTGCCCTCAGTGCCTCCATCGGTTGCTCCGTAGAGTCTCCCGTCGAGTCCCTGCATAAGAGGACCTACTGGATAAGATCCGTCTGTGCCTCCCGTGAACTCATAGATCGTTTCGAAGGTTTGCGCCGGAGACGAAATCGCGGCCGCGGTTAAGAACACTGCGATCGCGCACGTCGTGGTCCACTTACCGATCCTTTTTTCAGTTCTCGCTGCGCGGGACTGCCGCTGGGGCTGCATGATTTTTCTCCTAAACGAGAATATCAGGGCGTGGAACAACACAGTCTGTCTGAGAGACGGTCCCCCGGCGAACCTTTGCCTTGGTGGTCCTGCCAGCAAAAAAATGAGGGTAAATTGGCGTGATCGAACCCCAAGCGTGCCGCCAGAGTTGCGGGGATTATGGTCCAGCCCGGCTCAACTGTCAACAGCCTGCATTCCGGTTAGGGGCTTTCAGCGCTTGAAGATTTTTTAGAACGATTACGAGGAACTAGGAAGGAGGGGTCGTCGCCGCCACAAACTCCGCGAGCTTCCCCACGTTCGATTGCTCTTCTTTCGTCTTCAACTCGAACCCAATGCCCATCCCGTAGCCGGGATGAGACGTCAGCACCGTTCCCCGCAACCGCAACTTCATCTCATGGGTCCGCACCAGAATCTCAATCGATGAGCCTTGCGGAAACGGCAGCGGCATCTCCAGGTAACATCCCCCCGCGCTCAAGTCGGTCAGACAGCAATAGTGCGGAACAGAAATTCCGGTGCGATAGACCTCCGCTCCCAGGCGGCAACTGTAGCGGGTCTGCGCGCGCCGGTTGTTGGCGTCCATTTCCGCCTGCGCCGCCGCAGCCTTGGCCGCAGCTTCGAGCACGCTCTGTTGCTGTTCCTCGCGGGCCGGGCTGGCCGCAGCCGCGGCCGCTGTCGCGCGCGTCGGCTCGGCGGCCGCCACGGCTGCCATTGGCAGCGGTTCTTCCATCTCCACCGTCACGTCGGGGAGCTCCGGCCTCCCGCTCGCACTTACCTTCTCCGCAAGAAATTCTTCCAGCAGCCGCCGCGATGCCTTCGGCACATCGACGAACTGCACCCCGCCGCGTCCATTCCAATCCTGCCAGACGACCAGCCCCGACAAGCGCACGCTGGAGTTTTGCCCGGGCAGCTTGAATTGAAAATAAACTTTGCTGGTGGGCGGCAGTTTTTTCCCAAACATGACCGCCATTCCGTCGTGCCCCAGGTCGGCCAGCGTCGCCTTATCCTGCTGCACGTTGGCGTAATCGATGGTCGCATGCGCATGCACCGCTGCCCGCGGAGCCTTGCGCTTCTCTTTGCGCATCACCGCCCGCGCCGCCCGCAAACTGCTCAGCGCGCGCTCATACGCCACCGGCTTGTAAAGCACGAAATTCAGTCCGAGCGAGAACAATTCGCGGATGCTTTCCTGCGAGGGCAGAACCGCTACCGCCAGAGTCGCATCGTTTTTGCGCGACAGCCGCGTCTCCCGCAGCAGAGAAGTCAACTGCTGGCTCGATCCGTCGACAATGATGGCATCGAACCGCTGTTGCGCCGCCCGCACCGCCGCGCGCGCGAAATCCGGGCACGCTTCCACCCTGATGCCCAGATCTTTCAGCACTCGCTGCAGGACTTCGGCCGCGTTCGCATCCAGACACACCAGTAGCGCAGATAGAGTCATACCTACCCCTCATCCTAGGTTCCGCCCGTTCCTCAAACAAGGTTACTTGAGTCATGGCTCTGTCATTCTCTGTGCCCTCTGTGGTGATAAGTCCGAACCACATAGCCCAGGGAGGAACACAGGGAAAAGCCGAGCATCTGTAGCGCACCGGCCCACGCCTGACCCGATTTCCTCTACACTCTTTTTATCGCCCTTTGCACGGAGAAATACTTTGCCCGCAATTCGCGCCATCTTCTGGGACGTCGGCGGCGTCCTGCTCACCAATGCCTGGGACCATAGTGAGCGTGCCAAAGCTCTGGAAGAATTCCAGCTCGATCCCACCGAATTCCAAACCCGTCACGAACTCATCGTCTCATCCTTCGAACGAGGCAAAATCAGCCTGAACGGATACCTGGATCAAACCATCTTTTACCAGCCGCGCCCTTTCACCCGCGAAACCTTCCGCGACTCCATGTTTTCGCTCTCGCAGCCTCTCCCGGAACGTCTGGCCTTCGCTGGATCGCTGGCCGGCTCCGGCAAGTACTTCATGGGCACCATCAATAACGAATCGCGCGAACTCAACGATTTTCGGATTGAAAAATTCGGCTTGCGGAAAATTTTCCAGCTCTTCGTCAGTTCGTGCTTCGTCGGCCTGCGCAAGCCGGAGAGCGACATCTACCGCCTGGCGCTCGACCTGACCCAATTCCCCGCCGCCGAATGCTGCTTCATCGACGACCGCCCGCTCAACCTGGAATGCGCAGCCCAACTCGGGATGCAAACCATCCAGATGAAGTCGCTAGATCAACTACGATCAGATCTGGGGAAGCTAGATGTGCGCCCGTAGCGACGACTGTCGAGGGGACTCCTGTCCTGAGCGGAGCCGAAGGTTCTCGGCGCCGCGCCTAGTTGAGTTGCGCGCGCTGGTGTATAAATGGTGTCTGGCCGGACGGTAAAACTCCCCCGCATCGTGCCCATGGCCTCGGCATAATCAACCACATGAAAAAGCTAGGGAAAATTCTGGGATGGATATTGCTCACGCTCGTGGTTCTCGCAGCCATCGGCATTACTTTCACTATCGGCTGGCGGCCATTTATTGGCCCGCGGGCGCGGGCGACTACGGCCAAGACCATGGAACGCACGCCGGAGCGCCTGGCGCGCGGCAAGTATCTGGCCGAAAACGTGAGCGGCTGCATGGACTGCCACACGCCGCACGATTGGTCCTCAGGTGCATCGCCTCTCGCCTCAGGCAACCTGGGCTCAGGGGAGCAGATTCCGTTGAAAGGTTTGCCCGGAAAGATCTTCGCGCCCAATATTACGCCCGATGCAGAAACCGGCGCGGGCACCTGGAGTGATGACCAGCTCGCTCGCGCTATTCGCGAGGGCGTTGGTCATGACGGCCGCGCGCTCTTCAATTTAATGCCCTATGAACATTACCGCACTATGTCGGACGAGGACCTCGCCTCAGTGATCGTCTACTTGCGAGCTCTGCCGCCTGTCCGGCATGAAGTTCCCAAGACAGAGATGATTTTTCCGGTGAAATACCTTATCCGAAATGTGCCACAGCCCGTCACCGATCCAGTTCCCGCACCGGATCTCTCGACGCCACTGAAACGCGGGGCATATCTAACCAATCTTTCCGGCTGCACGGATTGCCACACGCCGATGGACGATCACGGGCAAAGGCTCGCCGGGCTGGATTGGGCGGGAGGCTTCATCATGGAGGGTCCATGGGGACGCGTGGCGAGCGCGAATCTTACCAGCGCTCCGTCCGGCATCTCCTACTACAACGAGAACATATTCCTCAAAGTGATGCGCACCGGTCAGGTGGGGGCACGTCAGTTGAATCCGATCATGCCGTTCTCTTTTTATCGTGGAATGACGGATGAGGATTTATCCGCAATCTTTGCTTACGTGCACCAACTGCCACCAGTCAAGCACCGCGTGGATAATACCTTGCCGCCCACCTACTGCAAGATCTGCAAACAGCGGCATGGGGCAGGGGATCAGAATTGATCTCCGCCGCGCGGAAGGGATGAAGATTACTTCCGCGGCCCGCTGGTCTTCACCGCGATATTGGCCGGCACCTCCGCCTCCAGCGTGGTCAGCGCCAAATCGCTCGACCAGCAATCCGCCGAGAGCTTCCATTCCCCATTGCTCTGCCGCGCGCACACCCACAGATATTTTCCCCGCTCCTCCCGCCGCTTGCCGGTCGAACTCGGAATCAGCGCCTTGCAGCGCCCCGCCTCATAGGCGAAGTCGCCCACAATCTCCAGCCGGAGCGGTTCCAGTTCCACCTCGCCCAGCCCGGCATCCAGCGCGCCAAAGAAAAATTCCCGCACCGCCGCCGCCCCGCGAATCGGCGCATAATTCGACCGCAACACCAGCGCATCCGAAACATACAGCTCCAGCAGATCGTCCAGATGCTTGGTATTGCAGGCCAGCACCCACTCCTGCGTCACTTCCCGCACCGCGGCCTCGGCGCGGCTCATCTCCCCGCGCTGGGCTGCATTCGGACGCAGCTTCTCTTCCCGCAGCGGTTCCGCGCCCGCTCGCGGATAACCGTTTTCCATCCCGCCAGGAAAATAATGGTGGTGGTAGTGATGGTGATAGTGGTGAGTTTCGTATCCGGTCGGCTGCGTCGTCGCCGGCCGCCCCATATGCATTGGAATCTGATTTCCCGCCGGCATGATCGCCGCCGGTTCACTGGCAGCCGCCGCTTTCTCGACTACGGCCGCTCCGCACATTCCGCAAAACTTATTGGTTTCGCGGTTGCGATATCCGCAGGCATCGCACACTATGGTCGCTGCTTCGGCTGCCAGATCCTGCGCCGTATCCGCCGCCGCGTCTTCCGCCTCGGCCTCCGCCGCCAGCCGTTGCGCTGACTCCAGCGCCGCCGCGATCGCATCCGGACCCGGTTTCTGCCGCCGGATCGAAGGCTCCAGTCGCCGATACAATTCCTTCAATTCCGAACTGCCCACCGGCGTATCCATGGGCTCCCCGAACGTCTTCGGTCCCTTATTTTGTTTGTCCACGAATCACGTCCCCCACTGCCTTAGAGCAGATTCTAGCCCAGCATAGGGGAGTGGTGCTATCGGCTGGAAAATTCGATCTTGCCTTCGGTCTCGGTAGGAACTCCGTTGCAGGTTGCCGGACGATACCTCCAGGTGCGCACCGTCTGCAACACGTGCCGGTCTCCGGCCATCCCGGCGCTCACCAGAATGAGCGGGCTATGCACTCGGCCGTCGGTGCCGATGATGAAACTCACCTTCACCTTCGCTCCGCGCGCTGGCGGCGCCAACATCGGGTCGGGCGTCGCCAGAGCCTCCGGCGGTTGCACTTGTTCGCAAGCCGCGCGGGCGCTGACATGCGGCACGCTGACGAATTGCGCGGCGCGCCGCAGCCTTCTCGAAGCCTGGTGCTCGCGTTGTTGCAGCAGCGTCGCCTGGTTGCTGCCCGTACTCATCGCCAAGGCGATCACAGGCACTCCGCACCACAAAATCGCCAGCCAGAGGCCGCGCATCCCGTTCTCCTGATCCTGATTCCCCGCAATAACGCGGCAAGTTTAGGACCAGCCCGCTCCCAGCACTCTTCCTTACAATCCAGCAACTTACAACCGATCCCTAATGCAGCAGCTGCACTCCTGGTGAAGCAACTTGCACAACCATGTCGGGTGCCGTCGAGCGTTGAACCGGAGGATCGCTTTTCGAATAGGCCCTGCAAATCGTACAGTGTCAGTGCAAGAGGCCGCCCGCTTATGACACGACCAACGACGCAGGCAATTTCACCTTTCTTCATCGTCAGCAATGTCGATCAGACCATCGCTTTTTACCGCGACAAGCTGGGCTTTGAGACCAGATTCCAGCAGCCGGATCGAAATCCTTTTTTCGCCATCATCGGCCGCGACGGAGCGCAGCTCTTCGTCAAGTCCGATCATGACACGCCGCCGCTGCCCAACCCTAAGCGCAATCCCTCCATGAGGTGGGATGCCTTCGTCTACGTACCAGACCCGGATGCGCTCGCCGCCGAATTTGCCGAACGCTTTGCTCATGGTGGGGTGGCGGGTGGAGCAGCCTTCAGCGTGCCGCTCAAGGATACTCATGACGGTCTTCGCGGCTTCGAAATTTGCGACCCCGACGGCTACGTCCTATTCTTCGGTCGACCCAGGTAGAGGGCGGGTAGTCATGGTGGATGGCAAGCTCCACTTGGCATCACTGTAGACATTCAGAAGGCGCGTGTTTTCGTAACTGTTGAGACATCGGCATATCACTCCCTGCCCTCCTGCCGGCACTTCGCGTGTGCCTCTTCTAGCGGCACCGGCGTGCCCTCCCGCTCCCTTCCGTAGTAAGCTAAAACCAGCATGCCAGCGGAGAAGGTCCTGATCATTGACGACGAGCGTCTGGTGCGCTGGTCGCTGCGCCAGAAGTGCGAGGAGTGGGGATATCAGGTCGCGGAAGCCGCCGCCGGAGAGCCCGGCCTGCGGCTGGCCCAGCACGAGTCTCCCGACCTGGTGCTGCTCGATGTGCGCATGCCTGACATGAACGGCATCCAGGTTCTGGAACAGATCAAGAAGGCTCCCGATGCGCCGCCGGTCATCATGATTACGGCCGATCCGCAGCTCGACGACGTCAAGAGCGCGCTCAAGCTGGGCGCCTACGACTTTATCGGCAAGCCGCTCGACTTCGAAGAACTCCGCGTCACCATCCAGAATGCTCTGGAGGCCAATCGCCTGCGCACCGAAGTCCAGTCTCTACGCGGCGAGGTGCGCCGCCACACCGGCTATCACGAGGTCGTGGCCGTCGCGCCCAAGAGCACGGAACTGATGAGCTTCGTCGAGAAAGTTGCCGCCAGCGAGGCTACCACTATCCTGATCCAGGGCGAGAGCGGCACCGGCAAAGATCTCATTGCCAAGACGATTCACTACGAGAGTTCGCGTCAAAACGGAGCCTTCGTCGCCATCAACTGCTCGGCCATTCCCGAAACCTTAATGGAAGCCGAACTCTTCGGCCACGAAAAGGGCGCTTTCACCGACGCCAAGGCCATGAAGAAAGGCCTGTTCGAGACGGCCCACGGGGGCACGTTGTTTCTCGACGAGATTGGCGAACTCTCGCCCCTGCTGCAGGCGAAATTGTTGCGCGTTTTAGAAGATCAAGTCATCCGGCGCATCGGCGGGGTGCGCGACATGCAAGTGGACGTGCGGGTCATCGCCGCCTCGAACCGCGATCTGGAAAAAGCCGTGCGCGAAGGCCACTTCCGCCAGGATCTTTACTACCGCCTGGCGATCATCGCCATTTTCATTCCCCCGCTGCGCGAGCGCACGGAAGACATTCTCCCGCTGGTGGACTTTTTCATCGACTGGTACAACCGCAAGTTCAAGAAATCCGTGCGTGGGATTACTCCGGAAACCCGCCGCCTGTTGCTGACCCATAATTGGCCGGGGAATGTGCGCGAACTGAAGAACTCGATCGAGCGCGCCATGATCCTGGAAGATGAATCGGTCCTGCGCCCGGTCTATATGCCTTTCGCTGTAGGAGAAGCGGCGCGCAGCGGGTTAACCGCATTCGAAGCCAGCAGCGCCTCCGGCGGCGACGGCGGAGGCAAGCAACTCGCCAATGGCCGCGTGCTCCCGCGGCTCTACATTCCGGAAGAAGGCACGTCTCTCGAAGAAGTCGAGCGCGCCATGGTGGAACTCGCCATGCGCCAGGCCAATGGCAATCAGACCCACGCCGCTCGCCTGCTCGATATCAGCCGCGACGCCTTGCGCTACAAGCTGAAGAAATTCGAATTAGTAGGCGCCGGCGATGAAGAAACAAGCGACTCCATCCCCTCGGAAAACTCCGCCAGCTAACGAGGACGAGTGACTCTATTTGTTACCTGCACCCCGCCTAAGCTTTCGCGGCTCACAGTCTCAGCGTGACCAGACTCGACTTGACTCGCGGAATTTGCCGGTGCCGAGAACGCCACTCCGTCGCTCACCTGCGCGCAATCCATGCGCAGCGTGCCATTGTCATTGAAGACTAATCCGTAGAAGCGGAACGTGCTGCCGACCCCCAGAGGCGTGGCATTGAGCTGTTGCGTATTGCTGTCGACGTAGACTTCCATCTGGCTGGGATTGTTCTCGACCGTGGTTTGACCGGGCTGCACGGCGAGCATGGGGAATAAGTCGTAAGACGCAAGCGACACCGTGTAGTCGGTAAAGTTGCCGCTGGTGGACGAGGCGGTGACCGTGCCATTGACCGTCTGCGGCATCAGGGTCATCGTGGTAACGTCCGGATAGGGCGCGTTAGGGAAGAAAGTGGCTGTTGAAATATACACCTCTTGTCCTGGAACCATATTTGAGCTATTGAAGCTGGGTACGAAGGGCAAGCTGCCCAGGTTCGTAAGCTGGCCGGAGATCTGAAAAGCCGTACTGCCGTAATTGAATGGCATAGACACGCCGGTTGGATAGCCGGGCAGGCCAGAGCCCTGCATCTCGCGAGCATGCATGAAAAATGCCGATGTCGACGCAGCTACCTGCATCAGCGGACCGCGAAACACGTATATGGCGGAGGGATCCTCCACCGCAATCCGCGTCGCCAGCAGTGAGCCATCGGACTGAACGGCGCCATCCATATTTACAAACGTGCCCGCCGTCAGGGCCGAAAAAACACTGATCCCCTGATACACAGTGTTGCTGTCGGGCTGAACAGAAACTGGCAGCCCGGTCTCCGCAGGCACATAGTTGGGTATCGACAACGTCAGGCTGTTGCCGCCCGAACTGACCGCTGTGACCTCCCCATCGAGCCCCATGACTTTGCCATTGGCCGGATTCGTCGGGGAGGCGGCCAAAGTGAGCGGCGTAAGCTTAAAGGCCGGCGCCATCGAAAAGCCGTAGAATCCGTCCACGTTCACGCAGTCCCCTATTGTCGCCGACTGCGATACCAGCAGGTCGAGCGCGAGGGCCATACTTGTGCCCGTCACGTTGAGTGGCGAGGGGAAGTTCACGGTCGCGGCCGGAGGGGCGACGGTGTAAGTGGCTGAACTGAGGGTCTGTTCTCCATCGACTTGACCAAGGGCGATGCAGACAAAAGCACCGCCGCCGAGCGTCACGGTTGCGCTTGAATAGATGTCCTGCGGAATCGCCGCAGTCAGCAGTGGTTCAACCGTGCCGTTCAGATGCATGAATTCGGCGCCGGGCGCCGGTCCTGACTTAGTCGATGACTCCAGGCTAACCGTCTTGCCCGACTGGCTCGTCAACGTAATGTTCTGCAGGCCGAGGTCAAATTCTGACAACTGATCGTTCGCCGTGCTGGTCAGCATCACGGTGACGGATGTGTTTCCCGTCAGTGGCGGAGTTTTCGACATATTTCCGCCGGAACCGCAGCTGGTTGTCAGTCCACATGAAACGATCAGTAGCGTAAGCCCAAAGATTGGTGATGGAACCGCATGGGTGCCAAATCTAACGGAACTCATATTCCCTCCAAACTCCACGCTTACGGACGAAGATCGCTGAAGCTACCGTGAGTGCGTAAATGTTCTGATCGTTTCCTGCACCGCTCCCGGTCCCTGACGGCGCACAGTTTGCACGTCTCCAACCTGCATGCGTATTTGGCTATTCGAATTGGACGCCGCAGTGAATGCCACGCCGTCGTAGATCTCCGCGCAATCCATGCGCAGCGTGCCATTGTCATTGAAGACTAATCCGTAGAAGCGGAACGTGCTGCCGACACCCAGAGGCGTGGCATTGAGCTGTTGCGTATTGCTGTCGACGTAGACTTCCATCTGGCTCGGATTGCTGAGCAGCGTCGTTTGCCCTTGCTGCACCGCCAAGGTAGGGAATAGATCGTAGGAAGCCAGAGAAACCGTGTAATCGGTAAAGCTGCCGCTCCGCTGTGAAGCGACCACCGTCCCATCGACGGCCTGCGGGACTAGGGTGATCGTGTTCGCGGGAGTCCCGACACCCCCGCTCAGGATGAAATTTGCCGAAGTGACGTCGACGTTTTGACCTGCCACCATATTCGAAGCATCAAAGCTGGGAACGAACGGCAGGTTTTGCAGGTTCGAAAGCTGGCCCGAGATGTTGAAAGCGGCATTGCTGAAGTCGAAATAGGGTATGTCGAAATAGATTCCGCTTTGGCCATTGATGGTTTGCAGAGAACCCAGTTCGCTACGGCCGTAGAGCTGAAAACCTGGAACCACATTGTCAACAAACATCACGGGACCGCTGGAGTCGTTGACCGCCGACGAATCTTCCACCGCAATTCGAGTCGCCAGCAACGACGAGTCGGATTGGATCGCACCGTCCACGTTCAAAAACATTCCGGGAGAGAGCGCAGAGGCGCCGCTCACACCCTGAAAAACGGTTGCGCTGTTGGTGCTCGCCGAAAGAGTTCTGGTTCCCATCGGTCCCCCCGCAATCGTGAGCGTCAAATTTGATGGTGTCGTTCCCACCGATGCAACCGTCGCCACCAGCCCGCTGACCTTGCCATTTCCAGAGTTCGTCGGCGAAGTGGATAAGGTAAGCGGAGTAAGGTTGAAGGTGGGCGCCATGGAGAATCCCTCAAACGCAGGGTTGGTCCAGCAACTGGAAAAAATCGCCGAATTAGAAACCTGCATATTCAGCAGTAATCCCATGCTGCTGCCCGTAACCGTAATGGGCGCGGGCAAAGTCACCGTCGGGCCTTGATTGATAAGTGAATAATTCGCGATTCCAACGCCCCCGCCTGGAACCTGCGCAAGACAGATGAATACTGCCCCTCCGAGCGTAGCCGTGGCTGAAGTATAGATGCCCTGAGGAACGCTGACTGTGATCACCGGCTCGATCCCTCCGTTCAGGTGCATGAACTCGGCGGGTTGCTGCGACCCCAGCAGAGTGACCGTGTTCCCTGACTGGCTGGTGAGCGTCAATGTCTGCAATGTCAGATCAAACGCTGTAACTTGATCGTTTGCCGTGCTCGAAAGCGACACGGCCACCCAGGTACTCCCGCTGAACTTCGGCGGAGGCGGTGTATTTCCGCCGGAGCCGCAACTGGCCGTCAACATCGCGGTCAGAATTACGCTAGCGGTGATAAGAAATGAGATCAGAGCTTTGGAGCGGGCGGATGAAGTAGCGGGCTTCATAATTCCCCCTGGCTGGCGCCGATTTACGAATACTCTGGACTTATGTGTGCCGGCGGACCGACTTACCTATCTTAGTGAGTGAACCCGGCCCGCGGCTACAAGTAGCGTTTCTATGATACGAGCGAAACTGTCAACCGCCATCTTGATTTGTACAAATTTGTAAAAGGGGGTTGTGTTTCCCCATTCCACGTGACCATCCTCACATAACAAAACAGGGCCTCCTTGCGGAAGCCCCGCGCCTTATTAGGATGAAGAGTGCGTCAAACCGCGGAATTTCAGCCCCGGGCGGCGTGCTCCTTCGCCCTGGCGATGTCCTTCTCAACCTGTTCCTTCTGCGGATAGTCCGGATTCAACTTCAACAATTGCTCCCAAGCCGCGATGGCTCCCTTGGGATCGGCTTTGCCCTGCCACCGCACCCAGCCCAGATTGAACAGCGTCTGCGGGTGTCCCGGCTGGTATTTCAGCGAGGTCTGCATCTCCGCCAAAGCTTTGTCGGCGTTTCCCGAGTACCAGTAAGCGGTCCCCATGTCGGTGCGCACATCCACGTTTTCCGGATGGATGGCCAGAGCCCGCTCGTAGTATGGAATTGCGTTGGCGAACTGCTGCCCGTCGTAGTAAACGTCGGCCAGTTTCACCAGCGAGTCGAAGTCATTGGGATTCCGCTTGATGGCCTCGAGCAGCGGAGCTGCAGCCTGTTCCACTGCGGCCTGGGCTTCCGCCGCCTGCTGCGGCTGGCCCGCGCTTCCCTGCTGGGCTGCCGTTGCGGCCGGCACGGATGCGGCGGGCGACGCCGATCCCCGAAACAAATATCCCAACGCGACCCCGAGCAGCAGGCAAAATGCCGCCAGCAGATAAGCTTGCGCGCTGGTCCATGCCATGCTCGTGCCTGCCGCGCCGGTACCTGCGATGCTAGTAGTTGATTGCGACTTGCTGTGCTTTGCGCTCATTTTCCTCTCTCCCCAATCTGGTGCCGGCAAGCGCCGTTGGCGGCGATTCCAGGTGGAACAGGCGGGTGACCGCGGCGGTCATCTTTTCCTGATCGTCCTTTTCTGGCAGTTCTTTGAGTTCGCGCGCCAGGAAGCTGGCAATCTTCTGGATAACCTGGTTCGTGACGGCGTGTAGCGATTGATCCTGTTCCCTGGTAAATGGTCCGCGCTCTTCGAGGAAGGACTCCAGTTCTTGCCGGCAAATCTCGTCTAAACGGTGGCGCAGGGCGAGCAGCGTGGGCGCCGTGCCTTGCACCGGGAGCTGGCTGCGAAACGATTGCGCTTCCGCCCTCACGATGGCTTCGGCCTCGGCGGCTGCCGTCGAGCGCTCGGCGCTACTATGACGGACGGCTCGCTCCAGTCCCTCGAGGTCGAACAGCAGGATGCCGTCGACCCGGCGCACTTCCGGATCTACATCACGCGGCATCCCGATATCCAGAATCAGCAGCGCGACCCGATTCCTTTCGATGGCGATGCGCTCGGCCTCTTCCCGGGTGAGCACTACATGGGGACAACCGGTCGCGCTGATCACAATGTCGGCGCGCAGCACCGCTTTCCAGCGGTCGGCGAGCGCGGCCGCGGTTCCTCCCAGGCTCTCCGCCAGTTCCTGCGCGCGCGCCAGCGACGGATCGATGACCGTGATGGGACCTGCGCCGTTTTCGATCATCTGCCGGGCGGCAAACTCGCTCATTTTCCCGCTGCCCAGCAGCAGAAGCTTTCGCCCTTGCAGCGATCCGAAGATTTCCTCAGCGACTTCGAGCGCCGCGCCGGGAATGGAATTCGTCAGCTTGCGCAGGGACGTTTCCTTGTGCACCCGCTCCGAAACGCTGAGAGCCTTCTCCAGCGTGGCATTCAGGAAGCTTCCGGAGGCGCCCACGGTTTGCGCCTGCTCCCAGGCAGTCCGCACCTGCACCGCGATCTCAGCCTCCGCTAAAAACATGGAATCAACCCCTGCCGTCACGCTGAAAACGTGGGTCAGCGCCGCATCGTCCAGCAGCCGGTAGAAATGTTCCCACTCGCTCAGCTTCAAGCCGTACTCAGAGCCCAGGAATTGCAGTAGAGAATTGGCCGCCGCCGTGGGTTCATCGGCCCATACCAGGAACTCGGTTCGGCAGCAGGTAGAAAGCACGACCACTTCTTCGATGCCCTCGGCACGTCGCAACTGCCGCAAGACTTCGTAGCGCCGGTTCTCGCCGATCCAGAAACGCTCCCTCATGGCCAGGGGAGCGGTGCGGTGATTCAGTCCAATCACCATCAGCATGGGTTCCAAGACGAACACCTCGGGCGCTAGTTGCACATATTAGAAAGGCAAGCCCGGGGCCAAAGCGGGTTGCGGCAACGAGCCTCTGTTTCTTTTGTTTTCAGAGGCTTGTGGCGCGATCCGCAACAGAGTCGGTGTTCAAATTTTCAACACGTGCGGCATATTACGCGCACTGCGAGTGTTTTGACGCGATCTGCCACTATTTCAGTGAGTTGGAAGCTGCCCTCAATCACTACCAAATGTGATTGGAATCACTGATCATTTGGTCCCACGCGTAGAAACTACCGCAGGGTTAATAAATTTTCATTCCAGTCTGACAAGCTGTCTGCGAAATTGCCCTGCTCCAGCGCAGACCGAGCGGCCAGGCATAAGCAGTGAAAGGAATTGCAATCATGAAAACCACAAAACTCGTGATTCTTATCATGATGATCGCCGTGGCCCTGTTCCTGATCGTGCCGAATCTGTCCTGGGCCGCCGATGATGGCGCGGCCGTTTACAAAACGAAGTGCGCCGCCTGCCATGGCATGGATCTTGCGGGCAAGCCTGCCGCCAGGATTCCCAGCCTGGTTTCTGACGGTGCCAAGAACGCCTCCGATGCCGACCTGACCGACATGATCGCCAACGGCGGCAAGGACAAGAAGGCGATGCACGCCTTCGCCAACAAGGGCGTGACTCCGGATCAGGTCAAGATGGTCATCGCCTACATGCGCGCAGCGCAGAAGAAGTGAAGCAGAAGTAAGCGGAGATTTTCGAAGGATTGCTGTTCCTTCATGCGAACCGCGCCGCCCCCCCAGGTGAGCGCGACTTACGCGAGGGTGAGTGATCCGCTCTCCGGCGTCTGGCTAAAGCTCGATCGCCGGATGTCCCCCTCCCGTTCGCAACCACAGGAACAGCCAGCCCGGGTCTCGGTGCTCACCCCCAGACCCGGGCATTAGTTTTGGGGAGAAGGTTTCAAGGTTTGCCCGGGGGCGGGTGTATCTTCTTGGTGGTTGCACTCTTCGGACAAGGGGTGAGCTTAGATGCGACGACTCGCGGCTCTGCTGTCCTCTCTTCTTCTGTTGATCTCTTCCGCACATGCCCAGAATAGGCCGGAACCCATTCGACTCTGCGTCTCCACCCTGCAGAACAGCTCGCACAGCGCCGTAGACACCGCATGGCAGCGCGACCAACTTATCAAGATGTTCGACCGAATTAACAAGAGCAAGGACGTGACCAGGGGGAAAGCTGCGCGCATCGATACCGTACTGCTGGAAACGGATACAGAAACCGATCCCGCCGTGCGCGATCAGAACTGCCAGTTCATCCTGCATACCAACGTAGAGGAAGTGATCGATGCCGGAAGCTCTGACGCCAGTTCGCAGCGGCCTCGCTCCGTCGAGATCGGGAGCGCTCGTGGTCCTCGCATCAATGCTCCGGACCATAACCGCGCCACTGTCGCCTACCGGATCATGCGGGCCGGGGAACTGGAAACGTGGGCGTCCGACGTCGTTACCGCGCACGATCCATTGCCGGACGCGATGCTGATCTCCCACCTGATGGACCAGGTAGCCAATCGGGTCGCCGACAAATTGTGGGGACGCCACTAGGCTAGCGCCACACTTTTTTTGCGAAGAGGGTGGGGCACACTCACTCGTGCTGCTTTCAGGAAATGGGTTGTCCTTTTCAGTCTACAGGTCTATTGTTCTTGCGGACACCAGATCCGTCTGGAAAGGAGAAAGTCCCATGGGGAAGAAACTGCTCACTCTTCTGTTTGTGTTTGCACTTGCCGTCCCGCTATCAACAGCGCTCTTCGCGCAAGACGCTCCGGCCAAAGAAACAGCCGCAAAGGAGGTCCGGTTGGAGGGTCGTATCCAAAGGAGCAGTCCGGACAAATCTATGCTGACCGTGCGTAAGGCGGGAATGAATATCGACAGGGATGTTCAGTACGACAGCTCAACCACCTGGGTCAGTCAGTTCCACGGAGAGAAGAAGGCCAAAGACATCGACTCCAGCCAAGTTAAAGATGGGGACTACGTAATCTGTAAGGGCAAAATGGACAAGGCTGGCGTACTCCATGCCACTCTAATCTCTAAGCGGCTCTCTCACTCGCCCGCTAAATGAGGTTCCTCGGGATGAGCGAACCAGGGTGCGATGAGCCTGTTCTGAACGCAGCCCAAGGGCGGGGATCACGGACCCCAGTGCCAAAGTCCAATCCCAGAGAACAATAGGGCCGAGATTCCCACCCCTTCGCTCACAATAGACGACAGTTTGATGGAATACGGTTTCCTGAGAACGCCACGTCTCAGCTTGCCAGCGCGCTGGGGAATCGCGTCTGAAAATCGAGCAGCGCGACCCATTCGGGGCTGATCGTGATCCGCACCATCGAGGAAATCGTGGAGCGCAATTGCTTCAACCAGCCTTGGGCCAGCGCCGGATCGAAATAACGTTCCGCCGCAGCCGCGTATTCGGGGACAATTCCATCCACCGCTTCCAGCCGCGCCGTCCCGCGAATCAACAACACTTTGTGCGGAAACGTATTGTCGTCGATCGTAAGCGAAACTTTGGGATTCTTCCCCAATGCTTTCAACTTCGGCGCCTTGGGCGGAGTCGCCATGACGATCTGGCTTCCATTCCAATAAAACCAGATCGGAATCACCCGCGGCGTCCCATCCGTCCACACGTAGGCCAGTCGCGCCGGAATCTTGGAATGAAGAAGTTCCTGCGCAGCGGGATGCTGGAGAAGGCTGAGGTCACCTTGTTTTACGGCAAGCATGCATCGCTCCTTTCTCTTTGTGCCGGCAGATCCGAGCTATCCAACTCCATACGAATTCTACTCTTCCGAAAATTCTTTGAACCGAGGCGCCGTAATCCGCGTACTTTCACTGGGCACGGGCGTCGCCGCGACGCCGTTCCGCGCCCGGTAGTATCATTCAGGGGCTCAATCTTAAGAGGTAAGCAAGCATGATCATTCGCTGGAAGTTTCTCGCGCTTCTCCTCATCCTGGCGCTCTGCTTTGTTGCCGTAGTAAATCGAAAAACAGCGGCCGCGGCCCCGCAGACATCCACACCGGCCAAAGCCGCTCCCTCGGCAAATCAGTCCAAAGGCGAGAACGAGTCCATTCCCGACACGACGCTGGCCATCAACTCGCCGACGCCGATGTCGCAACGCATCGTGCACTACGAGATTGACGCCAAATACGACGCCTCCAGGCACACCGTCAACGCCACCGAGGTCCTCACGTATCATAACCTGACCGGCCAGGCGCTCGATCATTTCCCGTTCCACCTCTATCAGAATGCCTTCCAGCCCAAGGCCACGTTTGTCCGCGACGCCAAGCTCATGGGCAGCCGCGATACCGGCTATTCCAAATGGGAAGACAAAGACTACGGCTCCGAAGAAATTAACCGCATCGAAGTCGTGGGACAGGGCGATCTGACCCAGAACTTGCAGTACATCGCCCCCGACGACGGCAATAAGGACGACAAGACCGTAATTGATCTGCGCGTGGCCAAGCCCATCCCGCCCAACGCGTTCGTGCAATTCAAAATTGCGTTCACGACAAAATTTCCCGAAACCCAGGCGCGCTCAGGCTGGAAGCGTGATTTCCTGCTCGGCGGCCAGTGGTTCCCCAAGGTCGGCGTCTGGTGGCATGGCGCATGGAATTGCCATCAGTACCACAACACCACCGAATTCTTCGCCGACTTCGGGGTTTACGATGTCAAGCTGACCGTGCCGCAGTACGAGGTCATTGGCGCCAGCGGCGTCCAGGTGGGCAGCGTCAACAATCCCGACGGGACCAAAACTGTCACCTACCACGGCGATGACATCCACGATTTCGCCTGGACCGTCAGCCCCCGTTACAAAGTGCGCGAGAGCACCTACCAGGCACAAATGGGACCCGTCCAGCTGCGCTTCCTGATGCAACCTGCCCACTGGAGCCAGGCCGAGCGTCACGAGCTCATCACCCGCGAAACTCTCGACCGCTTCGAAAAGTGGTATGGCCCCTATCCCTACAAAACCCTGACCGTGGTCGATCCCGAACCTGACTCCGCCGCCGGAGGTATGGAATACCCCACCTTCATCACCGGAGATACCAGCTGGTTCATGCCCCAGGGACTTCACCTACCCGAGGTCGTCGTCGAACATGAATTCGGCCATCAATACTGGTATGGCATGGTCGCTACCAACGAATTCGAAGATGCCTGGATGGATGAAGGTATCAACAGCTACACCGAAGTCAAGGTGTTGGATTCCATCCTCGGCAAGAACACCAGCATCCTGAACCTGGCCGGTGCGACCACGGGAGAACGCGAAGAACAGCGCGATAGTTACATCAGCGTCGCCGACCGCGATGCCATGGCTGAAAAGGCTTACGACTTTTACAATTCCAACGCCTACGGCGGAATCACCTACGGCAAAACCGCCAGCGTGCTGCTTACTCTCGAAGGCATCGTCGGCCAGGACACCATGGCCAAAGCCATGCACGTCTACTTCATGAAATACCGCTTTACCCATCCCACCAAAGAGGATTTCCTCAAGACCATCGAAGAAGTCTCAGGCAAAGATCTGCGTTGGTACTTCAACCAGGCGGTATATGGCACCCAGGTGTTCGATTACGAGGTGCTGCAGGTGGAGTCTTTCCCGGTCGACTGGTATCAGGAAAAGAAGGATAAAAAGCCCAAGCAAGAGAAGGACGACACTCTTTACCAGTCGTATGTGTCATTGCATCGCAAAGAAGATTTCATCATGCCGGTCGAGGTCGAGATCAAGTTCGATAACGGTGAAAAGGTGCGCGAGCACTGGGACGGCCAGAGCCGCTGGATCAGGTACAGCTATCAGAAAAAAGCCAAAGTAGTTTCGGCTGAGATTGATCCCGACCACACCGTCCAGCTTGATCGCAACAATTTCAACAACAGCTATGTCGTCGAGGCTGATGCCCGGCCGACTTCCAAAGTCTCGAACTATTGGCAATTCCTGACCCAACTGGCAAGCCAGGTCATGGCCTGGTGGGCAGTGTAACGGAGACATTCATGCAGACACTTTTTGAAGATAAAACGAAAAATCGGAACCTCGTGGGCGACGGCCTGAGCATGGTGTTCTCCAATAAGCGCTATCTCGTCTGGTTCTGGATATTGAACCTTGCATTGGCAGTCATG
Source organism: Candidatus Sulfotelmatobacter sp. (assembly GCA_035949755.1). GTDB lineage: Bacteria > Acidobacteriota > Terriglobia > Terriglobales > Acidobacteriaceae > Sulfotelmatobacter. The sequence goes on from DASYYT010000009.1 coordinate 21,858, forward strand.
GGGACCTCCGCGTTTCGCGCCAGCGCCCACAGCATTCTTGATCACAGCCTTTACAGCCAGCGCCTGGTCCGCGGTTTTGACGTTTCCGTCTTCGGCGAACTTCTTGCTCGCCCCGAATTCGGACCAATGTCAGCCGTCAGCGCACCGGCTTTCAGCTTTGCGGCTGTGTTTTTTGTTTTCACCGCGCTGTTCCTGCCCGGCGTCTTCGCCGGTTACGCCTCCGCTTATCGTCTTCCCCGCGAAGATTTCTTTCGTGCCTGCGGCCGCAATCTCTGGCGCTTCATCCGCCTGCTGATCATCGCCGGCATCGTGATGGGCATTGTCGCCGGCCTTCTCTTCGCGGCCAATGGCGCCATCGTCAAAAAGGCTACCGAGAGCACCAACGAAGTGCTCCCGTTCACTCTGAGAATGATTGGATTGTTCATCATCTTTCTGGTGATGACGACTCTTCGCATCTGGTTCGACCTTGCCGAAACCGACGTCGTCTTGAACGATCAGCGCGCCGTGCGCAAATCCATTGCCGCCGGATTCCGCCACAGCTTTCGCAGCCTCGGCCGCCTGCTCTCGAGCTATGTCTTGGCCGCAGTGTTCGCTGCGATCTTCTTAGTCGGCGGCCTCTGGTGCTGGATCCATCTGGTTCCCGCCCAGGGCATCGTGCGAGCGTTCCTGCTCAGCCAGTTGATTCTGTTTCTGCTGCTGATCCCGCGTTTCTGGCAGCGCGGTGTTGCGGTCTCCTACTGGAAGCAAAGAATGCTCGTCCCCGTCGTCGCCACCGTAACGCCCCCCGCGATGCCGGAACCGGTTCCCCTTGTCCCGGAAGCAGCCCCAATAATTCCCACCACGATCACGCCCACGGAGGGTTCATAAAAGAATCTCACCCCAGAGAATGACTCTGTGTTCCCCTGTGTCCACTGTGTCCTCTGTGGTTCCAGGTTTTCAGCGGTGCTCCCAGCGTTCTCGCGGGGTTGTATTCTCTGCGCCCTCCGCGTTTAGAAGCTTTTGATTTCTCGCTCACAACACCACAATCGTGATCCCCAGATTGTTCCTGCCGAGATCCGGATCGCTCTTGAGTTCCCCCTGCGCCTGCAACAGCCGCCACGTATCCGGGTCCGCCTTCGACCAGCTCTCGCCAAAAATACAGCGGCGAATCTGTCCCGCTTCCGCCAACTCCTGCAATCGCCTCTGCACCGCGATTCGAATATCCCCGCCCGCCCCCGTCGATCCGTATCCGTGAATCACCTTCAGCAGAACATGCTTTTCTCGACGCGCAAACGCGATCTCCTGATCCAGGCGCTGCAACGCCTCATGCACCGGCGGACGATCGGATTTTAGGTTCACCGTCTTGATTTGTAACCCTCGCCAGCCCGGCGATTCTCGCTGCAGCCCACGCGGTCGCGCAATCTTCAAGCCTTGGGGTCATCCCGACGCCCCGCGCCTTTACCGGCGGGGCGAGCGATCTCGGGCGCAACGGATCGCTTAATGAGCGGTAGATCCTTAGCTGCCGGAAAGTGCGGCATGACCCCCTCCAGAAAGCAAGCTGCACAGTTCCCGCAGCGTGCTGACTGGACAATTGATCGCTAAGGCTTGCGGCTTCTTCCCCGCGCCACCGCCTCCCGCGCTTCCTTGTCCGCCGTCCGCCGCCGCTCCGTCTCCCGTTTATCCCAGAGCTGCTTGCCCTTGGCCAGCGCCAGTTCAAGCTTCACTTTGCCGTTCTTGAAATACAGCCGTGTAGGGATCAGGGTCAGCCCCTTCTGCTGCGTTTTCCCCATCAGTTTCCGGATCTCGTCCCCATGCATCAGCAGCTTGCGCGTCCGCAGCGGCGCATGATTGAAGATGTTGCCATGCTCGTAAGGCCCAATATGGGCATTCAGCAGCCACAATTCATTGTCCTTGACCAGTCCATAAGAGTCCTTGAGATTGGCCAGCCCCCCTCGGATCGACTTGACCTCCGTCCCGGTCAGCACCACCCCACACTCGAATTTTTCCAGCAAGAAATAGTTATGTGCAGCGATCCTATTAACAGCGGCGTCTCGTTGTCCGCTGGCCGTCGGGTCTCGCCGGGGATTTTTCTCCGGATTCGCCTTGGTCTGATGTGTGGATTGCCGCGCCATGAAGATGCTGAAGTCGAATTTTCAGCAAGTTCAATCTTAGCAGGCCGACCACGCCTGGTTAGGGGAGCCGATGTGATAAGTCCTGAGGTTTGAGGTCTGAGGTCCGAAGTCCGAGGTCCGACGTCCGCCATTAGTCCTACGACTAAAGAGTGTAACTCCCCACTGCACAAGCACTTCGGGAGCCGGAATTAGCGATGTTATAATCGCGGCACCGCGAATTTTTTGGTTTTTTTAGTGGATATCCCGCGCTAAGCCCGCGGGATCCCGGGCGAAAACGCAACTAAGCCGCTTGGCCGGCGAACATCGTATTTAGAGGAACATCTCGTGAGGATCATCGAATGAGACGCCTATCGCGCCCGGCCCTGTTGCTGTGGCTGGTCGCACTTCTAACCCTCCCTGCTCTCGCCGACAAAGCCAAGGATCTTTACAACAAAGGTCAGGATGCCGAAGCCCGCCAGCACTATGAAGACGCGTACAACTTCTTCAAGCAGGCTTACGACCTTAAGCCCAAAGACCTGCGCTACCGGGCCGCTTTTGAGCGCGTGCGTTTCGAGGCCGCGGCGTCTATCGTCCACCAGGGCCAGCAATTGCGCGAGGAAGGCAAGCTCGACGAAGCCCTCGCCGAGTTCCAGAAAGCGCTCGTCATCGATCCCTCGTTGTTCATCGCCAAGCAGGAACTGAATCGCACCCTCAAGATGATCAACGACCGGAAAAATTCACAGCCCCAGGCGGCCGGACCGCCCAACAACCTCGAACAGAGGGTCCGCGAGGCAGGCGGCCCAGTTGAGCTCGCCCCTATCTCGAACACCCCGATCACGGTCAAACTCACCGATAAGTCCGACACTGTTTACCGCACCATCGGCCAGCTTGCCGGAATCAACGTCCTGTTTGATCCCGATTACACACCCCGGCCCATCAAAGTGGAGCTCAACGGAGTCACCCTCGAAGACGCCCTGGAAATCACCGCGCTCGAGTCGAAAACTTTCTGGCGTCCCGTCACTTCCAACACCATTTTTGTCGCCACCGACAATCCTGCCAAGCGCAAAGAGCTCGAACAAAGCGTCCTCAAAACTTTTTATCTTACGAATCTTTCCCAGCCCACTGAACTGCAGGATGTCGTCAATGCCATTCGCGCCGTGCTCGATGTCCAGCGCGTGCAGCAATTACTCTCCCAGAACGCCTTAGTCGTCCGCGGAACTCCCGACCAGATCGCCCTGGCGGAAAAGCTGGTCGATGACCTGGATAAAGCCCGGCCCGAAGTCATCGTCGATATCGCCGTCATGCAGGTGAGCAAGGATAAATCGCGCACCTTGGGCCTCAGCCCCCCCACCAGCGCCACCGTGACTCTGCAGAGCAATCTCAACTCGACCACTACCCAGGGAACCACGGGCACCACGACGACGGGAACGACCACAACCGGATCCACGAATGGCCTGGAACTGAACACGCTGGGCAATCTGAACGCGACCGATTTCCAGGTCACGATTCCGTCGGCGAATCTATCCGCGTTGATGACCAACAGCGATACCAAGCTGATCCAGAATCCGCAGATTCGCGCCCTCGACGGGCAGAAGGCTTCGCTGAAAATCGGTGACCGCGTGCCGGTCGCCACCGGATCGTTCCAGCCCGGCATCGGCGGCGTCGGCATCAACCCCCTGGTCAACACGCAATTCCAATATCTCGATGTCGGCGTCAACATCGACATCACTCCTCATGTCCACGCCAACAACGAAGTCACGCTCAAGATCACCATGGACGTTTCCGCGGTCACCGGCCAGCAGAACATCGGTGGCATCAGCCAGCCCATCATCGGACAGCGCAAGATTGAACACGAAATTCGTTTGAAAGACGGCGAGGCCAACCTGCTGGGCGGAATCATGGAAGATCAGCAGACCAAATCGCTAACCGGGATTCCCGGCCTGGCGCAGATTCCGATTCTTCGTTATCTGTTCGGCCAGACTACGCAGGATCATTCCGAGAACGAAATCGTATTCGCCATCGTTCCCCATATTATTCGCGGCACTGACGTCACCGAAGCCAATCAGCGCGCGATCGATATCGGAACCGCCACCACCATCGAGTTGCGCCACGTGAACAAACCCGAGACGGCCAATACTCCGGCTGCCAACGGCCACTCGTCCAATCCTTCGATCACCCCGGAGCCCGCGAATCAGGCCAATGCCGCTCATCAGTCTCCGCCAGGACCGGCCCCGGCCAATGCCGCCAATATGCCGAGTTTCCTGTTCGATCCGCCCACCGTTGAGGCCGCGAAGGGCAAGACTTTTGCTGTGAACCTGTTGATCTCGGGCGCGCAGAACGTTTCTTCCGTCCCCGTTCAGGTCAACTACAACCCGCAAATGTTGCAACTGGTGAACGTCTCCAACGGCGGATTCCTCTCTCAAGATGGACAAGTGGTGACGCTGGTCCATCGCGAGGATGAGACCATTGGACAATCGCAGATCACGGCCTCGCGGCCCCCCGGTTCTGCTGGAGTTTCTGGAGGGGGCGTGGTTGCCACCCTGACCTTCGAGGCCAAGGGCAACGGGCAAACCCCCATCACCGTCACTCGTGGCGGCGCGCTCGATCCCGGACTGCAACCGATCAGGGTCAACGGAGCGCAAGCCTCGGTGACGATTCAGTAAGGCCAGCGTGCGCCCGAGCCTTGAGAAACCGCGGAAGAGCGGCCCTTCAGGGCCGCCTTCAGCACATCAAACTATTTATGGGCTTTAGCCCCTGTGGCTGTAGAGATGAGAGCAGAATTTAAATCCGGACTGGGCCGGGCGAGCCGCCAAAAATCCTCCTCCGGCTTCACCCTCATGGAATTGATGGTCGCCACCGCCATCATGGCCATTCTCACCATGATGGCCCTGCCCCTGGCCCGGGTCACCATCCAGCGCGAAAAAGAAAAGCAACTCCGGCAGGCCCTGTGGGAGATGCGCGACGCCATCGATCGCTACAAAGAGGCCGCCGATCGCCAGATGTTCCAGACCAAGGTCGACAGCCAGAACTATCCCCCGGACCTCGACACCTTGGTCAAAGGCGTTGAAATTGCCGGCGGCAAGAAACTGCGTTTCCTGCGTTCTATCCCTGAGGACCCCATGACCAAGAGCAAGGATTGGGGCCTGCGTTCCATGCAGGACGATCCCGACTCCGACTCCTGGGGCGGACAGAATGTGTTCGACGTCTACACCAAATCGGAAGGCACCGGGCTCGACGACACGAAATACAAGGACTGGTAAATGTTCGGGGGCGTGAACCAATCCCAGTGCGGCACCAGCATCCGCCCATCCAGGCGCGTTCGCCGCGCTACGTCTGTCTCACGGCATTCGGGTGGACCCAACGCCGGCCGAAAACCGGCAGCCTGCCGGCAGGCCGGATTCACTCTGCTTGAACTGATGGTGGTCATCTTCATCATCATGATCCTGGCCTCGATTGCCATGCCCGTCTACAACCAGTCCGTTGTGCAGGCGCGTGAGTCGGTGCTGCGTTCAAACCTCGGCACTCTCCGCTCTGTAATCTCGCAATACACCCTCGACAAACAGAAAGCCCCGCAATCCCTCGACGACCTGGTGAACGCCGGCTACCTGCGCCAGATTCCTGTTGATCCGATGACCAAGCAGCCCAACTGGGAGGTCGTGCAGGAAGACGTGATGATGGCTGTGGACCAGCAGGATCCCGGCATCACCGACGTCCACTCCGCCTCCAGCGCCATCGCCAGCGACGGCACCGCCTACAGCACCTGGTAGCCCGCACCCTGATCGGCGGCCCTGCCCTGACCAGCCGCCGCAGGACGGTGATCACGCCCGGCATCGCCTGTACTCGTAAAGATTCCTTTCGACAACCACAATGCTCTCCTCGTGCAACGGTGCGTTGCAGGACAAGCCATACCGCGCATGCCGAAGCGGAGGGAGTATTATGCGGATACCTGAATTTCACTGATAAAAAAGAGGAGAGCAATGCCCCAGTCCATTGACTGGCCGCGAATGGGCCCGTCGCAGCCTCGCCGCCGTCGTCGTTTCTTTCTCGTTCTGATCGTGCTGGCCGTGATTTTCTTCGGTGGTCGCACCGCATTGTCCTACTACGTCGACGTGCTCTGGTTTAAGTCGCTCGGCTATGGCGATGTCTTTTGGAAAACACTGAGTCTTTACTGGGAAGTCTTTTCCGCTTTCGCAGCGGCCACATTTCTCATTTTGTACGGATCGTTTCTGTCTCTGAAACGAGCCCATCTCCCCGACCTGCCGGACGGTCACACCATTCTTATTGGCGGACAGCCGCTGAAACTGCCGGTCGAGCCGGTCCTCCGGCTCATCGCGCTCGTTGTTTCACTCGCCGTTGCCGCACTGGCCGGCGCCGCGATGATGGCGGAATGGCCAACCCTCGCGCTGTATTGGTATGCACCTCACATTACCGGCAACGTTGTAGACCCGATTTTTGGCAAGCCGCTCAATTTCTTTCTCTTCACCTTGCCCGCCTGGCAGGTCCTGCTCGGCTGGCTGCTCACCCTCTCGCTTATCATCTGTGCGCTCGCGATTTTCTTCCTCCTGATCACGGGCGGGGCGCGTATGCTCGCTGGACGCCTTAGCCGCCACGTCACCTTACCTTGGCGAAGCTTCTCCATCACCTTTGGATTTCTCTTGCTCATCCTCGCCGCCTACGCCTACATCAGCCGCTTCGAGCGATTGCTCAACGATCATACGATCTTCGGCGGCGTGACCTACACCGACGCTCACGTCATTCTCACCGGCATGCTCGTGGTCAGCGCCGCACTCGTTCTGGGCGCGCTCGTTGCCTTTGCCAATGCCGTGCGCGTGCCTCGTGGAAGCTGGCTCGTTGCTGCGGTTGTTCCCGCAGTGGTCTTTTATCTCGCGCTTCAGGTGGTCGCCTGGTACGTCAGCAGCTTTATCGTCAAACCCAACGAACTGGTCCGCGAGAAACCCTACATCGTCTTCAATACCGCCATGACACGGCAGGCCTATGGATTGAACGACGTCACCCAGCGCGAGTTTCCGGCGGAGACTACGGTCGAGGCCGCCGACGCCGCCAACAATCAGGCCACGCTGCAGAACATACGCCTGTGGGACTGGCGCGCCCTGCAGGACACGCTGCGCCAGATTCAGGAAATCCGCACCTACTACGATTTTCCCGATATTGATATCGATCGCTACAACATTGATGGCACCACCCGCGAGGTGATGCTGGCCGCGCGCGAGTTGAACGTCGACAAACTCCCCGAGAGCAGCCGCAACTGGATCAACGAGAAGCTCATCTACACCCACGGCTACGGACTCACCATGAATCCGGTGAATGGCTTCACGCCGGAAGGATTGCCCACTCTGATTCTCAGCAACATGCCCGTGCAGAGCACGGTGAGCAGCCTGAAGGTGACCCGTCCGGAAATCTATTTCGGCGAACTCACCAATACTGACGTCTACGTGAAGACCCGGCAGCAGGAGTTTAACTACCCCCAGGGCCAAACCAACAACCTGAACTCCTACGAAGGGAACGGCGGCATCGTGCTCGACAGCTTTCTGCGGCGCGTCATCATCGCCTTTGATCGCGATGACCTGGCCAAGCTGCCCTTCAGCGATGACGTGAACAACAGCAGCCGCCTGCTGATGCGGCGCAACATTCGCGATCGCGTTTCGGCATTGGCCCCCTTCCTCACCTTCGATCCCGATCCCTATCTCGTCCTCGATGACGATGGCCGCCTGTCGTGGATGATGGATGGCTACACGCTCTCCGACAGTTATCCCTACTCGACCCACTATCAGCTCGGCAACGATTCCATCAATTACATGCGCAACAGCGTCAAGGTGGTCATCGACGCCTACGATGGCACGACCACGTTCTACGTTTTTGATTCGCAGGATCCCATCATCGCCGCCTGGCGCCGGATTTTTCCCAGCCTGTTCAAAGACTCATCCGCCATGCCCGCCGGCCTGCGCAAGCACGTGCGCTACCCCGAAATGCTGCTCACCTTGCAGGCCGCGGTCTATGGTCTCTACCACATGACGGATGCGGAAGCGTTCTACAACCGCGAGGATCTCTGGACGGTCGCCACCGAAGTGACTCTCGGCGCCGGAGGCGAGCAGATCACACAGACCATGCAGCCGAATTTCGTCCTGATGAAACTTCCCGGCGAAGACGGCGAGGAGTTCGTCGAGATTCTCCCCTTCACCCCCGCCAACCGCAACAATCTGATCGGATGGATTGCCGGGCGCAGCGACGGCGCGCATTACGGCACGTCCGTCGTCTACAACTTTCCCAAGACCAAGCTGGTCGATGGACCTTTGCAGATCGAGGCCCGCATCGATCAGAACGCGCAACTCTCCGGGCAACTAACGCTGTGGAACCAGCAAGGCTCGCATGTGCGCCGCGGAGCCCTGCTGGTGATCCCGACTGGAAAAGCGCTGTTGTATGCGGAACCGATTTACCTGCAGGCCGAGCGCAGTCCGATGCCCGAGTTGCGCCTGGTTGTGCTGGCGCTGCAAGATCGGCTCGCGTACGGGCCCACCTTCGAGTCGGCGATGGCTTCCCTCTTTGGCGGCGCGGTCTCTTCCCTGACCTCGCCTTCCATCGCCGCCGCACCGGCGGAGTCACAGCGAAATGCCGCAGCCCAGGCCGCGCCCGATCTCAACGCGCTTATCGCGGAAGCCGCCAAAGACCTGGCCGACTACCAGCGCCTGACCGCGGACGGCAAACTCGGCGAAGCTGGACAGAAGCTTGAACAGCTGAAGAGCGTACTCGACAAGCTGAACTCCCGGAAAAGATGATGCCGCTATGGCGCTTTAGCTCAGTTCTTAAAATCCATGATTCGTGGAAGGGCACGCATCGTGGAAGCCACGCATTGCTGATTTCGACGGCCCGTTTCAAAGCCATTGACACTCTGCGCCGGCGGGCCAGATGCGATGCGTCGCAAGACGAGCTCGCGCGACATCTCGATCACCGGAGGGGGCAACGAAATAATCTCGCCCGACGCATAACGCATGTACTAAAGATTTTTAAATCAGGATATGTCGCGCTTCGTTACTTGAAACAGTAACGGAAAAATCTGGGCCGGGGTCGAAGCCGGCGGCACACTTGGTCCCTAGTCGAATGGGATGGTAGGCTCTTTGCTCAACGGACATTCCGAGTTGCGCATGGCAAAGATCACGCGAAGAGAGGTCTTCAGCAAGTCAGGCCTGCTGTTGGCGGCCGCGGGAGCGACTCTGCCTGGGTTGGGTTTCGAAGGCAGCGAGGCCGCGAGCGCCAAAACGTGGAGGATCGTGGTGGTGGGCGGGCATCCCGATGATCCCGAGTCGGGGTGCGGAGGCACGATCGCCCTGTATTCCAGCCTCGGGCACGAGGTCACGATTCTGTATCTGACGCGCGGAGAGGCTGGGATCCGCGGCAAGACGCACGACGAGGCGGCGGCGATCCGGACCGCGGAAAGCGAGAAGGCTTGCGCGATCTTGAACGCGCAGCCCGTGTTCGCCGGGCAGATTGACGGCGACACGGAAGTGAACCGGGCGCGCTACGACAGCTTTCGGAAAATTCTCGAGGGTCTCCGTCCAGACCTCGTGCTCACGCAGTGGCCGATTGATTCGCATCGGGATCACCGCGTGGCGTCGTTGATGGCCTACGACGCGTGGCTGGAGGGTGGCAAGAAGTTTGCTCTTTATTACTACGAGGTCGAGCAGGGCGAGCAGACGCAGGTGTTTCATCCCACGCACTACGTAGATATCACCGAGACCGAGAGCCGCAAGCGGGCCGCTTGCTTTGCCCATGCCAGCCAGCATCCGGAGACGGATTTCTGGCCTCAGCATGACATGATGAACCGGTTTCGCGGCATGGAAATTGGCGTCAAGTATGCGGAAGCATTCGTGCGCCACGATCAGAGTGTGCCCCCGGGCATTCTCGGTTCGTGACGGGATTTTTTCACCACAGAGGCATAGAAGCACGGACATAGGGCTGATGGCTCCGCCAATTGAGGGACGCCGCACAAAAATACTCCTACGGAGAATCCCATGAGAAAGCATCATTTCAAGATCGTCGTCGTAGCATGGCTTGTCCAGGTCTTAGCCGGCGGAACTGGTCTGGCACAAGCGCAGGCGAAGACGTCTCCCTATCCGGATATGGCTCCGGTCGATCAGTATTTGATAGCCGACCAGGATTCTGAAATCGCGCTGGCCCGCAGTGCTGCCCCAAAATCTATTTCGGACGCCGCCGAGGTGATGGTGTTGGGGCGCCAGGGATTCACGACCGCAGTCAGAGGCACGAACGGTTTTCTCTGTCTGGTGGAGCGATCCTGGGGCGCCTCCACCGACGAGGCAGAATTCTGGAATCCCAAGGTTCGCTCCCCCATTTGCTTTAATCCACCCGCCGCAAGAACGTTCGCGCAGATCTTCCTGCTGAAGACAAAGCTGGCGCTGGCAGGAAAATCGAAAACCGAAATCGTTCAGGCGACTTCTTTGGCGCTGGATAAAAAGGAACTCCTCTCGCTGGAACCGGCAGCGATGTGCTACATGATGTCGAAACAGCAATACCTGAACGACGTCGGCAAAAGCTGGCACCCGCATCTGATGTTTATTGTCTCGGGCGACGCGGCCAAGAGCTGGGGAGCGAACCAGCCAGGTTCGCCCGTCATGGCCCTGAATGACCCGGAGGAGCGGGTTACCATCTTCCTCGTCTGGGTGGCCCAATGGTCGGATGGGACATCGGCCCCGCTGCATTGATCTGCAATTCAATGTCGCGCCATGCCTGCTTGCCGACATCCTTGTTCCCCTTTCCTCCGTCCGAAATCAATACTCGGACTTGTTCGGAATCAGGGAGCGCGTCAGCTCTAGACGTGCGTCACGAAGGTAACGGGGAACCTTCCCCCTCGCATTGAAACAATTGGGGCTTCGCGCAACAATTGTGTTCTCATGCAAGTCGAGATTGCTAATCCGGCGAGCCCCGCCCCCCGGATCTCGTCACGCCCCAAGTACGGGCTTTGGATTGCGATCATGGCGATGGCGGCGGCGCTGCCCTACCTGCACACTCTGAGTTACGGTTTCGTATTCGACGACGCGCCCCAGATCGTAAATAATCCCGATCTCTCCATCCGCAACATTCCCAGATTTTTTGACCAGCCGATCGCCAAGCTGGTGGGTTTTCACGGCGACAGTTTGCCCGTTTTCTACCGGCCACTGTTCTTCACGCAGCTTGCGCTGACCCGAACGTTGTTCGGCTCCGGCCCCTTCGGATTTCACCTCGTATCTCTCCTGCTCCATATCGCGAACACCCTTCTTCTGTTCTTGCTGGCCCTCCGCTTGGGAATGGACTGGAGAATCAGCTGTCTGGCAAGCCTCATCTTTGCGGTTCATCCAGTGCACGTCGAAAGTGTTGTCTGGCCGTCGGCCTCTCCCGAAGTGATGGTCCTGGCCGCCATCCTGTGTTCGCTCTTGGCGTTCGTTGAATTCGCTCAAAGATCTTCCTCCAGCCGTCTGCGATACCTCTGGCTCGTCGCATCTCTCATGGCGTTTCTCGCGGGACTGTTTGTGAAGGAAACCGCAATCGTCACTGTGGCCTTGGTCGCCGCCCTGACTGTCTTCCCATCGTCTCGGCCCGATCGCCCGTTTTTGCGCTGCGTTCTCAATATCGTTCCTTACCTGGCAGTGACCCTCTTCTATTGCCTCATACGAAGCCGCGTCCTGCGCGGATGGCTGGCCGTCGTTACACCCACCTCCTTCGCCGACATGGCCCGAACCTGGCCCGGCGCGCTGTGGTTTTATGAGCGTCACCTGATTTTTCCCGCCCATACCAGCGTAATTTACGACTACGACCTCGTCGAACATCTGACCTGGCCGGGTTTTTGGCTTCCTTTCCTCGCCGTGCTCGTCACGGCTGTAGTCTGGGGATTTTTCCTTCGCTTCCGCCATTCGGTCGCAGCGCTTATCGCTACTCTGCTGGTCATCCTGCCCATCGTGCTCGTGCTGAACTTCCGCGTCTTTTACTGGAGAGATCTCGTCCACGACCGCTACCTCTACACACCTTCTGCCGGGTTCTGCCTTCTCGTGGCTATGGCTCTCTGGGAATTTAGCCTGCGATCGGTAAAGGTCGTCCGCCCTTCCATTCAGGCCGTGCTGCTCGCCGGTCTGCTCTGTGTCCTCGCCTTGACTTCGGTGACCGAAACCTTGCCCTGGAAGAACAACCTTTTGCTGATGCGCAACGCCGTCGCCGTCGCTCCTACTAACATCGCCGCCGAGAAACTGCTGGGCAACGAGCTCGAGACCACCGGCCGCATCGAAGAAGCGCAGGTGGCCTACGGACGAGCGCTCCAAATCACTCCCTCCTGGGGACCGGCCTGGTTCGATTACGGCCGAATTCTCCTGCTCAGCCAGGATCCGACGAACTCGATCCGCTGCCTCCGGCGCGCCATCCAGTTGGACGATGTCCCCATCGAGCGTGTCTGGCTCGCCCTTGCCCTGGAGAGTGCCGGCCAGCCCCAGCAGGCGCAGATTGCTCTCGCCGAAGCCACCGCCGCAGATCCCTCAATGCAACAGACCTACGCAGTCTTGCGCCGGAAATTGGTTTCTTCCGCGCAGAATTAACTAACGCGGCCGCTTGCTGCCGATTTTCTCTGCCCGCGGCGGCTATAGGATGGCCTGGCGCGTGGATATCCCTATAATCACCCCTGAAAGTTTTCCCCAGCCACCATGTGACATCTGACCTTGCGCCGCCAATCTAAAGAGCAGATCATGATCAAGGCGTGAGCGGTAAGTAAGGAGATCTTGGGACGCGGTCCAAGCCCTTTGTTTTCAAGATTTTGACCTCTAACCCTCAGGGGCTCAAGATTTTGCGGACACTTTTTGCAAACCCCGCGCCAGTCAAGCCTTCCCGAGGGGGTGGGGGAGGGGGGGGTACCCACCGCCACTTACGGAATTCCCAAAACGGGAACCTCGCTCTCCGTACTCTGATCGTCGCTCTCGAATTTTTTTTTGCAGGCTTTTCCACAGCGTCGTTTCGCCTTCGTGCACCTTAGTGTTCTTCGTGGTTTCCGCATTTTCCGATTCCACGCAATTTGTACTGTCCACCTGCGGCGATTAACATCTATTTATGCCCGTAGAAACCGAAATCCAATCCCCCACTTCGATTCGTGCGCCGCGCGGCAATCAGATCACCTGCAAAAGCTGGCAGCAGGAAGCTGCCATGCGCATGCTGATGAACAACCTCGACGATGAAGTCGCCGAGCGCCCCAGAGATCTTGTCGTCTACGGTGGAACCGGACGCGCCGCGCGCAGTTGGGAAGCCTACCACGCCATCGTTAACACGCTGAAGACCCTCGCCAACGATGAGACCCTGCTGGTGCAATCCGGCAAACCAGTTGGAGTCTTCAAGACGCACGATCACGCCCCGCGAGTGCTCATCGCCAACTCCAATCTCGTCGGCCATTGGTCCAACTGGGAGAAGTTCAACGAACTGGAGCGCGCCGGGCTCATGATGTACGGTCAAATGACCGCGGGCTCCTGGATCTACATCGGCTCCCAAGGCATCGTCGAAGGCACCTTCGAGACTTTCTCCGCCGCGGGCGAAAAGCATTTCGGCGGAGATCTCGCTGGCAAGCTGATCGTCAGCGGCGGAATGGGCGGAATGGGCGGAGCTCAGCCTTTAGCCGCAACCATGACTGGCGCCGCTTTCCTCGGCATCGACGTCGATCCCGAGCGCATCAAGAAACGCCTCAAGACCGGATATTGCGACTTCATGGTCACCACGCTCGACGAGGCTCTGCGCATTCTGAAGAACGCAGTGCGCAAGAAGGAAAATGTCTCGGTCGGACTGATCGGCAATTGCGCCGACATCATCCCCGAATTGGCCGAGCGCGGCGTCGTTCCCGACATTCTCACCGACCAGACTTCCGCTCACGATCCGCTCAACGGATATGTGCCCAACGGCATGAGCTTGGAGCAGGCTCTCGAGCTGCGCAGTCGCGATCCGCAGGCCTACCAGGAGAAGTCCCTCGATGCCATGGCTCGCCATGTGGAAGGCATGTTGCGCCTGCGGAAAATGGGCGCGGTCACCTTCGACTACGGCAACAACATCCGCACCTTCGCGTTCCAGCGCGGAGTGAAGAATGCCTACGACTTCCCCGGATTCGTTCCCGCCTACATTCGTCCGCTGTTCTGCGAAGGACGCGGCCCGTTCCGCTGGGTCGCGCTGTCCGGCGAGGCCTCTGATATTCATGTGACCGACGATCTGGTCCTGGAACTGTTTCCCGACAATCGCATCCTCCGCCGCTGGATTGACCTGGCGCGCAAGCGCATCAAGTTCCAGGGCCTGCCCGCCCGTATCTGCTGGCTGGGATACGGCGAGCGCGCGCAGTTTGGCCTGGCGATGAACGATCTGGTGAAGAGAGGCAAGATCAAAGCGCCCATCGTGATTGGCCGCGACCATCTCGACTGCGGCTCGGTCGCCTCGCCTTTCCGCGAAACCGAGAGCATGAAAGACGGCTCCGACGCAGTCGCCGACTGGCCGCTGTTGAACGCCCTGCTCAACACCGCCGCAGGCGCATCGTGGGTCTCCATCCACAATGGCGGAGGCGTCGGCATCGGCTACTCGCTGCACGCCGGCCAAGTCACAGTCGCGGATGGCACCGAGATGATGGCCAAGCGGATTGAACGCGTGCTCACAACCGACCCAGGAATGGGAATCATTCGCCACGCCGACGCCGGCTACGACGAAGCAAAACAGTTCGCGAAGAAGACCGGGGTGAGGATTCCGATGGAAAGCAGATGAAGCCCTGTCAAGCACAATGGTCTAATGCAACAACTTGATGGGTTGGAAGAGAAAGTTGCCGCAAAACAGCATTTTGCTGCAGGGATGAACTCAATCCCGATCTTTGATTTTCAGATACTGACTGGGTCGAACTATCATCATGCCTTCGATTCGCTTGCCGAAGTATGACCCAAAGTGTCGAAAGTCTCCAGTCAACAGATAGTCCGATTTCGCATCAAGTGCTGCCAACAAAATCGGCGCATCTTTGTCAGGCAGGTGCACACCTCTCGGAAGATCGCGCTTACTTGCTTCGAAGAACTGCACGTTGTCAATAACCTTCGTCAGTCTCCTCAGTTGGGCCTCATCCGACAAGTTAAAGCGAGCCTCCTCGAGTGCAGAGCGTGAACTACACAATTGAACGTCACTGAGGTTCCACAGGCGGAAAACGCGTGCATCTGCTTTATATGCAGGCGAAAACAGCACGTTCGCATCGAGAAACAATCGATCCATGGATCAAGGCCGAGCGTGCGGAATCGCATCCGGGTCCAGGCCCATTTTCCGCACCGCCTTACGTGCGCTGCGGTAGTCCGCCTCGTCTACCGCATTCGACAGGAGGAACTCCGCCTCACGCTCCGGTGTGTAGCGCTCGACCGGAATGACGACGGCAGGACGAATCAGAATGCCATCATCCTTTTCCTCCGCGGTGACAATGCTTCCTTCCTCAATACCAAATCGCTTCCGGAGGTTTGCGGGTACGATGATCGCCCCTCTCTTTCCCACTCTGGCCGACTGCATTGGCATCTCCTCGCCTGATTATACCGTTTGCCTGATATTCAGGCAACTCCCCAGCGCCAGTTGCGCTGTTAGACTGGGGGACACGTGAGCTTCGAGAAAAACCGTACAGCATTGCTGCTTGAAAACGCGTGCCAGCTTCTAACCCTGCGTTCTCCCTCCACGAACGCAGGTCCGCGGCGGGGAAACGCCCTTCGAGAACTCGGTATCATCCACGATGCAGCTGTTCTGTGCATGGGCGGCAAGATCGTCTCGGTCGGGACCACTAAAGACGCGCTGCGCGATCCCTGGCTGAAAAAGAACCGCAAGAAAGTCAGCCGGATCGACTGCTCCGGGAAAGTTGTTCTGCCTGGCTTTGTCGACTCACACACACATCCGGTTTTCGTCAGCCCGCGGCTGGTGGATTTTGAGAAGCGCATCGAAGGCGCTTCGTACGAACAGATTGCTGCCGCCGGCGGCGGAATCCGGTCCAGCCTTGAAGCCGTGCGCAGCGCGGCAAAGAACGCACTGTCGGCCAAAATCCTGAGCACTCTGAGCGATATGGCTGCGCACGGAACCACGACCGTCGAAGCCAAATCCGGCTATGGATTAACCCTCGACTCGGAACTGAAGTCTCTGGAAGCCATCCGCGAAGCCGCTTCCCGCTGGCCCGGAACGGTCGTTTCCACCTTGCTCGGAGCCCATGTCGTGCCAAAAGAGTTTCAGGGCTGCTCACAAAAGTATGTCGAGATCGTCTGTAAAGAGATGATTCCGGGCGCGGCATGGCGGAAGCTCGCCCAATTTGTCGACGTCTTCTGCGACAAGGGAGCCTTTACGCCGCAGGAAGCCGAACAGATCTTTGCCGCCGCGAAGCAACACGGGCTGAGCGTGCGGGCGCATGTGGGCCAGCTTTCAGAGACGACTCTCGCGCCGTTTCTGCGCTTCGATCCGGCGTCGTTCGATCACATGGACCACGTGAACCAGGCTGACATTCCGCAACTGGCGAAGCGCGAGACGGTCGCGACGCTCGTCCCCGGCGCAAATTATTTTCTGGGCCTGAAAGATTATCCGGACGCGCGCCGGCTGATCGATGCGGGCGTTCCGGTCGCGCTGGCGACTGACTTCAACCCGGGCACATCGCCAACCCTGAGTATGCCCATGGCAATGTCGCTGGCGTGCACGCATATGAAGATGTCGCCTGCGGAAGCCATCGCGGCTGCCACGATCAATGGAGCGTGGGCGCTCCGGTTGGCCGATCGAAAAGGCAGCATCGAGCCCGGCAAAGATGCCGATCTGGCGGTTTTTACCGTGGATGACTATCGCGAAATCCCGTACTGGTTTGGCGCGAACCGCTGCGCCGCCACCGTCTGCAATGGGCTGATGCATACTAGTCATTGAACTTTTGCGCAACTTGATGCGTAACGATCCGTAGACGAGTGCCTCCTGTGGGTAGCGCTCGAAGACCTTCATAGAAAATGATCCGATTCTCACTCAGAGGAAACCAATGAAGCGAATGCTTGCGGTTATGACCTTTCTCGCGCTGGCACTCTGTGGGGCGAGCGCTCAGCGCCTCCCCGAAATTGCCAGACCCCAAAATTACAAACTTACTTTTACTCCCGACTTGGAAAATGCCAAATTCGAAGGCGATGAGACCATCGCCATCCTCGTGTCGAAGCCCACCTCAGAGATCACCTTGAACGCGGTCGACATTGATTTCCACGATGTCACGATCTCCAGTGGGGGCGCCCAGCAGAAGGCCAAGGTCACTCCCGAGAAAGAGAAGGAGATGGTCGTGCTGTCGGTGGAGAAGCCGCTGGCCGACGGGCCTGCTACCGTACACATCACCTACACGGGAACTCTCAACAGCGAGATGCGCGGCTTCTATCTGGGCAAAGACGATCAGGGCCGCAAATATGCCGCAACGCAGTTTGAGTCGACCGACGCGCGCCGCGCCTATCCTTCGTTCGACGAGCCGGATTACAAGGCGACATTTGACATCACGGCTGTAGCTCCGAAAGGCATGGTCGCCATTTCGAACCAGAAGGTAGCCTCCGACACTCCCGGTCCGGGAGACAAACACACCGTGAAGTTTGCCACTACCCCCAAGATGTCTTCTTATCTGGCCGCGCTGGTGGTGGGCAACTTTGAATACATCGAGGGCGAAGCCGACGGAATCCCCATTCGCGTCTACGCTACCAGCGGCAAACAGGATTTAGGCAAGTTCGCGCTGGAATCGGCTGAGCACATCCTCAGCTACTACGATAAATACTTCGGCATCAAGTACCCCTATGGAAAGCTGGATCTGGTCGGCTTGCCTGATTTTTCAGCCGGCGCGATGGAGAATACCGGCTGCATCACCTTCCGCGATGTACTGCTTCTCATCGACGAAAAGCAGGGCTCGGTCGATCTGCGCAAAACGATTGCCAGCGTGATCGCGCACGAAATGGCGCACCAGTGGTTTGGCGATCTGGTCACGATGAAGTGGTGGGACGATATATGGCTCAACGAAGGGTTCGCCACCTGGATGTCGAGCAAGCCCGTCGAGGCGTGGAAACCGGAATGGAATTTCAATCTGGACGACGTCAGCGCCGCGGGCGGCACCATGAATGTCGATTCGCTGGCCAACACGCGCCCCATCCATCAGGCAGCGGAGACTCCGGCGCAGATTCAGGAACTATTTGACGGAATCGCGTACGGCAAGGCCGCAGCCGTGCTGCACATGCTGGAGTCCTACCTGGGAGAAGAGACCTTCCGCGCGGGCGTGAACGCCTACCTCAAACAGCACCAATACGGCAACGCCACGGCGGCGGATTTCTGGGACGCTCAGGCCAAGACCTCGAAGAAGCCGGTGGACAAGATCATGCCGACCTGGGTGCAACAGCCGGGCCTGCCCATCATCAACGTGAAGGCGCAATGCTCGGGCAATTCCACCAGCGTCGCGCTCTCGCAGAAACGGTACTACTTTGACCGCACCAAGTTCTCCGAGCCTGACGACCAACTGTGGCAGGTTCCCCTGTGCTTGCGGGGATCAGCCGACAGCGCGCCCAAGTGCGAACTGCTCACCAAGAGAGAAGAGACCTTCACGCTTCCGGGATGCTCGACTTGGGTCTTGGGCAACGCCGGAGCGACCGGATATTACCGCGTGGGATATCAGCCGGAGGTGGTGCGCGATCTGGCGAGCAACGCCGAAACAAAGCTGAGCCCCGCCGAGCGCATCTCGCTGGAAAATGATATCTGGGCGTCGGTGCGAGTGGGCCGCGAGCCGGTTGGCGATTACCTTGCTTTCGCCGACGGCCTGCAACCGGACCGCAACCGCGCTGTGCTCGAAGATCTTCTTGGCGGGCTCGATTTCATCAATCGCTATATGGTGGACGACAACGACCGCGACCAGTACCGAACCTGGCTGCGTCAGCTTCTGTCCCCCATCATGAAAGACGTCGGGTGGGAGCCGAAGCCGGGCGATTCCGATGAACAGAAGGCGATGCGGGCCCGTCTGTTGCATGCGCTGGGTTACGATGCGCGTGATCCGGAAGCCTTGCATGAGGCGCGCCAGATCGCAGACCAGGCCTTGGCCAATCCAGCTTCGGTGGATCACGAGTTGGCGGACGCTGCTCTTCCTGTGGCTGCTATCAATGGCGGCCCTGATTTCTACGACAAAGTGATGACGGCGTTGAAAAACACGAAAGCGCCCGAGCAGTACTATGCGTACTTCTTCACGCTCCGGGACTTCACCGACCCGAAACTGTTGCAGCGGACACTCGATTTTGCAGTCTCGCCCGAGGTACGGTCGCAAGATGCGTTGCAGTTGGTCACAGGCGTTCTCCGCAATCCGGCCGGGCAGGATCTGGCCTGGAACTTTATCCGCGAGCACTGGTCTGAAATCGAAAAGGCGGGAGGACCATTCGCCAGCGCGGAAGTGGTGCAGAGCACCAGTTCGTTCTGCGATGCAGGATTGCGCGACCAGGTGACGGAGTTCTTCACCGCTCACAAGGTGGAAGCGGCCGAGCGGTCGTACAAGCAGTCGATCGAACGCATCAACAACTGCGTTGATCTGAAGTCGCAGCAGGAGCCGCAACTGGCTTCGTGGCTCGGACAACACAGCACGGCGGGCGGGAAATAGAAAGCTGACGCGGAGCGGGGGCGAGGACGCCGGGCACTAGTCTGTGACGGCGCCCTCTTTTTCTGCCCATCCTTTTATCGCCGGCGCTACGGCATCACCGGCAACACCAGGTGCGAGGGCAGGTCCGGCGAGCAGTAGATTCGCTGCGTGGCCGGAACGAAATCTGCGGCTGCCGCTTTGTAAATGCTGGGCACGAATTTCTGCGGATTGCGGTCAATCACCGGGAACCAGGTGGATTGAATCTGCACCATGATGCGGTGTCCCTTGAGAAAAACGTGATCGTGATCGCGCAGGGGAACGTTCCATTCTGTGGGCTTGTTGGCCACTAACGGCTGCGGATTCTCAAAGCTCGCCAGATAGCGGCCCCGCCGAACTTCCATGGCGACGGGCAGTTCGTATCCATTCAAGGATTGCGCGTACTGGCCCGGCTTCGGTCCCTCCTCGGGACTCCAGTTATTTTTCTGCGCATCTTGCGGATATACGTCGATGAGTTTGACCACGAAATCGCTATCGGTCCCCGAAGTGGACGCGAATACGTCTGCGGCCAGCGGACCGGTCACGGTCAGATCGTGCTCCAGGGGCACGCTGACAAAGGCAAGCACATCGGGGCGGTGATCGACGAAGCGCTGGTCGGCGACCTCCCAGGTGCGCCAGTCGCCTCCGGGATACGTCGGAGAAACAGGTCGCTCGCGGTAGGGCACGGGATTGGCGGGATCGGAAACGTATTCGCGATACGCGGGCTCGCTGCCCCGCCCGGGTGCACTGAACGACAGCGTGCCGTCGCTGTGTAAATACAGATTTGTGCTTTTCGCTTCTTTCGGAGGCCACGCAGGATAGGTATGCCAGGTGTTCGATCCGCTTTGAAAGGTGCTTGCCTGCCATGACGGCTTGTCGCCTTCGCCATGCAGGTAATAGCGGAAGAACGGCGCCTCGATACTCTCGCGGAACTCGCGCGCGGTCTCGTGCCCGCCAAACGGAATCAGCCCGATGCTCTCGCCCTTCGGGCTCTGCCATTCCCCGTGATACCACGGACCGGCCACGATGAAGTCGGTATGCTGCGGGTCGCTTTCTTCAGCGTGCTTGAAAATCTGCCAGGGTCCCCAGGGATCTTCCTGATCCCAGAATCCGGCCACATTCAGATTGGGCACAGTCGAGGCATGAAGCTGGCGCACCCAGGCTTCTTTCTTCCAGAATTCGTCGTAGTTGGGGTGATCGATAGTCGAGTTCCAGTACGGAATCGATCCGTGCAGATACTTGGCGTTGATATTCGAAAGCGGCCCCAGATCGAGATACCACTCGTAGGTGTCGTAGGTCTCGAATTCAAAGTGAGTGTTCTTGTTCTTGTCGGCCTGCTCCATCACGGCGTACTCGAAATCGTAGCTTTCGCGGAGCGCGCCATAGCGGTGATCGTCGTCGTTCATCCATTGATCGACGGGCGAAGCCTGCTCGCTCATGGCTTTGAGCGCGGGATGCGGATGGAGCAGTGCCAGCGCAGTGGTCAGGCCATCGTAGGAGACGCCGTACATGCCGACTTTGCCATTGTTGTTGGGAACATTCTTGATCAGCCAATCGATCGAGTCGTAGGCGTCGGTCGTTTCGTTAGTGGCCTTGGGATCGTTCAGATCCACCCACGATGAAAGATTGAACACGCCCTCCGACTTGAAACGTCCGCGGAGATTCTGAATGACGAAAATGTACCCGTCGGCGGCGAGTTCCTTGAGTTGGGGCGGCATGTGGTCGGGCGCTTTCTCGGGAACGCCGTAAGGAGTGCGGCGAAACAGAATCGGCAACGGCCCTTTCTGATCGATGGGCGTCAGGATCGCGGTCTGCAGATGAACGCCGTCGCGCACCGGGATCATGACTTCCCGCAGCTTGAAGATGGGCTTCGGGGCGGGTTCGATCTGTTGTTGGGCAGCGGCCGAGATTGCGAGCACGAAAACGAGAGCACAAGAAAGGGGCAGGCGCACCAGTTCCTCCGGGCTGACTCTTTTGAACGAAGGGCGAAGTATATCAATGTACGTGGACAGAGGGAACGGGCAATGTGGCACTCAGTTGCGAGCTATGAGCACTGAGCTGTGAGCAGATCGCTCTGCTGCGAGTCGCTTGCGTCTAGAACAAGCGCCCGATGGAGAAATTCACGCGGCTCTGCCCCGTGGGGCTGACGCTTCCCGCCAGTGCGATTGGGCCCACAATCGTGTCGGCCATGACCCCGAGATTGAACGTGCCCCGCACTACTACGGGACCGGGCTCGCGGCCCAGTGAACCGAAGGCAGTGCCGGCTTCATACCATCCACCCCAGTAGATCTTTTTTCCCACCAGCTGTGGGAGCTTGTAAAGGTCGCGGCGAAAACCAAGGGAGGCGTAGGCGTAATGGTCGCCCAGAAATTCATCGGGGAAATATGCGCCGAGACGGAAAGGCCCGCCGAGTTGAAATACCTGGAAGGGTCCGGCGGAGCCGCGAAAGGTTGTGCCTCCTGAGATGTCGCTAAAGAGCGAGGTCTTGTCGCTGATGGGGATGAAATTGGAAGTCTGCATTTCCATCTGCGTAATGGGACGCGGCAGGCCGGGACTCTGCAGCACGCGTGAAAGCGTCGCCACCAGCAGGCTGCCTTTGCTCGGGATGGAAGGGCTGTCCTGGCCATCAAAGACAAAGCGTGCGCGGAATTGCCCGGTGCTGCCGTGGACTATGGGCAGACCGGTCGCGCCGACCAGAGGGTCCAATTTTCCGTCGAACAATTCATAACCGATGCGGAACTCGCTGCGGCGCCCAGAATCGTAACCGATATCGAGACCGCCTCCGGCGCGTTCGTCGCCGAAGATAGCCACACGGGTCAGACTGCTGAATGAATTGCGGGCGTACTTGGAAGCAAACGCATAGGGCGCGACAAACAATCCAAACTGGCCCACCGGCTGGTAGTACTCGGTCGCCGCCAGATTGCTGGAACCGAAAAGAAGATCGTTGCGCCACTCGCCGCCATGATGGGCAATGTCCATGAAGGTGACGCGAGCGCCGGCGGAGAAATCAAACGCCGCCACGCCGGAGCCGGCGACGTTCACGGCCAGATCGACGAAGGGCGGGCCATAGGATTTCTCGTGAGCGGTGACGCGGAGCGCGGGAACTCCGTTCTGCGTGAATCCCTCGTAGCCCAGATCATCGAACTCGCCCTGCCCTGCGATGCGCGTGAGTTGGGTCTCGAGGGCGTGCAGGTCCAGAGGCTTGTGAAGGTCTTTGCTGAGCCGCTGTTGAATTCTGCGGTCCGCGGCCGGGCCCGCCCCAGTGACGACGATGGCGTCGACTCGTTTGATGGGCGCGCGCTTTCGTGCGGCACGCGCGTCCAAATATTGCTGCCACTCATGGAGATCCTGAATCGCGTAAGGCAGGAGCGCGGCCGACTGGCTGACGGCAGTCCTGTAACCAAGGCTGATCAGTTGATCCACTTTGCTGTAATCCATAACCCAGTAGCCCTTCATGTCGACACTGATCTTGGCGTCGGCGAGGGCCAGGGAAAGCCGCTCGTTCTGCGTGATCATGACATCGACGGCGCGCGAGAGGACTCCGGTAAGCGAACCCAGTTCCTTAACATCGCCGGGCGGAAGGCGAAGTTCGACGGCGATCACAACCTCAGCGCCCATACCGCGGGCGGTTTCCACCGGAATGTTTTGCACCATGCCGCCATCGGCCAAAACGCGGCCATTGACTTCCACTGGAGTAAAAACGCCGGGGATGGCCATGGACGCGCGTAGCGCCTCAGGCAGCGGACCGTTATGCAGGACTACGGTTTCGCCGCTTTGCATATCGGTCGCGACGCAGCGGAAAGGGATCGGCAGATCGTCAAAGCTGGCGATGCCGGATTCAGGGAAGGCGAGGCGGTCGAGCAGCAGGCTGACGCCTTGTCCTGGATTGAGGCCATTGGGGCCGCGCAGGCCATGTTTTAAACCGAGAGGAGCGTTGATCAGAAAGTTGCGGCGATCCTGCTTGCGCCGGTAGGAAAGCTGCGAGTAGACCGGCTCGGGCTGCAGGACCTCATCCCAATTGATTTTTTCCGCGAAAGTTTTCATTTCCGTGGGGGTCATGCCGCTGGCATACATTGCTCCGATGATGCCCCCCATGCTGGTGCCGGCGATGCGGTCGACGGGAATGTGATTTTCTTCCATCCACTGAATGATGCCGATTTCCACCAGCCCCAAAGCTCCGCCGCCGCTGAGAGCGAGGCCTATTTGCGGACGAGCTTTTGCAGGTTCCGGTGGCTTTCCCGGCTCGGAATCCTGGCCGCGGGCAACCATTGATAAAAACATGCAGAAAAACAGAAGGAGAGCTGCTGGAACAGCTATATGCCGATCCCTGGATTCCATCATGTGCTCCTGAGATGCTGAGCGTACCGCAGTCGAGGTGGGGATTTTAAGTGAGTAAGAAGGTTAGCAGGTTTCGCAGCGGGCTTCGGAGCGACGCCATCCTCAATGCGGGGCCGGAGCCGAGGCAGTCTGCAGTTGCCGCGCATCCTCGGTCACGTTGCGCACCGCTTCAATGACCACGTCGGGCCGATCGCTCTGAATGTAATGTCCACTGTTTTTCGCGATCGTTCGCGTTCCCCGGGTGGAGAGATGGGCCAATTCATCCTGCATCTTGTCCCAGGCTTGATTGACCGCCTTATTGAGGTCGGGCGGGAATTCGCTGGAGGGCTTGGCGGGATCGTGGGAAAGAACCGCCAGTGGCATATCGCCCAGCGAACCGCTGGCAGCCGCCTGCGCAGCGCTGGTGTTGAAGGCCTTGAGCTCAGCCACTGCCTCACGCGCCGTCTGGAAATTGCAGTCCGCGGCGCGAACCACGGGATTTTCATCGCAGAAGCCAAGCAGGCGCGGAATGCCGAACGGGGTGGTGTATTCCAGAAACTCGGCTTCGCGCAGCCAGTTTCCTTCCATGCCTTTGAGTTCGGGGGGAAGACGGTTTTCCTGGTCGGGATGAGAAGCATCGACCAGCACCATGCCAATCACGTCATTGCGGTAGAGGCTCGCATACACGCGTACATCGTAACCGCCCATGGAGTGGCCCACGAGAATGTACGGAGGAGGAATCTGGGCAGCCTGCAACAGGGCGTGCAACTGCTCGGCAATGACTTTGCTGGTGCGGGGCTCGCTCGTGGAATTGCTATAGCCGAGTCCAGCGCGGTCGTACGAACATACCCGCGCAAATTTTGCGATTTCCGGTTGCACCTTGCGCCAGGAAACGTAGGAGTCGCCCAGCCCCGAGTCGAGGATCACGGCCGGACCTCCGTCACCAGTGCAGTTGATGTGCATGGTGAGCCCATCGACATTTACAAGTTTGCCGGCCATGCGATTGAAACGGCGGTCGCGAGCTTCCGAGATATTCTCGTAGAGGAACCCTGCGCCAACCGCAAGCAGCAGCAACAGCAGCAGGCTCGTCAGGATGCGGCGGACCCAGGGATGAGACGGCGCAGATGAATCCACAGACTTCAGCATGAGGGGAGGCTCACTGCATGATCGCAGGCATTTTACATGACCGGAGGCACGGTGATGCCCATGACCGCCAAAGTTCGAATCAATTCGCGGCGCACTACCGCTACTGACGCCAGAAGGAATTCCTTCCGCTTCTCATCGGCTTCGCTGAGGATCGGATAACGGTGGTAGAAAGTGTTGAACAGCTGCGCCAGTTGGAACACGTGCTTGGCCAGATAGGCGGGCTCGGTGGTCGCGATGCATTGATCGATCACGTACGAGGTCTTGGATGCGGTGAGCCACAGCTCCCAGATTTCGTTGGCGGCATCGCCCGATAAATATTCCTCCAGATCCGCTGCCGAAATTTTGCCAGAGGCCTCTTTCAAAAATGTGTCAGCATCGAGGCCGGCTTTGCGGAAGATGCTGGTGGCGCGCACGGCCGCATATTGAGCGTAGGGTCCGGTCTCGCCTTCGAAGCTGAGCGCATCTTTGAAATCGAAAGCGATCACCGACTGCTTGGTGTACTTCAGCATGAAATAGCGCAGGGCCCCGATGGCAATCTGGGTGGCGATAGCGAGACGTTCCGGCTCAGTCAACTGCGGGTGACGGGAATCGACTTCTTTCTTCGCCGACCCGATGAGTTGATCGAGCAGGTCGTCGGCTTTCACGCCGAAGCCTTTGCGCCCGCTGACACCGATGAACGATCGCGCCTTCTCTTCTTCGGTCAGGTTGTAGCCCAGTTCGGCGGCGCAGCGTGGAGTCAGAACGACCATGCCGTAGGAGAAATGCGTAAAATGGTCGGCCGCTTCTCCATGGCCCAGATCGCGCAACGCCTCCTTTACTGTGTTCTGCGCTTCCGACTGTCGTACGTCGATGACATTGTAGATTTCAGCGACGTTGCCGAAATGAGGGTGATCTTTCTCGCCTTGGGTCGAGGAGATCCAGCAATCGTGCTGGTTGGGATACCGATAGAACTTGCGATATTCGAAATCGCGCCCGAGCAGCCCGAACTTCCACATGTGGTAGGCGATGTCTTTGCCGACGTAGCCGACAGTTCCGTTGGAGCGGACGATCACTTTCTGGTCTTCTTCGGAAACGCGATCAAAGTCTTCGGCGAAATCCGAGCTCTGGTAGGCCTCTTCGCTTTCGGCCTTGTCTGTCCCAGCCCGCCGCATGACCCAGCAGCCTTTGTTCTTGCCGTCGGTTTCGAAGGTCAGCACGCCGCTTTCTTTCAACTTGGTAAAAGCTGCGTCCCAAAAATGCAGGTGCAGGATTTCACTCTCGCGGGGCAGGAAGTCATATTCAATATCCAGCCGGTCCATGGTCTCGAGATGGCGGCGCAGGACGGCCGTCGAAATTAAGTCAGCAATAGCCGCGGTCTCGCTGCCCGCGTCTTCGATGGCGTGCAGGGTCTCGAGGCGCGCTTCCTTGTTCTGCTTGTCCCGCTCGTACCACTGCGAGACTCGGGCATAAAGGTCCCAGCAGTAGTAATCGAAACGGGGCTGGCGGGTGAGCGCCTCGATTTCGGAGCGATTTTTTTTCTCGATGTGGGTGAATCCGACCACCACGTCGGCAACCTGCACCCCGGTGTTGTCGATGTAATTCTGGATGTCCACTTCCCTGCCGGCATAGCGTAAAAGCCGGACGAAGGTGTCTCCGAGAATGGCGTTGCGCAGGTGGCCGATGTGCGCGGCTTTATTGGGATTGATGCTGGAATGCTCGACCAGAATCTTCCCGGAAGGAACGTCGGTGCGCGGCTTCCGATCGTCGGCCAGGGCTCCCGCCATAAAACGGCGATCAATCTTTACATTCAAATATCCCGGAGGAGCTACCTTGATCTCGGCGATGCCCTCCACCGGCGCGATCTCGGCGCGAATGGCCTCGGCAATTCTCAACGGCGCCGACCGCAACGGCTTGGCGAAGGGAAAAATCGGGATGGCGAAGTCCCCGAGTTCGACCTTTGGCGGTTGCTCGATGACAACGGCAGGCAGCGCCGCATCAGGATGGCGCTTTTGGAGACACTCGCGAACCCGCAGGGCCAGCTGTTGTTCTAGATAACGATACAAGGAAGCCTTCTAACCTGTTGGAGAAACAGTGATTTTAACAGAGCGGGCGGGGGCGCGAGGTTTGACGCGGCAACAAGCCGTTCCCTATGATGAAAGTTCGGCCGAAATCGACCTCACCACAGAGACACAGAGGCTGAGCGAAACCAATCAGGACAAACAACTTTTCTTCTTCGTGTCTCGGTATCTCTGTGGTGGATTGAGTTCCTATGCGCATCGCGTACCTCGAATGTTTTTCCGGCATCAGCGGCGACATGTTTCTGGGCGCGCTGGTGGACGCTGGAGTTTCCCCGCGATTGCTGGAGGAGACGGTTTCAGCGCTTGGGGTAGGTGCGAAGCTGGAAATTGGGCGCGTGATGCGCAGCGGCATTGCGGCAACCAAGGTGGACGTTTGGGTGGACGGCGAAAAGGATATGCCGCGGGAGCAGTACTGGGCCAAGGAGGCCGGCCCCAACGCTGCACATTCGCACGAGCATCCTCATGAGCACGGGAACGAGCACGCGCACGAGGATGTACACGCTCGAAGCGAACGCTCGGCGACCGGCGCACATTCTCACGCGCATCCGCATCGCGGGCTGAGTGAGATTCGTAAGATCATCTCCGAGTCTGGGGTCTCTGACGCAGCGAAGAAAAAAGCGATCGCCATCTTTGAAGCCTTGGGCGCGGCAGAGGCGAAGATCCACAATGTGCCCATCGAAACGGTGCATTTCCACGAGGTCGGCGCGGTCGATGCCATGGTGGATATCGTCTGCGCCGCCGTTGGGTCGGAAGCTCTGGGTGTCGACGAGATCGTGTGCTCTCCGCTTAATCTCGGCGGCGGAACGGTCGAGTGCGCGCACGGGATATTTCCTGTGCCGGCTCCGGCGACCGTCGAACTGCTGAAGGATGCGCCGGTGTATTCGTCCGGAGTGCAGGCCGAGTTGGTCACGCCCACGGGTGCGGCGATCGTGAAGACGCTGGCCCGGCGTTTCACGGCTTTCCCCGAGATGAGGATTGAGAAATCCGGTTACGGCGCGGGATCGCGGGAAGTCGCGGGACATCCCAACGTGTTGCGGCTGGTGATCGGAGAGTCCGCCTCGAAGCTGGCGAACACGACCTCGGAAACCATCACTATTCTCGAAGCCAACCTGGATGACTTGAATCCGCAAGTGTTCGGCTATGTGATGGACCGGCTGCTCGAAGAAGGCGCGCTGGATGTGTTCGGAATGCCGGTGCAGATGAAGAAAAATCGTCCCGGCACGCTGCTGACGGTGCTGTGCCAGCCGGAGAGCGCTGGTAAGCTGGCGCAACTGATCTTTGCCGAGACCACGACGCTGGGCGTCCGCCGCCGCGAGGAGACGCGCCAGACGCTGGCCCGGCGCTGGGAAAATGTTCGCACCCAATGGGGAGAAGTTCGCATCAAGATTGCCAGCATGAATGGGGCGGTCACGAATTATGCGCCCGAATACGAAGACTGCCGCCGGATTGCGGCGGAGCATCGCGTCCCGCTGAAAACCGTCATGCAGGAAGCATCGCGAGCCTACGCGACTGGCGGAAAGCATTAACCACTAAGGACACGAAGGTTCACGAAGGATTTCTTTCGTGGTTCAAAGATTTTATGACCAGGAAGTTCTACATCACGACCCCGATTTACTACGTCAACGCGCGGCCCCATATCGGCCACGCTTACACGACCATTGCCTGCGACACGATTGCGCGGCGGCAGCGCCTGCTCGGAGCCGACACTTTCTTTCTCACCGGCACCGACGAGCATGGGCAGAAGATCGAGCGGGCGGCGCAGGCCGCGGGCAAAACTCCGCAGCAGTACGCGGACGAGATTTCCAATGAATTCCGCAAACTATGGAAGCGGATGGGAATTTCCAACGACGACTTTATTCGCACCACCGAGGAGCGCCACAAGAAGCGGGTCCAGGAGTTATTCCGCCGGATTCGCGACAACGGCTTCATCTACAAGGGCACCTACACCGGCCAGTATTGCGTTTCCGACGAACTTTATGTGGACGGCGCGCAGCCCGGCGATCCCTGCCCGACCTGCGGGCGCATTACCGAAACGGTGCACGAGGAGAATTACTTTTTCAAGCTGTCGGCGTTTCAGGACAAATTGCTGGCGCTCTACGCCAACCCTGACTTTGTGCGCCCGGAGACGCGGCGCAACGAGGTGATTTCGTTTGTACGCTCGGGTCTGCGCGATTTGTCGATCAGCCGCTCGACGTTCTCGTGGGGAATCCCGGTGCCGGACGATCCGAAGCATGTGATCTATGTCTGGCTCGACGCGCTGGCCAACTACATCACGGCCATCGGATATGGCTCGTCGCACGCCGGCGCGCAGGAGGCATTCAAGAAATACTGGCCGGCGGACGTTCACATGATCGGCAAGGAAATCGTGCGCTTCCATTGCGTCTACTGGCCGGCTTTTCTGCTGGCCGCCGGCCTGGAGTTGCCGAAGGCGATTGTGGCTCACGGCTGGCTGCTGTTTGAAGAAAGCAAAATGTCGAAGTCGCGCGGCAACATCGTGCGCACCGAGACCATTCTCGACGTGTTGGGCGCGGACGCCTTGCGCTATTTCCTGCTGCGCGAAGTTGTCTTCGGGCAGGATGGATCGTTTTCCTTCGATGCGCTGGTGCAGCGCTATAACTCCGATCTCGCGAACGGTCTGGGCAATCTGGCGAGCCGCACCTTAACCATGATCAACCGGTACTTCAAAGGGGAGGTGCCGTATCCCGCGCACACGGTAGCAAGAATTCCGGCCGACGCTGCCGTCGCGGAGACCGCTCGCCAGGCCATCCGCGAATTTTCGACGCTGTTCGATCAATTCCAGTTCTCCCGCGCGCTGGAAGCGGCGTGGGGCCTGGTGGCGGCCGTCGACAAATATATCGTCGAGAACGAGCCTTGGGCTTTGGGCGAAAAGCAGGACGACGAGAACCGGGCGCGTCTGGCGACCGTGCTCTATACATCCGCCGAGGCGTTGCGCATCGCCACTGCGCTGGCGCATCCGGTGATCCCCGATGCCACGGCGAAAATCTGGGAGCAGATGGGGCTGGGCGACATCAAGAAACTTGACTTAGCCAATCTGGCCTGGGGACAGCTCAAGCTGGGCACGAAACTGGGCGACGTACGCCCCGTTTTTCCGCGCGCCGACAAGAGCGCGATTGAAAGGATGCAGCAGATGGAAGAGCAGCAACGTGGACCAGTAGTGGAAGAAAGCAGAGAGAGCGCCGCGAAAACGCCGGCTCCGCAGGCCCCTCCCGCGATTGCGCTGGGCACGGCGGCCCCAACCCCCGCCGCAGTTTCGCAGGACGGAAATAAGATTTCGATTGATGATTTCGCAAAGGTCGAACTGCGCGTTGGGCTGGTGAAGGTTGCCGAACGAGTGCCCAAGGCTGACAAACTTCTGCGCCTGGAAGTGGACATCGGGACAGAAGTCCGGCAGGTGCTGGCTGGAATCGCCGAGGCTTATGCGCCGGAGACCCTGGTGGGCCGCAAGGTGGTGCTCGTCGCGAATCTGGCTCCGCGCAAATTGCGCGGCATGGAATCGAACGGCATGATCGTCGCCGCCTCGCCGGAAGGCGGCAAGCCCGTACTGGCCAGCTTTCTGGAGGATGTGCCGGTGGGGGCCAGGCTGAAGTAGGAAATCGGACTTCGGACCTCGGACCTCGGACTTCAGACCTCAGACCTCAGCCTTCAGGGTTCAGACTTGGGAC
>DASYYT010000010.1:0-14368 GCA_035949755.1 Candidatus Sulfotelmatobacter sp.
ATGAAGATCGACGAGCACGGCAATGCCGTGCCCGGACCGACCTCCAATGTCCCGTTGCCCGCGTCCGCTTACGGACCGGACGACCAGCTGTAGGAATCAGTTTCAAGTTTCGAGTTTCAGGTTTCGAGCGATTCCAAGCAAATCGCGCCCCTGAATACTCGAAGCTTGAAACCCGAAACTTTGAAACTGGGGTATACCCATGCGTCACAAAGTTGCAGGCTTCAAACTCGGACGGAACACTGCGCACCGGCGCTCGCTGCTGCGCAATCTGGTCACCTCGGTGATCGTAGAGGAGCGCGTCGAGACGACCGTTCCCAAAGCCAAGGCCGCGCGTCCGCTGGTCGAGAAAATGATCACCCTCGGCAAGCGCGGCGATCTGGCTGCGCGCCGTCTGGCCGCCGGATATCTCATGACCGACGAAGCCGTGGTCAAGCTGTTCGATACCGTCGGCCCGCGTTTCGGCGATCGCGAGGGCGGATACACCCGCATCATCCGCACCGGCTGGAACAAAGGCGATGGCGCCGATAAAGCTTTTCTCGAACTCCTTGGCAGCGAGAAGGTCCTCGATGAAAAGCGCGAGAAGCGTGCCGAAGTCCGCGCCAAGAAAGCCGCCGAAGCCAAAAAAGCCATGGAAGAGGCCGAGGCGCAAGCCGCGCACGACGGCGGCGTCGAGCCCGCGAAGGAAGAAGACAAGAAAGAATAGCTCGCTTTCCAAACGAAAAATTAAGGGCATGGCTCGCAGCCATGCCCTTTTTCTTTTTCTTGGTCCGAAACCGCTTCAACTTCTCGCCTGCTTGAATGCCTCTACAAATAGAGAGTGCGGCAACCCCTTGGCATCGCCCGGTTCGAACGCGGGTGCTGCGTCCCGGTAAAGCCGGCTCGACCCTTCCGCGGATTCCTCTACCTGCTGGAATCCCGCACTCCGCAGCACTTCATTGAGATACTCAAAATCGAATGCCGTCCGGTGCTGGCCATCGCAGAACACAAAATTGGAGAAGCGCCCACCCATCGAATCGAAATGCCGCGGGAACGCATCGTAAAACCACTCGTGGCACCCTTGCTGGTACGCGGTGATCGCATTTTTCAGGCTGGGCACAACCAGCCGCAGCCCGCCTTCCGGTTTCAGCACGCGAGCACATTCCAGCAGAAGCCGCTGCAGTTCGTCGGGATAAAAATGCTCAATCATGTGGGTCGAATAAATCGAGTCGACCGAGCCCGACGCAAACGGCAGCCCGCAGCGTACATCCAGCCATAGATCGATTTTCTGCCGTGGATTGGCGTCGATATTTACGAAACCGGGCAGGTAGATGGTGCCGCAGCCCAGGTGTAGATGCAGCCCGTTGCCGTTTCGCGGGCGGTACGGGCGAATCGATTTCCTGATCCAGTAATTCGGCAACGTGGCTTTGGCCAGGCCCAGAAAGCACAAGTCTTTGTAACGCTGATGCAGCAAATTTCCCCCCGGGAATTTCGAAAATTATACGATATTCCCGGCGCCACCGGCTCGTGTCCGCTCGCCCAAAATCGCTGTCGCTGCCAGCCGTACATGTCCTTCCGCATGCTCCGCTCGTAATCTTGTTTGGTCCCTTGCCATATTCGAAACTCTTAATAATGGCCGTCACCCGTACCCAGATTGGCATTGCCGTTGGAGCCGGAGCACTCCTGGTGTTCGGCTTCGTGGGCTATTTGATCTGGCTCAGCAACCAGGGGCCGGTTCTGGCTCGCTCGGAAGATCGCGATCCGCTCAGCGGCCTGCCGGTCAGCATCGAGATGAATCCGCTGCGCGACCGCTCCACCGAAAGGGCTGCCAACAAGTTTCTGCGCGAGATCCGCGACGGTCACTGCGATGACGTGATGTCCGAGTGGGAACACGATTATCACAAGAAATTGGCGCGCTTTGTCTGCAAGCAGGAAGCCCAGCACCCACTGCTTTCCTGGGAGTTGGTCGATTGGGAAGATGATCCGCCGCTGGTGGTCTTGAAATATCGCGGCCGTCGCAGCAACGACGCCGGACAGCCCGGAACCTATCAGGATCTTTTCTCCGTCACCACCGAGCGCCAAGGCGGCGAGTGGGTCGTGACGAAATATTTACCCTTCAACTGAAAAGCAGCTGCCAGTACCTGAGGCTCGGTCCCCAGCACCCAGAAGCTGTCTGCTAAATCCGGGAGGGAACGGCTTCAGCCGTCCCGGTTGTGGCTGCATCGTAGATTCTCCTGCTTTTCCTTTCGTCGTTCTCCGTGCCTCCGCGCCTCCGTGGTAAAACTTCTCTATGCCAGACGCTCTTTCTCCGCAGCCTGAGCCCTTAGCCGCGCGCAACATCTACTCCTTCGGCCTCACTTCCTTTTTCAATGACACGGCTAGCGAGATGGCGTACTGGGTGCTCCCCGCATTTCTGATCTCGCTGGGAGCAGGCCCGGCGCAATTGGGATTGATCGAAGGCATCGCCGAGAGCGTGGCCTCGTTCGCCAAGCTTTTCTCCGGATATCTCACCGACCGCCTCGACCGCCGCAAGCCGCTGGTGGTCGCCGGATATTTTGTCGCCAATGCGGTCAAGCCTCTGCTGGCCATCGTCACCGCATGGTGGCACATCCTGCTGATTCGATTTGCCGACCGGTTGGCCAAAGGCGTCCGCGGCGCGCCCCGTGACGTGATGGTTGCCGAATCCGTCGGAAAGCAACGCCTGGGCTCCGCCTACGGATTGATTCAGTCTATGGATTCTGCCGGCGCCATCGCGGGCCCGCTCACCGCGCTCGTTCTTCTGTCCCGCTACGGAATTCGCACCGTGTTCCTGGCCGCGGCGGTGCCCGGCGCCCTGGCCGTGCTGGTTGCGGCACTCGGCATCCGCGAGACCCGTCGGCGCGCCTCGCAAGATGCCGCGTCTCCATCCCCAAAAAGATCGCCGGCGACGTTCACTCAGCCGACTCGCGGCCTGTCAGCTGCGTTCCTCATGGTGCTCACTGCCGTGACTCTGTTTTCGCTGGGCAACTCGAGCGATATGTTTCTGGTAATGCGGGCCCAGAGTGTCGGCATTCCGGTTTCGCTGGCTCCCCTGCTCGGCCTCGTCTTCAACGTGACCTACACCCTCGGCTCCTGGCCCGCCGGATGGTTCAGCGATCACTTCTCCCGTCGCCGCATTGCCGCCGCCGGGTATTTCATTTTTGCCGGCGTTTACTACGTTTTCGGGCGCGCCCCCTCCACCCTCGCCATCTGGATCACCATGGCGGTCTACGGTCTGTACTATGCGCTGACCCAGCCGGTTCTCAAAGCTTTGGTTGTGGATACGGTCGCGCCGGAAGTCCGTGGTCGCGCGCTCGGCATTTATTTTTTCACGACCAGTGTCGCGACCCTGGCCGCCAGCCTGATCACCGGCGAACTGTGGAAACACTACGGCGCCGGCCTCCCGTTCTACTTGTCCGCAGTGCTGGCAGGCGTCTCCGCGGTGTTGTTGCTGGTTACTCCGAATAAGGCAAAGTAGCTTTCCCATGACTGGCAAGCCGGCAAGCAAGCCCGACGGCCGCCACGAAACGGCCGGCTGCGTCTAAAACCACCGCCAGTACAGCAGGAGCGCCAGTTGAGCGGCGATCGCAGCGCAGGTATCGAGCACCACGTCCTGCCAACGTCCCGTGCGCGTGGGAATAAAACTCTGATGCCACTCATCCAGGCTGGCGACCAGCGCGGTTCCTAGCACCGCAATGGTCGCCCAACGCATTCTCCACTTCGGATTTCCCGGCGTGCGCAGCGTCTCCCGCCATGCCCGGAACAACAGGATGCTGAGCAGTCCGTATCCGAACACATGGCCGGATTTGCGGATGAAAGTATGCCAGGGTTCGAATCCGGCCCGATCGATGCCGAACAGAAAATGCAGGATGGGATAGAGAATGCGGCTCGTGTTCTGTGCCGACAAATAGGACGTGGATTCGATGGCAATGACGATTAGCCACAGGATCGCCGCGATCCACGCCTTCAGAGCCTCATGACGGTGAGCGTTCAAGATAGCGCCGGCTCGCCCGCCGCCTTACTCGATCGCATAATTCGGCGCCTCGCGCGTGATCATGACATCATGCACATGCGACTCGCGCAACCCCGCCCCGCTGATGCGCACGAATCGAGTCTTCTGCAGCAGTTCCGAAATCGTCGCACAGCCGCAGTAGCCCATGCCCGATTTCAACCCGCCCACCATCTGGTAAATGATCATCGAGACCGACCCGCGATAGGGAACGCGCCCTTCAATTCCTTCCGGAACGAGCTTGGCCAGGCGGTTCGATTCGCCATCCGGAGCAGACATTGAAGCGGAGGAATCGCCTTCCGAACTCTGGAAGTAGCGCTCGCTCGATCCCTGCGCCATCGCGCCTAGAGATCCCATGCCGCGATAGGACTTGAACGAGCGGCCTTGATACAGGATCAATTCCCCCGGGCTTTCGTCGGTCCCGGCAAACAGCGACCCGATCATCACCGCGCTGGCCCCGGCGGCCAATGCCTTGGTGACATCGCCCGAATACTTGATGCCGCCATCGGCGATGATGGGAACTCCAGAATCCTTCGTGGCGCGGTAAGCCTCGGCGATAGCCGTGATCTGCGGAACTCCTGCGCCGGTGACGACCCGCGTCGTGCAAATCGATCCCGGCCCGATTCCGACCTTGATGCCATCCGCTCCCGCCCGCGCCAGCTCGCACGCCCCATCGAAAGTAGCGACATTGCCGGCCAGCAGTTGTACCTGCGGCAGCTTCGATTTCACCAGCTTCACCGCTTCGAGCACCTTCGTCGAATGCCCATGTGCGCTGTCAATGGCCAGCACGTCCACTTTGGCTTCTGCCAGTTCCTGCGCCCGCTCCAGGAAGTCTCCCGTGGCGCCAATCGCTGCTCCTACCCGCAAGCGGCCTTGAGAATCCTTGGCCGCGTTCGGATACTTCAACTTTTTCTGGATGTCTTTTACCGTGATCAGGCCCTTCAGGTTGTACTTGTCGTCCACCACCAGAAGCTTTTCCACCCGATGCTGGTGAAGAATTTTTTCCGCCTCTTCCAGCGTAGTTCCCACCGGAACCGTGATCAGGTTCTTCTTGGTCATTACTTTGTCGATGGGAATATCGAAGCGAGTCTCAAAGCGCAGGTCGCGGTTAGTGAGGATGCCGACGAGCTTGCCCTTGTCGGTGATCGGGACACCCGAAATTTTGTACTTGCGCATCACCTCCAGCGCGTCCGAAACCTTGTCGGAAGCATTCATGGTCACCGGATCGACGATCATCCCGCTTTCCGAACGCTTCACCTTGTCGACTTCGTTGGCCTGCTGCTCGATGGTCAAGTTGCGATGAACAATACCCAGCCCGCCCTGCTGCGCCAGCGCGATTGCCATGTGCGATTCGGTGACGGTGTCCATGGCGGCGCTCACGATCGGAATATTCAGGCTGATCTCGCGCGTGAGCTGCGTCTGCGTGCTCGCCGTCGCCGGAACCACGTCGGACCGAGCCGGCAGCAGAAGAACGTCATCGAAAGTGAGAGCCTCAGGAACGGGAAAATGAATCATAAATTTCTCAGAATTTCCGGAGCGATGGGGTTAAACGATCATTCTAGAGAGAGGGAGGGGATTAGGGCAAATGCAGCTCTGCGCCGCTCCGCTTTCGACAAGGCCAGTGGTAAGCTTGTTGCCCATGGCGACGCCGCCGAGGATGGTCGAATTACTCTGCCGTGGTTGTGGAAAATCCCACTGGGAGATTGACCACGACTATCGCGGGGCCGAGTTGCTTGGGGAGAAGGAACTTTCGTATTCTCAGCGCACGTACCACTGTCCGAATTGTCAGTGCACACGCATGGGATATTTAGTGCTGCAAAAATCTCCGCGCATGTTTTTTCTTCAGCCCCACTCTCTATTCCCAATGGACCGCGCCGAATTCGAGCACTGGGTGACGGTGTTGAAGCAAAATTTCCCTGGCCACCCGATGATGAACGATCTTAATAAGACTTGGTATCCCAATGGCGGCAGCGGCCGGCTTCGGAGCCACGGTGCGCAACTATTGCGACAGCTGCTCAGGCTAACTCGCGTGAAAGTATCAAAGATTCGATGAGCGCAATCGCGGCCTTTCGCCAGTTACGTACCAGAAAGACGGAAGGGTCAGCGCGCCAACGTTATCCGCGTAGAAGCGGGCGCCTCTCCGCGCATGAAACTGCCAGGCATTTTCTGTAGTTCGTTCCGCTGGGATTCATCGAAGTCTTTCTCGTTCCAGCCATCACCGCCAATGTAACCGCCGAAACACCCAGGCGCTCACCTTTCTCATCCGGCCTCCGTCCTGGGCGATACCGAGATTCCGGCCGCAATGTTCCTGCCGGAATGATTTCACACTGCAACAACTGCATCCTTTCGCATGTTTATCGGCCCGCAAAGCGCTGCTCCCCGCCGTTTGTCTTTTTCCCCCTCCCCGGCGTATATTAGAAGACTGAGAACTGCTGTGTACCGGCTTTTGGCGAAGCACACCAGTGGGCGCAAGCCCACATTTTAGTTTGGAGCCCTTCGGGTGCCGCTGCCATCCGCCAGTAAGTTACTGGATTCATGGCGCTTGACGTTGATCGTGTGCGGGAGATTGCGGACCGGGTCGCCGCCTCCAGCGGGCTCGAAGTGGTCGAAGTCGAGTTCCTCGGCGGGGGCAAGGCACGCATGTTGCGGGTGTTTCTCGACAAGCCCGCGGCCGGCACCGATCCACTAGCTGGAGTGACGCACGAAGATTGTGCCCGTTTCAGCCGCGAGTTTGGCACGATTCTCGACGTGGAAGACGTCATGCCCGGCTCGTATACGCTGGAAGTTTCGTCGCCCGGGCTGGATCGCAAGTTGATCAAGCCGGCCGACTTTACCCGCTTCACCGGCAGCCGCATGAAGCTGACGACGCGGCAGCCGGTCAACAACAACCGCCATTTTGAAGGGCGGCTGGAAAGTTTCGCGGACGGCCGTTTGACCCTCGACTTGAGCGTGGCCAGCCACAAGTCGCGCAAGAAAATGGGCGAGCAGGCCGGCCAGAAGATTGAAATCGACTTCGCCAACGTGGAAAAGGCGAACCTGGTGCCGGAGATCTGAAAGGCGGACCTTGGACGTCAGACCTCGGACCTAAGCGGTTCTGGGATCCGGGAGGTCGAAGGTCCGAAGTCCGAGGTCCGATTTTTTATGCCTAGCGAGCTTTACAACACGATCGACGCACTGAGCCGGGAAAAAGGGATTGATCCGCAGATTGTGGTCAGCGCGGTGGAAGACGCCATCGTCATGGCCACGCGCAAGTACTACAAGTCGCAGGAAAATCTCCGCGCCAAGCTGGACAAAGACACCGGCAAGATCAACGCCTTTGCGGTCAAGACGGTGGTCGAGACTCCCGAGCAGGTGGAAGATCCCAACCTGCAGATCACCCTGGAAGATGCGCGCAAGGTCGATCCCTCGCTCGAAGTCGGCGGCGAGTTGCAGATTCCCAAGGTGACCGAAGGCATTCTCGGACGCATCGCCGCGCAACTCGCGAAGCAGGTCATCTTCCAGAAAGTGCGTGAGGCCGAGCGCGACACCGTCTACAACGAATACATCGGGCGCGTCGGCGAGATCGTCAACGCGACTGTCAAGCGCGTCGAAGGCCCCGATGTGATCTTCGATATCGGCAAGGCCGAAGCCCGCATGCCGCGCAAGGAGCAGTCTCGTCTGGAATCGTTCGCCATCGGCGAGCGCGTCCGCGTGGTGATCGCACGCGTCGAGCGCGCTGCCAAGGGTCCCGGTGTCGTTGCTTCCCGCGCCGCGCCGGACCTGGTGCAGCACCTGTTTCAGACCGAAGTTCCGGAAATTTACGACGGCACGGTCGTGATCCGCGCCATCGCCCGCGAAGCCGGCGAGCGCACCAAAATCGCCGTCATGTCCAAAGATAAAGACGTCGACGCCGTCGGCGCCTGCGTCGGCATGAAGGGCATGCGCGTGCAGTCCATCATCCGCGAATTGCGCGGAGAAAAGATTGACATCATCGAGTACCACGAAGATCCGGTGACTTTCGCCGAAAAGGCGTTGCAGCCTGCCAAGGTAAGCCGCGTCACCGTGATTGACAGCGGCGAGAAGCACCTCGAAGTCGTGGTCGACGACAGCCAGCTTTCCCTGGCCATCGGCAAGAAGGGCCAGAACGTCCGCCTGGCGGCCAAGTTGCTGGGCTGGAAGATTGATATCAAGAGCGAGGAAGAGAAGCGTCAGGAAGTCGAGCAGCAGATGGCTGCCATGTCCCCGCAGCAGACCACGCCCCTCGAAAACGTTCCGGGACTGGGTGAAGGGCTGGTCGAGAAGCTCAGCGCCGCCGGCGTAACCACCGTGGAAGCCTTGGCTGATATGACTCCGGAGCAACTGGAAGCCATCGAGGGCATCGGGCCCAAGACGGTGGAAAAAATCAGCCTCGCGGTGAATAATTATTTTGCCAGCCTGGAAGGTGGCGCTGCCGAGGTGGCAGGGGAAGAAGCGCCCGCAGCAGAGGAAGCGGCGCCCGTAGCCGAGGAAGCTTCAGGCGAAGCCGCCCTGGAAGAAACAGCGCCGGAAGGCGAGGCGGTGGCCGAAGCCGCTGCGCAGGAAGATGCGACCGTTCCTGAGGCGAGCGGGGAAGCCGAAGCCGCCTCCAACGAAAATTCAGAGCATGAGCCGAAAGAGGGTTCTGCTCCCGAAACAACTGAATAATCATGCCCGCACAAAATATTTCGATTGTGCGAGTGGGCAAAGCTGACTCCGTGAGGTTGCGATGAAGACTTAAGCACAACGCGGGGAAAAGAAAGGCCGGATGAGTAAGGTTCGAATCAACGATCTCGCCAGGGAGCTGGAAGTTAAAAGCAAAGCCATTCTCGACGCGCTACCGCTCGTCGGAGTGACGGAGAAGAAGACCCATTCCAGTTCGCTCGAGGAACATGAAGCGGAAAAGGTGCGGGCTCACATCCGCGGCTCGTCCGAAGCGCAGTCGTCTTCTGCGCGCTCCGCGCGCCCATTGCGCGGCGAAGAAGAAATCAAAACCAAGATTGATTTGTCGCATATCTCCCGTCCCGGAGATGTGCTGAGGGCCATTACCCAAAAGAAGGAAGCGGTTGCCCCGCCACCGGTTCGCCCGGCCCCCCCTCCGGTGGCCGCGAAGCCGGCGGTTGTGCCGGCCGCGCCCCCGAAACCAGCCGCGCCGGTTGCCACACCGCCGGTTGCAGCGGCGTCGCCGGTCGCTCCGGCTGCTCCGGCACGGCCCGTAGTGGCGCCGCCCGCCGAGAAGCCCGCAGCTCCTGCAGTCCCAGTGGCTGCACCGCCGCGCCCGGCAACATCACCGGCGCCGCCATTGGTTGCACCCCAACCCCCAGCCGCGCCTTCCGTCACTGCTTCCGCTGCGCCGCAAGCTCCGGCACAGCGTCCTGCGGCTCCGCCCGCGCCCGCCGCGCCCCCGCAGCCGCCGGCGCCGCGCATGATCGTTCCGCAGACTGGACCGCGGCCCGTGTACAAAGCTCCGACGCCGCGTCCCGCCGCGCCCACAGCGCAAGCAAGCGCGCGTCCTGCGCCCGGTCGTCCTGTCCCCGGCCAGCCAATTTTCCAGCGTCCGCGTCCGCAAGGACCGCCCGGAGGAGCGGGAGGTGCACGTCCGCCGCTACGGCCGGGCGAACGCCGTCCCATGCATCCCACGCGCACTGCGCCCAGCGGCCCTCGACCCCTCGGTGTCGGTCCCGGCCTGCCGCCCCCCGGCCCAGCCCGTCCCGGCAGCCGTCCCGGCGCGCCCGCGCGTCGTCCCGGACAGCGCTACGTTCCGCGTGGCGTGAAAGAAGGGCCGATGAAAGGCTACGTTCCGCCGCCACGCATGGTGGTGTCGAACGAGCCGATGCCCATCACCCGCAACATCACCATCACCGAAGGCATCAGCGTCAAAGATCTGGCCGAGAAGCTCGACATCCGCGCGAAAGATTTGATCTCGCGCCTGCTCTCGCGCGGCGTCTTCGCCACCATCAATCAAACTCTTGACGCCGAGCTGGCCAGCGAAATGGCCCGCTTCTTCGGCGCCGACACCAATGTGATCACCTTCGAAGAGCAGGCTTCGAAAGATATTGATGCGGCTGCCGGCAGCGGCGAAGAGTCAGCCATTGAAGCCACTCCGCGTCCGCCCGTGGTCACGATCATGGGCCACGTCGACCATGGCAAGACCACGCTGCTCGACTCGATTCGTCTGACCAACGTTGCCGAAGGCGAAGCCGGAGGCATCACCCAGCACATCGGCGCCTACAAGGTTCGCATCACCGATAAGGATTCTCCCGCCTATGGGCGCGAGATCGTATTCCTCGATACTCCTGGTCACGAGGCCTTTACTCGTATGCGTTCGCGCGGCGCCAAGGCCACCGACATTGTCGTGCTGGTCGTCGCCGCCGATGACGGTGTAATGCCGCAAACGCTCGAAGCCATCGATCACGCGCATGCTGCCGAGGTGCCAATCATCGTCGCGGTCAACAAGATCGACAAGCCGGAAGCCCTGCCCGATCGCGTCAAGAAGCAGCTGGCCGATCGCGGCCTCGTACCCGAAGAGTGGGGCGGCAAAACCGTTTTCGTCGACGTTTCGGCGAAGAAGAAAACCAATCTCAATCTGCTGATGGAAATGATTTGCCTCGTCGCCGATCTCGCCGAGTTGAAAGCGACTCCCGAGCGCGCCGCCACGGGCGTGGTGCTCGAAGCCAAACTCGATCGCGGACGCGGTCCTGTCGCCACCGTGCTCGTTCAAAACGGTACGCTGAACGCCGGCGACAATTTCGTCGTGGGCAACGTCTTCGGCAAAGTGCGAGCCATGTTCGATGACCGGGGCGGTGCTCTGGAGTCTGCTCCTCCTTCAACTCCGGTCGAGATTCTCGGACTGGAAGGTCTCCCACAGGCCGGCGATCAGTTCGTGGTGGTTGCCGATCGCGACAAGGCCCGCGGCATTTCCGAATACCGCGAGCAGAAAGCCCGCGAAGCCGCGCTGGCCAAGAGTTCTCGTGTCTCGCTCGAAGGCCTCGCCGAGCAGATCAAGACCGCCGGCACCAAGGAACTCAACATCATTCTCAAGGGCGATGTGCAAGGCTCCGTCGAAGTGCTCAGCGATCTGCTCTCCAAGCTCTCGAATGACAAAGTTCGTCTCAAGCTGCTCCGTTCGGGCGTGGGCGCCATCACTGAAACCGACGTGCTGCTGGCCTCTGCCTCGAACGCGATCATCATCGGCTTCAACGTGCGGCCCGAGCGCAAGGCGCAGGAACTCGCCGAGCAGGAAGAGGTCGACATCCGCCTGCACTCGATCATTTACGAACTGCAGGACGAGATCAAGCGCGCTATGAGCGGCCTGCTCGAACCCACCATCAAGGAAACCTACCAGGGGCGCGCCGAAGTGCTCGAAACCTTCCGCATCCCGAAAGTGGGAACGGTGGCCGGTTGCCGCGTCATCGATGGCCTGATCAAGCGCGACTCCGAAGTCCGCCTGCTGCGCGACAACGTGGTCGTCTTCAAGGGCAAGATCGGATCGCTGCGCCGCTTCAAAGACGATGCCAAGGAAGTCACCAACGGCATGGAGTGCGGCATCTCCATCGCCAACTACGGCGATATCAAAGCCCGCGACGTCATCGAAGCCTTCGTCACCACGCGCATCGCGGCAGAAGTCATTGCGTAGCCGTTTCGAGTTTCAGGTTTCAAGTGTCGAGTATTTCGGACGCGGCTAGCATTCCCGCGCTCCCGAAACACGAAACTCGAAACTCGAAACTCGAAACTGATGCCTATCGCTTTCCTCACCCTCGAACTCCACATCGAAGGCGCGCAATCGCTGAAAGACCGGCGCCAGGTCGTGCGCAGTTTGAAAGACCGTTTGCGCACCAGCTTTAACGTAGCGGTCGCCGAACTCGATGCCGCGGAACTGTGGAATCGCGCCACCATCGGCGTGGTCAGCATCTCGCCTTCCCGCGATTATCTCGATGGCCTGATGAAGAATGTGGAGCGCGCAGCCACCCGCATTGCCAACAATCACGGCGCCGATGTGTCCGATTCGTTTGTTGAATACTTCTAGCCCCCGTCTCGTCAGCCGCAGCGAAATGCAACACCTCCTAAGACATTGTTACCTCCGTACTTACCGTTTTTCAGCGGAAAACAGGAAAATAACCCCGGTGTTATGACTCCTTAGACAACACTTGCACCCGATTTTCTGATATTCTCATGCGTTTTCGCCGAGGTGGCTTGTGGAGAAGCGCGCGGTCAAACATCATCGCGGACGGGTCGGCGAAGCTCTGCGCGAGGAGATCGAAACTCTGGTGGAAGGCGAGCTCGCGGACCCTCGCATTGGCCTGGTCAGCGTCACCGCCGTCCACGTCGCCGACGACGGCCGCTCTGCTGAAGTCTGGGTCAATGTGGAAGGCGATGATGAGGACGCCGATCAGAGTATCGAAGGCCTGGAAGCCGCCCGCGAATACATTCGGCACGAACTGATCGAGCGCTTGCGCATCCGCCGCGCGCCCGAATTGTATTTTCGCCTCGACCGGGCCGAGCAGGCCAAGGCTCGCGTCGAAGAATTATTGCACCGCGCAAAAAAACGCAGCAAGTCCCGGAAGGAATCCCGTGGATAGATGGCATAGCGACGTGTTGGAGGATGTGCTCCAGCATATCGGACAGCGCGAACGCTTCGTGCTGACTTCGCATGCCCGCCCCGATGGCGACGCCATCGGCTCCGCCCTCGCCTGCTGCCAGGTGCTGCGCGCCATGGGCAAGCAGGCCGACGTCGTGCTGCACGATGCCGTGCCCCGCATCTATCGCTCTCTGCCCTATGCCGATCAGGTTTTGCAATCGAGCCGGGTCATGGGCAGTTACGAAGCCGCCATCATTCTCGAGTGTGACAGCATTCATCGCACGCGCCTGGAGGGTTTGGAAGATCGTTTTCTCATCAGCATCGATCATCACGTCAGCGGACGGCCGTTCGCGAACGTCAACTGGATCGATCCGCACGCCGTCGCCACTGCCGAAATGGTCTTCCGCCTGGCGCGCCACGCGGGAGTGAAATTCTCGGCCGAGATCGCGACCTGTCTCTACACCGCGCTGATGACCGATACCGGTTCATTTATGTTTCAAGGGACGAATGAAAATACCTTCTCTCTCGCGCGCGAGCTGGTGCTGGCCGGAGCCGATCCCGCGCATTGCGCCCGCGGGATTTATTTCGCGCATTCGGTTGCAAAGATCCGCCTGCTCGGCGAGGCTTTGCGCAATCTCCATGTCGAAGGCCACATCGGTTACGTGTGGGTCACCCAAAAGCAGATGGAGCGCTGTGCCGCCATCGAAGAAGACTGCGAAGGATTGGTGAATTACGTTCTCTCCATCGGCGGGGTTGAAGTCGCGGCATTTTTCCGGGAGTTGCCCGACGGCCGCTACCGCGTCAGCCTGCGCAGCAAAGGCAAGGTGGATGTCGCCCGCGTCGCCGAAAGCTTTGGCGGCGGCGGCCACGAATGCGCCAGCGGCTGCTCGCTCGATGGCCCCCTCGCCGAAGCCGTCCGCCAGGTGATTCTGCAGCTAGGCCGCGGCCCTTCCGTACAATAGCAATTTCATGACTGCTCGCACCCGCACAGACTTCCTTCTGCTCGCCGGCTTTTGTGCGTTTCTTTTCTTCTACGGCCTGGGAGCTTTCGGCCTGATTGGCGCCGATGAGCCTCGCTACGCGCAGGTTGCCCGCGAGATGCTCGCGCATCACGACTGGATCACCCCCACGCTCGGTGGCCGCCCCTGGCTGGAAAAGCCGCCGCTGTATTACTGGCAGGCGATGCTCGCATTCAGCCTCTTCGGGGTCAGCGATGTGGC
This sequence comes from Candidatus Sulfotelmatobacter sp., assembly GCA_035949755.1. GTDB lineage: Bacteria > Acidobacteriota > Terriglobia > Terriglobales > Acidobacteriaceae > Sulfotelmatobacter. The sequence continues at coordinate 13,796 of DASYYT010000010.1, forward strand.
GGCGCGCCTTCCTTCGGCGCTGGATGCGACGCTGCTGGTTATTGCGATATACGTCTTCTTTCGCAAATTTCGCCGCGGCGTGGAACTCGATGCCGCCCTCATCACCGCATCCTGCGCGGGAATGATCGGCTACGCCCGTGCCGCTTCCACCGATATGCCGCTTGCCGCGTCCTTTGCCATCGGGACGCTGGCCTGGTGGGCCTGGCGCGAAGGCGGCCAGCGAATGTATCTCGCGGCATTCTATGCCTGTATTGCACTCGGCATGCTGGCGAAGGGCCCGGTGGCCCCGGTTCTGGCCGCGTTCGTGATCCTATTGTTTGCCGCCGCAACCCGCGACTGGCGCGCGCTTCTGAGCACGCTCTGGCTGCCGGGCATCCTGCTGTTCTGCCTGGTCGGATTCCCCTGGTACGTTGCGGTCCAGCTGCGCAATCCGCAGTTCTTCCACGACTTCATTCTCGAACACAACCTTGCGCGCTTCTCGACCAACCTTTACCACCACCCCGAGCCCTTCTGGTACTACTTGCCGGTAACGGCGCTCGCGCTGGTGCCGTGGATCGTCTTCGTCACGGCGGC
>DASYYT010000011.1:0-11371 GCA_035949755.1 Candidatus Sulfotelmatobacter sp.
CGGCGTCAAAGCCAGCGGCGTGGGCCGCACCCACGGGCGCTTCGGGCTCGATGAGATGGTGCGCGTGAAGTATCTCGATACCGACCGCATGCCGGGAATGAAAAAAGTGTGGTGGCACGGCTACGGCGAAAGTTTCCGCCGTCAGATGGAAGGATTTTTGGACATGCAGTTCGCGCGCAGCGCGACAGCGCGGCTGCTTGGAGCTCTACGCGCGGCCGGGGTGTTCCGGCGAAAGCAGTTGTGAGCGCGCAAGCTCGGCAGGAGAGCGCGAGCCCGCCCTAGGCCAACGAGTGTATCGCCTTCTCTCGACAGTCAACAAGCCTGTACGATATGCCAGGCATATACGTCCACTAGCTTATACAGACTGGTTCCCGCCCCGTCCTGCACGTGACCGACGTTGAGGCATCGCTCCGCTTCTACGTCAAATCGACTCGGCTTCACCAGTCCTTGGCGCTACGATGAGGACGGCAAAGTGCATGTCCCACAGGTCGAGCGGCAGGGCTGCGCTCTTATCCTGGCCGACACGTGGCCGGAGAAAATTGGCAAGGGGCTGATGTTCATTTCGCTGAACCTCGAGCCCGAGGCGCAGGTCGTCGCTCTGGACGCGCTCCGCGCGGAACTCGGCGCTAAGGGCGTTCCCGAACGGCTCGTGGGGCTACCGGCTCCTGGTCGTCGATGATCCCGACGTCAATCAACTTTTCTTCAACTATCCGACCGAGACTAAATAGGGCAACATCGCCCGCCCCCCGCTGATTCGCGACAGTCAACCCAGATCATCTCAGTCGGTGCGCAGCGCTTTCATTGGATCCGTCGAAGCGGCTCGATATGCGGGGAGAAGGCTGGCAGCCGCGGCGCAAACCCCAAGCGCGAGAATTGAAAACCCGAACACCTGCGGATCCCAGCTGCGGATCTCGAATAGCTGCGCGGCCATGAGGCGTCCCGCGCCGATAGCCAGAGGAATGCCAATCAATAACCCGATAGCCACCAGCAGAAATGCTCCTCGCAGGACCAGTCGCACAATGTTCACCCGGTCGGCTCCGAGAGCCATGCGCACTCCGATTTCGCTGGTTCGGCAGGCCACCGTGTAGGCCATGAGCCCATAGAGGCCGATGGCCGCCAGCAGCATCGCGATCAGGCCGAATGTGCCAGCCAACCGCGCAACCATGCGCTGCTGGTCAAAATTTGAGGCCACCTGCTCGTTCATGCTTTGCACCGAAATGATCGTAAGGTTGGGATCGATATCGGCGAGAACCTTGTGAAGCTGCGGCTCAAGATTGAGGGCACGGCCGCGTACCAGCAGTTGGATACTGTTTACGAAATGCGTTTGTATTTCGTTGCGTTGCAGATCAGCGTTGGAATAGTGGACACTCTGCTCAAGCGGCAGAAAAAACATGGGCCTTGCGGGCTGGTCCGGATCGGTGTACTTGGCGTCACGCGCTACGCCCACGATTTCAAACGTGCTGGCATAGCGGGAGCTGTCCATGCCAAAGTGCTTGCCGAGGGGATCTTCATTAGGGAAGTATTTCCTGACGAGCGATTCATTCACAATCGCCACTGGGCGCGAGGCGTTGGAATCACTTTCCGCGAATTCGCGTCCGCGGACGATGCGCTGTCCGACGGTCGCAAAATACCGGCGACTCACTCGGTCCCAAGAGACCCCCTCCGCCATATCAGCCTTTGGATCACCCCTCCCTTCTATCGCAATCAATTCACCCCAGTTATTACCGCTGAGCGGACTATATCCGGCCAGGCTTGCGCTCTGCACATTGGGCAACCGCAGCAGATTATCTTCGATTGCGCGATAAAGCGCGTCGAGGCGTTCCGGGGCGTAACTGTCCAGAGGAGGATTAATCTGAACACTGATGCGATTTCGGACATCGAACCCAAAATCCTGACTCTCCAGATTCCGCAAGCTCGCGGTCAGCAATCCCGCGCAGGCAAGCAGAACTAGGGAAAGCGCCGCTTGGCTAACCACCAGTATCTTCTGCGGCAGCGCTGCCCCGCCGCGAGTGCCGCGGCCTGCTCCATGCAGGGCCTCTGCCGGATCGGAACGCGAAGCGAGCCAGGCGGGCACAACGCCAAACATCACACCGGTGAGGAGTGAAAGCACGAACGCAAATCCGAGAACCGGCAACGAAGGTGAGGCACTGATGGGCGTAGAGGTGGCGCTGTGAAATGCCAGCGCCAGCATCAGGCGCGCTCCCACGTATGCAATCCCTAATCCTGCGATGCCGCCTAACACAGACAGCAGCACAGCCTCCGTCAACTGCAGGCGAATCAGTCTTGTTCGCGCAGCCCCCAGAGCCAGGCGCACCGCTGTCTGGGAGCGGCGGGCCGCTGCGCGTGCCAGTAGCAGATTGGCCAGGTTGGCGCAGGCGATGAGGAGTAAGGTGCCACAAATTATTAAGAGGATACGCAGACTCGCGCCGTAGTTTTCCCGTAAGGAAGTGACACCGCCTCCGGCCGGAGCCAGCCGGATAAATTTCTGCGGAATTGAAGGTTCAATCTGCGGTTTGAATTCGGCGGGCACCTCATCTTCGTCACGGAGCCAGCGTTGGAGCACCGGCGTCAGCCGGGCGGGAAGTGCTTGCACGCTCGCACCCGGCCTCAACCTGCCAATGGCATAGAGCCATTGGCGCTGATTCGTACTCATGTTTGCACTCTGGCCGTCGAACAGAATCTCCTGTTGCAGGGGCAGCCAAAAGTCCGGCGGATCGCTGCGCAGTGTCTCACCAAAAAAGCCTGGAGGCGTAATCCCAATCAACGTGACTGGCTGTCCTTGCACGAAGAATGTGGACCCGACAATTTTCGGGTCTGAGCCATAAGCCTGCTGCCAGGTGCGATAGCTGATCATTGCGACCGGCGCGGCCGATCGCTGATCGTCTGTGGTGTTGATCACGCGTCCGGCAAAGGCGTCGAGGCCAAAAACATGGAAGTAGCTTCCGCTCACGTACTCGGCGCGCAAGGGACGTGCCTCGCGGTCTTTGGCTTCCTGCCGAACGCTGTAGATCCCAGGCGCGGCCTGAAAAGCGGTGGTCTCCTCGAACTCTGGCGCCGCCGCCGCGAGACGCTGGTAGAGCTGATAAGAGAACAGGCTCCAGTCATCGTCCTCCCAACCCTCGACACAGCACTCCTCGGTATCGCCAATGCGATACAGCTGGGCGGGGTCGGCCACCGGCAACGACTTCAGCATGATGGCCTGCGTCAGCGTAAAGATCGCGGTGGTCGCACCGATGCCGATAGCCAGCGTAAGCAAGGCCGTCAACGTAAACGTAGGAGCATGGCGCAGCTGCCGGAGAGCGTAGCGGATGTCTTGCAGAACGATTGGCATGCGGGTGTCCCCCGGCGGATTATACGTCGACCCAAAGGCGTTGGTTCCACGACGTAAACCTGTGAGCTTTCAGCTGCACCCCTGTTGGCGAAAAATCTGACTACATTGACTCGCCAAGCGATGCGCGTCAGGAGCCAGCGCTACACCTTTTCGTCGATCCGATCGCCGTGACTGGGCGGCTGTGAGATCACCAGAAAGCGCGCAGCCTCCGATGATGGATTGCGGATCTGATGCCGCGTTCCGGGCAGGATCCGGACTCCACTGCCCGCCGATACCAGTATTCTTTCGTCATTCACTTCCATGAGAACTTCGCCGTTGAGGATGTAGAAGAACTGCTGCGCGTGCTCGTGATGATGGCGAATCTCGGCGGCGCCCGGCGGCATGAACTCTTCGATGACGCTCAGGTTTTTGTCTTTGACCAGATACCAGCCATCGCAGTCGACTCCCCAGCGGTAGTGTTCGGCATTCTCGCGGCTGATGGCGGCGGGCGCAGCCGATCTTGTTTGAGCGGACGCTTGGGCGGCGGCAGGTTTGGGTGTTTTAGGCATGTCCGTGCTCCACTGTTCAGTGTAATCTTGTTCGCCATGAGCGAAACTATGCACTCCAATACCGGAGGTCGCGAACTCCTCCGCCACACGCTCGCGACACTGGCCTATCGCGGCGCCAAGGTGTTGCGGGACGTCCCTGCGAATTTTGAGGAATTTCAGGCGGGCAACGGGGTGCGCACCCCGGGACAGATTCTGGCCCATCTCGGCGACTTGCTCGATTGGGGCCTCTCTATGGCGAACGGAGAAAGAAAGTGGCACGATTCCCCGCCCCTGTCCTGGGACAAAGGAGCGGCCCGATTCTTTGCGGCGCTGAAAAAGTTCGATGACTTTCTGGCTTCGAACGAAGCGCTGCAGGCCCCGCTCGAAAAGCTATTTCAAGGGCCGATCGCCGATGCACTGGCGCATGTGGGACAGATCGCCATTCTGCGCCGGATGGCGGGCTCGCCGGTAAAGGGCGAGAATTATTACGCGGCTGAGATTCAAACTGGACGCGTCGGAGCGGACCAGGCCAAAGCAAAGCGCGAGTTCTGACTCATCGCACCTCTACCTGGCGCGATTGCGGTAGAGCGAGGCGTCGACCTGCTCGAGCATCGCTTTCGTGTTCAGTGGACCTTCCAAAAAATCCGCGATTGTCCGGCAGACTTCCTCCGCGGTCTGCAAGACATCGTGATAGGCAACGCGCAGAACTCGGACGTAAGACTTGCCGGCGAACCAGGCGTCGACTTCGCGCAGGTGCTTTTCGAAAGCAGCGGCGATGATTGCCGGATTGGTTCCTTCTTTGTAACTACCGCGGCGACGCAGCATCTCGTCCTGCGAGGCGAGCACCTCCGCCATCGGCCGCTGCATGAAGATAATCCGGTATTCGTGGCCGGCGGGCAGCGACAGCAACAACCGCGAGATGACTTTCACCACCTTGCCTTCCGCTTCTGCGATGCAGCCGGGATCGTTGGGCAATTGCTTGATCCGTTCCCATTCCAGGTAGCCGCGAGGATTATCGGTATCGGCTTTGCGCTCGCCGTCAGACAGCGGAGACATTCCGCCGGCCACCAGCATCTGCATCATCAAAGAAGTGCCCGAGCGGGGAAGGCCTGAGACGATGGTGATCATGAAATCCTGTTTCTCGGCGGCTTCACAGCCTACCGGAACTGAACTGCAAGGGTAAAGACTAGCAGAGGCGTGGGCGCCATCAATTCGGTTACAATGGCGGCATAAGGCCGAAATTTGCGGCGTTTGGGCCGCTCCAACGAGGAGTACGTCCTTTGGCGACTGGCGAAATCACCACTTCCGGCTCCGAAAATATCCCGCAGCTTCCCCATCACAAGGTCAAAATCAAGAAGGCTGGCCAGCGCGCCTGCAACGAGAAGAATGACAAGGGCAAGTTCTGTGGCGGGCATTTGAAGCTCTGGTTCTATAAAACCGACGCGGTCGAGAAGGAGTGTGGAGACATTGAAAAGGCCTGGGGAGCGAACGCCGAAGTCTACCGCTGCGAGAATTGCAAGGCACTTTACCTTCCGGCTCCGGGGGAGACGAAGGTGAACGTCGCGGGGCAGGGAATGATTTCGGTGTTCGGACTCACCCTGCCGCCGAAGGAAAAGTAGTTCTGAGCGATGAGCAATAAGCGGTGAGCAAGACGGGGTGATGTTTTCTTCTGGCTAGGCAAAATACCTCGATGTTTATCGCATCTAAGTTCGCTCACTGCTCATAGCTCAATGCTGATCTATGAACCACTCCGAACTCATCTACGACTGGAATAAGAATTTCCCCCCTGGCCTGAAACCGGTGGGCCCGGTCCTGCTGAACGACGAGAGCCTCCGCGATGGCTTACAGTCGCCTTCTGTCCGCGACCCCTCGGTTGCAGAGAAAATTGAAATTCTTCATTTGATGGAAGCGCTGGGCATTCATGCCCTGGACCTCGGGCTGCCGGGGGCGGGGGCGCGCGCGGTGGAAGCGGTGACTGCATTGGCGCGCGAAATCGCCGCGCACCGGATGAAGATTCAGGCCAACTGCGCGGCGCGCACGCATGAGAACGACATTCGCCCGATTGCCGAGATCGCGCAAAAAACCGGGCTGCGCATTGAGGCAGCCACGTTCATCGGTTCCAGCCCGATCCGCAGATTCACCGAAGGCTGGACCGACGATTTTTTGCTGCAAACCACCGAAAAGGCCGTTCGCTACGCGGTGTCGCTCGGGCTCGATGTCATGTATGTCACCGAAGATACGAGCCGCTGCGATCCTGAAACCGTGAAGCGGTTGTACGCGGCCGCGATCAATTGCGGGGCGCGGGCCATTTGCATCTGCGATACCGCCGGACATGCCACGCCCATGGGCGCGTTAGCGCTGGTGCGCTTCGTCATTGAGCAGGTGGTGAAGCCGTCGGGAGAAAAGGTGCGCGTGGATTGGCACGGGCACAGCGACCGCGGACTGGCGATTGCAAACTCCATGGCCGCGCTCATCGCGGGCGCCAACTGCATCCATGGATGCGCCATCGGTCTCGGCGAGCGCGTGGGCAATACGCAGATCGACCAGATGCTGGTTAATCTGAAGCTCATGGGTGTTCCGCCCTGGGATCAGCAGGATCTGACCAAGCTGAAACCTTATTGCGAAGCCGTATCTCGGGCCACAGGCGTACCGATTCCGAGGAATTATCCGGTGGTCGGGGACGATGCCTTCCGCACGGCTACCGGCGTTCATGCCGCGGCCATCATCAAGGCGTACCACAAGAACGATGTCGTGCTGGCGAATACGGTCTATTCCGGCGTGCCTTCGCACGTGTTCGGCCTGCATCAAGTCATTGATATTGGCCCGATGAGCGGGAAATCCAACGTGCTGTTCTGGCTGGAGCGGCACGGCATTCCGCCCGCCGACGATGTGGTCGATCGCATTTACCGGCGCGCGAAGCAAAGCGACCACACGCTCAGCGAGGCGGAAATTCTGGAATGCGTCGGGACGGCCGAGGCTAAAAAGCAATAATCAGCATGCTCCAGCGCTTGCGACATGCCGTTCTCGGCGCGGGTGGAGTGGGCGGCTTGATGGGCGCCTGCCTCGCTCAGGGCGGTGCGCCCGTGACCATGATCGTCAGGGAAGCCGCGCTCAAAACTTATCCTGAGCACCTTCAGCTGGAGAGTCCGTTTGGAAATTTTCGGGTAGCTGTTTCCCGCGCCGCCGTGGTCCCGCCTGTCGATGTGCTCTGGATCGCCGTCAAGGCAACGCAACTTGAATCGTCTCTGGCGGCACTGACGCAGCCAGAGTCCGTGTCAGCGATCGTTCCGCTGCTCAACGGCATCGACCACCTTGCGTTGCTGCGCGCAAAGTACGGATCGGAGCGAGTCATTGCGGCGACCATCGCCGTCGAATCCGAGCGCGTTGCCCCCGGGCACATCGTGCACCGCTCCCCATTCGCCCACCTGAATGTATCCTCGGCTGGGAGAAATCTGCTCACCGAGACTCTGGATCAGCTTCAGAAAAGCGGATTCGAATGCCGCTTCGTCGATGACGAAGCCACGCTCATGTGGGGCAAACTCGTGTTTCTGGCGGCCTTTGCGCTCACCACTACCGCGTCCGGTAAGACGACGGGCGAAATCCTCGCCGATGCTTCCTGGAGGCAATTGGGATTGGCGTGCATTCGGGAAGCCAGTGCGGTGGCCGTTGCGGAGGGCGCAAAAATCAATGCAGACGCGGTTATTGGGGCGGTGATGAAGATGCCCGGAAATATGCGCAGCTCCATGCAGAAGGACGTTGAGCAGGGCAATTTGCCCGAACTCGACGCCATTGCCGGTCCCATCCTGCGCGGGGCTAAGCAGCATGCCATCGAGATTCCAGCCACCACAAAATTGGTGGCCGCAGTGGAACAGCGGAAGTCTCGCAGGTGATTGGTACTGCCGAGAGGTTACCGCGCATCTTCCGTAACTGCGGGACCCGTTTTGAGCAATCCCCGAAGCCACTCAACGCGTTGTAAACTAACGCAATACTTCTCATGAGCCCGAATCCCCCGCGCGCGGACATGGCCGACCTGGCGCCTTCGCTGCCTCAGGAAGTAGCCCGTCTGGCTGCCTCGCCCGAGGTGCGTTCGGCCTACAACTGGTTCCGGGTGCACGAGCCGCAGCTATTGCACTGGCAAATGGAGATGGCGCGGATTCCGGCGCCTCCGTTTGGTGAATCGGCGCGGGCGGCGTGGCTGTCCGAGCGCTTTCGCGAGGTTGGACTGGACGACGTTCGCGTAGATGACGTTGGTAACGTATTTGGGGTCCATCCCGGATTTGGGCGGCGCTACGTCGCGCTGAGCGCGCACATTGACACGGTTTTCCCCGCCAACACGCCGCTCAATATTCGCCAGCAGGGAAGCCGCATCTACGGCCCCGGAGTCTCCGACAACGGCGCGGGGGTGGCCGCGATGCTGGCCATTGCGGCGCTGCTGCGCGCGGTGCGTCTGCGGCACGCGCTGCCGTTTGTCTTCATCGGCAACGTGGGCGAGGAGGGAGAAGGCGACCTGCGCGGCATGCGGCACATTTTTTCCACGCCGCGCTGGAAAGATTCCATCGCTTACAGCCTGGTGCTGGACGGCGCCGGCGCCGACACTATCGTCGCCGAAGCCCTGGGCAGCCGCCGCTTTGAAGTCATCGTGCGCGGTCCGGGAGGGCATTCGTGGAGCGATTTCGGAGCTCCCAATCCGATTGTCATTTTGGCCAAGGCGATTGAAATGTTCACTGCCACCAGCGTTCCGACCACGCCCAAGACAACTTTCAACATCGGGGTGATCCGCGGCGGGACTTCGGTGAACTCGATTCCTGAGTCGGCCAGCATGAAGGTGGATATCCGTTCCACCTCGATGAGCGAGATGGAACGCCTGGAGCACGCGCTGCGCTTGGCTTTGAATCGCGCGGTGGAAGACGAAACCCTGGCGGCCGAGATGCGGTCCTCCGCACAAAAGAGGCCACCCGGTGTGAATTGTGAGGTCGTGGTCATCGGGAACCGTCCCGCAGGCGAATTACCGCCCGGGGCGCGAATTCTGCAAGTGGTGCGCGCGGTGGATGCGCAATTGTCGAACGCGGCGCAAGTGCAGAGGGCCTCCACCGACGCCAATGTTCCCCTATCTCTGGGTTTAGAAGCAGTGGCGATTGGGGGCGGCGGATCGGGCGGCGGGGCGCATACCTTGCAGGAGTGGTTTGATTCCAACGGACGCGAATTAGCCTTGAAACGGATTCTGCTGACAATGCTGGCGCTGGCGGGGGTGGGAGAATGAATCTTACATGGAGAACGAGTCTGGCTGGAATGGTGCTCGCCTGCATGCTGAGCGTGCTGCCCGGCCAAGGGCAGAGTGCCGAACCGCCGCAGGACACCCGGCCCAAGGCCGACATTATCTTCATGCACGGCAACGTGTACACGGGCGTTCCCGCCAATACGCCCTTCAGTTCGATTGTCCGCGAAGAAGCCATCGCAGTCCGCGGCGACCGCATCGAGGCCGTGGGCAAGACCATTGACATCCAGAAGCTGAAGGGCCCGCAAACTCAGGTGATCGATCTGGGCGGCCATTTTGTGATGCCTGGATTCAACGACGCGCATCTGCACCTGGATGATGCCGGCGCGACCAAGCTGAGCGTGAACTTAACCGGAGTTAAATCTCTCGACGATCTGCGCGAGATGCTGCGCCGGCGAGTCGAGGGGGCGAGGGCAGGCGAGTGGATTCTTGGCGCAGGCTGGGATGAGACCCTGTGGCCGGTCAAGGTGCCTCCCACGCGCTGGGACCTGGATGAAGTGTCAGACGGCCATCCCGTATTTCTGGTCCGCATCGACGGGCACATCGCCGTGGCCAACACGCGGGCGCTGCAGTTGGGCAGCATCACGCTCGCCAGCCGCGATCCGCTGGGTGGGCACATCGACCGCAATGAAGCCGGCGAGCCCACCGGAATCTTGCGGGAAACGGCGCAAGAGGCAGTAACCCAAGTTATTCCCAAACCGAGTCACGATCAGCGCCGGCAAGGCATTGAGCTCGCGCTGGCCGATCTCGCCGAACATGGAGTGACTTCGGCCCAAGATTATTCTCCGGCATGGGAGAGTTTCCAGATCTATGAAGAACTCGAGAAAGAAGGCAAGCTGACGGCGCGCATCAGCGAGTGGCTTCCTTTCGATGAAACGATCGAGGAGTTGACCCGCAAACGTGACTCGCACCCGCAGTCAGACTTGATGCTGCACACCGGGATGCTCAAAGGATTCATGGATGGTTCGCTGGGATCGCACACTGCGGCGCTGCTTCAGCCCTATTCCGATGATCCCAAAAATTCCGGGCTGCCGCGCTACGATCCGGTCAAGCTCAATGACATGACGAAGGAGCGGGTGCTGGCGGGATTCCAGATTGGATTCCACGCCATCGGCGATAAGGGCGTGCAGATGGCCTTGGACGCCTTCGCCGGAGCCGAAAAAGCTGCCCGCGAGGCCCACGTGCTTGCTCCCAACGGCAGCGAAGATTTTCGCCTGCGCATCGAGCATGCGCAGGTCACGACCCCGGCTCAGATTGCCCAGTTCAAGCAACTGAAAGTCATCGCTTCCATGCAGCCCAGTCACGTGTTGACCGACATGCGTTGGGCGCAAGACCGGTTGGGTCCGAAGCGGGCCGCGACTTCTTATGCCTGGCTCTCCTTTCTGAATAAGGGCGTGACCCTGGCATTTGGCACAGACTACCCGGTGGAACCGGTTACCCCATTCCGCGGTCTGTATGCTGCGGTTACCCGTAAGAGCGAAGATGGAAAGAAAGAATATTTCCCTCAGCAGCGGCTCACCATGGATCAGGCCATTGCCGCCTATACCACCGGATCGGCGTTCGCGGAGTACGAGGAAAAAGAAAAGGGCAGGATCGCGCCCGGGATGCTAGCCGATTTCGTGGTCCTGGACCGCGATCCTGCAGCTTCATCTCCGGAGAAGCTGCTCGCCACCAAAGTGCTTCGGACCGTCGTGGGTGGAAAGACCGTCTACGAAGCCAAGTGAGGGCGAAGCCAGGTGAGGCGGCCTCCTGCATGGCCATGCGACCTGAAGCCGGGCCATCCCGGAAGCCCGCGCTTTTTACCAGTGGGCCGAGGGATTCCGCCAGCACCCTATCGTGATTGGCGTAACAAGCCTGGTTTCGACAGTTGACTTCCGAATTGCCCGTCCTACGATAAGTGGCAGCGCTTTCGTCAGAATGCTAGCCTTGCAGCTATGAAAAGACTGTCCGTTCTTCCATTCCTCTTCTTCGTGCTGCTCGCTATCCGATGCATCGGGCAGAAAAATAGAGATGAGCCCGCCCTGCACGGCACCCAGATCCTATTCCTGGGAACAGCTGGGGGTCCGCCATTGTACGAGGAGCGGTCGGAACCAGCGACGCTGCTCATCGTCGACGGCCGAAAATATCTGATTGACTGTGGGATCGGGACCATGCAGCGGATGCTCCAGGCCGGTATTCCATCCGAGCAGGTTGAGCAGATCTTCCTCAGTCATCTTCACTCCGACCACGATCTCGGGC
>DASYYT010000012.1:0-12665 GCA_035949755.1 Candidatus Sulfotelmatobacter sp.
CCCGTTGTGCTGCGTCCTTCCGCTTCGCCCTAAAAAGCAGGGCTACGCTCCAGGACGCAGCACAACGGAACTGACATCAAGCAAGAAAAGGGGACATTTCTAATGAGTTAAGCACGGGGACATTTCTAACGAGCTTTGACAGGCCTCAAGAATCTCATTGCAGCTCCTGGTGCAATTGCGCTAGCCTTGTTTTGCTCTCGCGGTTTTCCCACCTCCGTTTTCCTCTCCACTGTCAAACTGTGCATCTGTCGCAATGTCTGTGCAATACAGCGCGGTCATCTGCAACCCCACACTATATATAGTGTTATATTGCTTGACCCCGCCCCGATTTCACCGTTACAGTAGCTTAACTTTGTGCTCACCCTTGCCAGCCCGGGGTGAGAAATGGCGTTCAAAAACGGCCAGGATCAGGCCCGAGTGGGCATCCAATGGGAGAAGGAATCTCCTGAGTAAACACTCGCGCCCACGCAATTGGCGTGACGAACCGGGCTCAAAGGCAACTGGCCACTGACTACTAGCCAATGGTTCGAAGGAGTTCACGTTGCTCAAACTGAAAAGACTTCAGATCCTGGGGTTCAAGTCGTTCTGCGATCGCACCGAACTCAAGTTTCACGGGGACGGGGTGGCAGCCATCATCGGGCCGAATGGCTGCGGCAAGTCGAATATCTCCGACGCGATCTCGTGGGTTCTGGGCGAGCAGTCGGCCAAGACGCTGCGCGGATCGCGCATGGAAGACGTGATCTTTGCCGGCACCCGCGACCGCAAGCCCACCGGGATGGCCGAAGTCTCGCTCACACTGGTGGATCCGGAAGTATATGGCGGAGCCGACGCCAACGCCGCCACAGAAATCGACATTCAGGACGACATGCCAGAACCGGCTCACGTCGCCGACGATTGGGATGAAGCCTCGATCCGCGCCCGTGCGGCCGAAGACACCGAGCGCGCAGTGGAAGACGCGCAGCCCGGGAAGATGGAGGAAGTCGAAATTCCGCGCTCGAAGATCAATACGATCGCGGCGGCCTTTCCTGATGACGAGCCGATCTTCGCGCTCCCCGTGCACAACGTAGTCGCCCCTGCCGCCGAGGCATCGGTTGGAACGCCCGCAGGCCAGGTGGTCCTGAAGATTCGCCGCCGCAAATTTAATCAGCAGCAGTTTCGGGCGGGCGAGATCGTCGTCACGCGTCGCCTTTTCCGTTCCGGCGACAGCGAGTATCTGCTGAATGGCAAGCTCTGCCGCCTGCGCGATATTCAGGAACTCTTTATGGGCACCGGCCTGGGGCCCGAATCGTACGCTCTGATCGAGCAAGGACGCATTGGGCAGATCCTGAGCAGCCGTCCCACGGATCGGCGCGCCATTCTCGAAGAAGCGGCAGGCATCACGAAATTTAAGACTAAGAAGCGTCTGGCCGAAGCCCGCCTGGAAGAGGCCAAGCTGAACCTGTCGCGCGTCAACGACATCTTCGAGGAAGTCACGCGCCAGATGAATTCCCTGAAGCGCCAGGCTTCCAAGGCGGAGCGCTATGCGCGGCTGCGGGAAGAAATGCGCGCCAAGCTGCGGTTGGTACTGGCCAGTAAGTTTGCCGCCATCGAGCAGGAAAGCGCCGAAGTTGACGCTCATCTCAACGCCCTCGCCGAAGAGATGCAGCATCGCGCCGCGGAAGTGCAACAACTCGAAAGCGAGCACTCCGAACGGACGCAGCGCGGTTATGCCATCGAAACCGAGCTGCGTGAAAACCGCGACCGCATGAGCCAGATCGCTCTCGAAATCGACCGCGCCCATGCGCGCCGCCGCCATAACGAAGAGCGCTGCGCGGAACTGCTGGTGCGTTCGGCGTCGGCGGAAGCCGAACTGGCACAGGCTCGCCATCGCCTGACCGCACTGGAGGCCGAACAGGAAACCAACCGGCAGATTTTAGAGTCCGCCGCCGCCGATCTGGCGGCTGCCCAGAGCGATTTTGCCCTATGTCAGCAGGAGGCTGCTTCGGCCTCCGCAAGTCTGGCTGAAATCGAGCGCCAGCAGGAAGAATCGCGCGTCGCCATCTTCGACACAGTGTCATCGTCGTCGCGGCTGCGCAATCAACTGGCCCAGGCTGAGGAACGCCTGGCGGGAATCGATCGCGAAGCGCGCCGGCTGGAAGCTGAAATGGAAAGCGCCAACAATCAGGTCGAGGCTTTTGGCGGACAACGTGGCCAGCTTGCCCTGGAGTTCGAGAGCGTCAGCCAGCGGGTCAGCGGAATCGGCGAGGAGATCAGTCAACTGCGCCGCCTGATTGAATCGAAAAAACTGGAAGAAACGCGGGCCAAGACCAATCTCGACGTTCTGCGCGCGGAATACGCAACCGCTCTCGGTAAAAAGGGATCGCTCGAAGCGGTGATCGCCGAGCATGGCTACTCCACCGAGTCCGTACGCCGTTTGTTTCAATCCGGTGTCATGCAAGGCGGGCTGGCGCCGGTCGGAGTGCTGGCCGATTTCCTGGAAGTAGAGCCCCGCTACGAACGTGTGGTGGAAGATTTTTTGCGCGACGAGCTCAACTACATCGTGGTGAAATCGTGGGATGCCGCCGACGAAGGACTGCGCCTCCTGCGTTCCGATGTGGATGGCCGCGCCACATTCCTCGTCCATCCCGAAGACTCCCAAGCCAAGTTCTCATTCGTGCTCGATGAAGCCGCGCACTCCGCCCCTCCGGCAGCCCAGATCATTCCTCTGAAGCACACCATCCGGGTGCTCGACGGTTTCGGGAAATCGCTGGAAGTGATTCTGCCCAAGCTGCGCGACGGCTATATCGTGCCCGAAGCTAATGTGGCCCGCGGCCTGGCGCTGGAGAATCCCGACGCCTTCTTCCTCTCGCAGGCGGGAGAATGCTTCCACAATGTCACGGTGACCGGCGGCAAGCAGCGCTCGGAAGGCCCCCTTTCGATGAAGCGCGAGCTGCGCGAGGTGCTGCGTCAACTGGAGGATCTGGAACGCGCTCTGCGCGAAGAAGAGACGCGAGTGCTGACGCTCGGGCATGAGATCAAGGACCTCAGTTCTCTGCTGGAGCGACTGGAAGGCGAGAAGCGCGAAGCCGAGCATCAGGCGATGACGTCGGGGCACATGCTGCAGCAGCTTGACTCCGAGATGGCGCGGGTCAGCGAACGCCTGCAGGTTTCGCAGCTTGAGCTGCGGCGGCTGGCCTCGGACCGCGCCGAACAAGAAGGAATCCTGTGTGCCAGGCAGTCGGAAATTGAAATTGTGGAACTGCGGCGCGCGGAACTGGAGCAACAGATCGCGGCTGCCCAGGATGCGCTCACCGCTCTGCGGCAGCGCCGTGAGCAAGCGGCGCAGACCTCCTCGCAACATGCCGCTCGCGTGGCCACGCTGGAAGAACGTCATCGTTCGGCTGCCGGCGTGCTCCAGCGCATTGAAGGGCTGTTCGCGGAGATGGGCGAACGCGTGCACGCGCTTTCTTCACAAATCGAGGCTGCGGCCGCAGAAAAATTGCAGCGTGAGACGGAGAACGAGCAACTGGCTCAGCAAGCCGCCGACCTGGATGCGGAGCGCAATGCCGCGCAGACTCGCGAAGGCTTGCTGCAGTTTGAGACCGAACAGTTGCGCGCCCACTTGGCTGAGATCGACGGCCAACTACGCAACAGCCGCCTGCTTCTGGATCAGGCGCGCGACCGCCGCGGCGAATTGTCGGCAGCCGCCGCCAAGCTGCAGTCGGACGCCCAGTACATATCCGACACCTGCCTGAACGAACTCGGAATCGAACGTGGCGTGCTCATGGCCGACAGCGCCCTGGCTCCCGTAACCGGGGAGCAACTTGCGGCCGAAGACCAGCTTTATCGCGACATGCGTGCGAAGCTGGAAGCGATGGGCCCGGTCAATATGATGGCGCTGGAAGAGTACAAGGAAACCGCCGAGCGGCATGCCTTCCTCGAAACGCAGCGCAATGACCTGATTTCGTCGATCGAGAACACCACGGCGACCATTCGCGAGATTGATCTGATTTCACGCCAGAAGTTCGAAGAAGCGTTCACCAAGATTAATGAAAATTTCCAGGCGACGTTCAAAAAGCTCTTCGGTGGCGGGCACGGGTTCATGAAGCTGACCGACGAAGAAAACAGCGCCGAAAGCGGCATCGATGTCGTGGCGTCGCCTCCGGGCAAACGACTGCAGAGCGTGTTGCTGCTTTCCGGGGGCGAAAAGGCACTCACCGCGCTGGCCCTGCTGGTCGGCATCTTCCAATACGCACCCAGCCCGTTCTGCATCCTCGACGAAGTAGACGCCCCGCTGGATGAGGCCAATGTGGGGCGCTTCACGGATCTGGTCAAGGAAATGAGCCTGCAAACCCAGTTCGTGCTCATCACGCACAGCAAGAAAACGATGAGCATCGCGCCCGTGCTTTACGGTGTGACCATGCAAGAGCCGGGAATATCGAAACTCGTGTCGGTGCGGTTCGGAGTGCAATAGCGCAGCTCTGAACGTAAGGTGTGAAGCGGGCCTGGCGGATTCCTCCTCTGCGCTGAGCGCTTTATCAAATGGCAATCCTTGGCTTTGTTGTAGCCGTCCGAGATTTCCACGCTCGTCCTCAGCTTTTCCACAACTCCCCGATGTCTTAAGTATCGGGGAAGCGGGTGTTTTCAGACGTCGGTCGTCCTGTCAATGTTTTTCGCAGATAGCGGCCGAGAATGGATTTCACATCGTGATTAGAATCGTTGACAATTTTTTCTGACAAGCTAGAATACGCCTCGCCTCTTACCTGTAAAATTCACTCATGAACTCCGAACTCCTCGATTCCGTTCTTTTACAAACTGACTTCAAAGATCTCGGCACCCGGACCAGCGGCAAGGTCCGGGACGTATACACCCTCAATGAGAAACAGTTGCTGTTTGTGGCCAGCGACCGCATTTCGGCTTTCGACTACATCCTGGCCACGGGCATTCCCCATAAAGGACGAGTTTTAACGCAAATTTCGCTGTTCTGGTTCGATTTTCTGGCCGACATCGTGCCCAATCACCTGATCACGGCCGACGTCGATCATTATCCTGCCCCGGCGCGCAAGTATGTCGACCAACTCCGGGGGCGTTCGATGTTGGTTCGGCGGGCGGAAATGTTCCCCGTGGAATGTGTCGTGCGCGGCTATATCTCCGGCTCCGCGTGGAAGGAATACAAGGCGACCGGAAAGGTATCGGGGATAGCGCTCCCGGCGGGTCTGAAGGAATCCGATGCATTTCCCGAACCGATTTTCACTCCTTCGACCAAGGCTACGACCGGCCACGACGAAAACATATCGTTCGATCAGATGTGCGAAATCGTGGGCGTGGAAACCGCCAGCCATTTGCGTGACTTAACGCTGCGGGTCTACAAGAAAGCTGCAGCCTACGCCCGGCAGCGCGGCATTATCATTGCCGACACCAAGTTTGAGTTTGGGCGCACCGAGCACGGCATCACGCTGGCCGATGAAGTTCTCACGCCTGATTCCTCCCGCTTCTGGCCCGCCGACAAGTATGCTCCGGGGCGGGCGCAGGATTCGTACGACAAGCAGTACGTTCGCGATTATCTCGAGCAAATCCACTGGAACAAGCAGCCGCCCGCCCCGGCGCTTCCCCCGGACGTGGTGAAACGCACCAGTGAAAAGTACCTCGAGGCCTACTTCCAGCTTACGGGGCACAAGCTGGATGTCTGATGGAGTGGTAAGCACGATATCCCCGAAGCGGGATGTATGACGATCGCCGACTGGATGATCTGTGCGGTAGTGCTGTTGAACGTGATTGCCGCCGCCATACAAGGATTTTTTTCCGAGATCCTGACGGTGGGTGGCCTGGTGGTTGGTTATCTCGTGGCTGCCTGGAAGTATCGCAGCCTCGCCGAGTGGTTTGAGACGTTTTTGAAGAACCCGTGGTTAGCTGACGTTCTTGGCTTTCTGATTATTTTTTTTGCCACCATGCTCCTGTTCGGCATCGCTGCCAGGCTGGCCCGGTGGATCATGAAAGAAGCGGGACTCAGCGGTTTTGACCGTTTCCTGGGCGCATTAGTGGGGCTGCTCAAGGGCGGCCTGATGGTGGCGGTGATCCTGATGTGCATGACGGCATTTCAACCAACTTCGAAGCTGCTGCAGAATTCGCAATTGGCGCCCTACTTCCTGGTGGTGGGCAGGGCTGCGATCTGGCTGGCTCCCTCGGAGTTGCGCGCACGTTTCTATCAGGGTCTCGATCTGATTCATCAGGCTCCCCAGCATTCAGGCAGCGCTGCTGCTTCGTCGCGAAAATAGGGCGAACGGTGCATTGAAAAATTTTAGAGAGAAAGAGAACCCTTGTGAAAGATCAGCTAGAAGCCCTCGTCCTGCAAATGTACCGCAGCAATATTCTCTATTCAGAGGGAGTGCGCGAGTTCAAGAAGCGCTTCATTCTGACCGTGCTGCAGGAGAATAAAGGCAATCAGTGCCGCGCCGCCCGCCAACTGGGCATGCACCGCAACACGCTCAGCCGCACTATTACCGAACTGAAGATCGATGTCCGCCAACTGCGCGATGGCGCCAAGCGCCCGCCTCGCAGCGCCCGCCCGGTCTCCTTCGAAAAAAAGATCGTCCGCTGAAGAATCTCTCGGATGCGCTCCGGTTCTTGAATTCTTAGTCCGAGAGAAGCGAGGAATCTCGCTGGCCCGCTGAAGCCGCATTCCCCAAAAGGTCTTCCCGCAAAATAAAAGAGGCAACCCAAAAGGGCTGCCTCTGTCTTTAGCGCTGATGAGCTATTGCGCAGGCCGCTTATGATGGACCGGCGCCTTCTTCGCAGGTGCTGCCTTAGCCCGCAACAGCTGACCTTTGTCCATGACCATCATGAAAGGGTTGGAGGTGTACGATGCCGGTTCACCCTGGAAGTCGAAGCTGGCCCCATCTTTAGGAATGAGCCGGGCCGGAATCTTTTCTTCAAAATTCAGAGTGATGTCGGCTTTCTTGGCGTCGATATCATCGGAGCTGCCCGCAATCATGAACTGCTCAGGCGTCGTGCTGATGACCGCGCCGTTCATCTGGACCGCCTTGCCCTTGATGGCGTTCCAAACCGTGTCTTGATCAGCCTGGCTGCCATTGGTCAGGATGAACTCCCAGGTGGCAAAATCCATTTTCTCCGGCGCAGTTTTCTGAACCATGTCGTGCGCCTGATCGGCGGGCGTCGGCGGGGGCGGGATGACCATCTGCGGACCGCCGGTTTTGGCGGCATTGTAAACGTTGTCCCAGCCGTCGTCCCCCTGGTGATACTTCACATATTGAGAGCGGGCGTATTTTTCAATTTGAGGCTGGTTGGCGGCAGGAGCAACCGCCGCAGCGCGCGCCGCGTACCAGATTCCATTCTGATAATCCGGCGGATTCTGCTGCAAGTAGGCCAGGGCGAGCGGGTACAACAACGCCAGGTCTTTTTGCGAATCCGGCGGATTGGCCTGGACGGCGGCTGTCAGGTACTTGGCCGCTTTCGCATAGTCTTTATCCTGCAGCGCGCCCCAACCGATGCCGGCGTTGAAATTCTCCGTCATCGTCTTCTGCTGGGTTTGAAAATCCGCATCGCTGGTGCCTTCCGGCTTGGTGTACTTCGGGAGGCACTCTAATCCTTGCTGCCCGTACTTCTCGGCGTCGGCAGATTCCTGCTTGCCATTGGCATCGCCGCCCTGGGCCATGACGCGGTTCACATAAGTCAACAGGAACAGCGCCGGGACCTGGCAGGGATTCGCCACCACGAGCTTGGCGGCGGTTTCGACGGCCTTCTTCACATTGCCCGCCTGCTGATAGGTTCCCATCAGCAATTCGAGCGCCTGATTCTTCATCACGCTGTTGGGATACTGGGTCAGGAAGGCCTCGAGGCCGCTGATCTTGGCGTTGGGATCCTTCTGCTGCACCGCCGCCACATAGGCGTTATATTCAGCCGGATCTTTAATGACTGGCGCCTGGGCCGGTGCCGCAGGGGCGGCCGCCTGGCCTGGTGCAGGCGCAGTCTGGCCTGCGGGCGGTGTCGCCTGCCCTGCAGGCGGCGTGGTGGTTTGGCCCTGCGCCGGCGGTGCCGCTGGCTGCGCAGGATTCTGTGCCACGGCACTCACAGCAACCCCAAGCACAACCGTAAGCAGAATCTTTTTCATCTATGGCTCCTTGGACTGTTGGGAAATCGCTTTCGGGATCTTATTCTGTATAACCTAAGCAGCAACTGCATTCCGCCTGGACCGCATTGCGTTCGGATCCTGCTCCAGAATGCCGGCCTTCCTGGCAGGGACGCCGGGAGATGAAGGGTGGCCCGGTGGAGCGTACAGCGGCAACCCGTTTTCCCGGTTGGCCGGATTATAAGTACCTCTATCGCCGAAGGCAAGCGAGTTCCCTTTTCTCCTTCTGTTTAGTTGCTAAGATGCGCATAGCGGAGACTGCGGATGTTCCGAATCGCCTTCTCCCGCAATCCGACCGCAGGAGCGTTTACTGTTATGGACACCAAAGCACCCCTCGCCGGACAGGTCGCAGTGGTCACGGGAGCTGGCCGCGGCATCGGCGCGGCCATCGCGCGCCAGCTCGCCGCCCTGGGCGCCACAACCGTTCTCTGCGGGCGCACACAATCCACCCTGGACGAAACTGCTCGCACCATTCTTGAACTCGGGGGAAAAACTGAAGTCATCCCCTGCGACGTTACCGTCCTGCATCAGGTGGAATATACGGCAACCCGCGTCGACAGCACATTCGGGCGCGTGGATGTGCTGGTGAATAACGCCGGAGTGGGCGGCTTCAGCGAACTGCTGCATGCTCTGCCCCCCGACCAATGGGAGCGGATTCTCAACACCAACCTGCGCGGCGTTTATTATGCCATTCGAGCCTTCGCCCCCCTGATGATTCGCGCCAGCTCCGGGCACATCATCAACATCTCGTCACTCGCCGGAAAGAATGCCCTTCCCAAAGGCGCTGCCTACGCTGCTTCCAAGTGGGGATTGAACGGGCTGACCTACTCGGTGGCAGAGGAACTCCGGCCGCACAACGTGCGCGTCTCGGTGATCTGCCCGGGCTCAGTCGATACCGAACTCAGCCCGCACACCGGCAAAGATCCCAAAAAGATGCTGCAGCCCGACGACGTGGCTCACGCTGTCGCCATGATCGTAATGCAATCCCCGCAATCGTTTATGAGTGAAGTTCTTCTGAGGCCAACGCAAAAACCGTGAGGCGGACCTTAGACCTCGGACTTCAGACCTTGGCAAATCCAGCCTGCCGCGCTTTAAGATCTGAAGTCTCAGGTCTGAGGTCCGCGGTCCGAGGTCTGAGGTCCGCGGTCCCAAATCTGAGGTCCGCTTTCCTATTTCTTGAACAGATTCTCAAAGGCGGCCCGGGCATCGTTGGGACGCAGGCTGGCCGGGGTCGAGGTCTCTTTTTCCCGCGTCACGCGAATCTCGAATAGCTCGCAGTCATTGCGCGCGTCTTTCTTCGCGATCCGCTCTTTGACCGGCTGCATACACTCAAACCGGCTGCCCGGATCGAAATAAGCGCACTGCTTGCATGAATGCAGCTCAAAGCCGCATTTGGGGCACTGCCCGCCGGAGGGCATTCCCTGCAGCACCGTTCCACACTGCGCGCATCGCGAAACGGCGCGCGTACCGGGCAGATTCACCGGTCGCGGGCCCAGCGCGTGATCCCATTTCGGCGGACCGCTCTTGCGCTCCGGAGGCGGCTTGCGCGTGGTCTGCTGTGGACGCGGTTCGCGATCACTGTCCTGATATCCCGGCTGACGATATTTCGCCACAAAATCCTCCCCCAAGCGGTGCAGTATTGTCCACCGGATGCATCCTACGCGGCAATGCCCCGCCGGCCAAACACTTCAGGCCACGGATTAACACGGACTCCACCCTCTAACAATGGTTTGTGGTGATCCGTGAAAATCCGCGTGAACCCGTTACAGCGCTTTCAGCCGCTACAATAATTACATGATCCACGAAGTTCTTCCCGTCGGTCCGCTGCAATGCAATTGCTCGATCATCGGCGACGAGGCCACGCGCGAAGCCATGGTCATCGACCCGGGAGATGACATCAACGACGTGCTGGCCCTCGTCCACCAGCATAACCTGCAGGTCAAGCAGATCGTTATCACGCACGCGCACATCGACCACGTCGGCGGAGCCATGAAACTGCGCGCCGCCACCGGTGCGCCCATCCTGCTCAACCAGAACGACTACGCCTTATTGAAGATGCTGGATGTGCAAGCCGCGTGGATCGGCATGCCCACGCCTGGCAAAGTTGAGATCGACCACAGCATCACCACCGGAGAAACCATCTCCGCCGGATCGCACACGGCGAACATCCTGCACACGCCCGGCCACACGGAGGGCAGCATCTGCCTGTACTTCCCGGCTGAGAAGAAACTGATCGCGGGCGATACGCTCTTCGCGGGCTCGATCGGGCGCACCGATCTGCCCGGCGGCTCCATGCAAAAGATCATGCGCTCCCTGCACGATACAGTGCTGTCGCTGCCGGATGAAACCGTGGTGATTCCCGGCCACGGCGGACTGACAACCATTGGCGAAGAGAGGGAAAGCAATCCCTTTTTAGTCCGGCGTTAGCTGAAGAATGGCTTGGCCCAAAATGACACTGGAAGTGGCGTTCCGTGACATTCCGCACCGTCTTCACTGCGCTGCATCTGCTATAGTGAACCTCTGCAAAGGAGCATCCCCATGGCTGGAAAAAGCGTCAACAAGGTTATTCTTCTTGGAAATCTGGGCAAGGATCCCGAAGTGAAATACACGCCGCAAGGCACGCCCGTAGCCAAGTTCAGCCTTGCCACCAACGAACGGTTCAAGGATAAGGACGGAAACTGGCAAGACCGCACTGAGTGGCACAACATTACCGCGTGGGCGCGTACCGCAGAGATCGCGGGCGAATATTTGAAGAAAGGCAGTAAAGTGTATATCGAAGGCAGCCTGCGGACTCATTCCTGGGACGATAAAACGTCGGGTCAAAAGAAGTACATGACCGAAGTCGTGGTCAACGATTTGGTCCTGCTGGGCGGACGCGGCGAAGGTGCTGGTAGCGGCGGAGACTTCGCGGGTAGCTCGCGCGGGGCCGCTGCGAGCGGCGGCAACAACTTCGACCAACGCACGCCGGAACACGAGCCCGCGCCGGCCGGTCCGATCACCGACGAGGATATCCCGTTCTAGGAAATCTCTGCTGCATTCAGGGCGAAACCTGGAACGGTTCACGCCTGCAAATGGACCAGATTTCGTCCGCCAGCCGTTCCGTTCGATGCTATCGAACCTGAAGGTATTACGCAGAGCCTACCGGGTCAGTCGCCATCGCCCACTGCTACCGGGTTTGCCCTCAGACGGTCCAGCAGCGGGCTGTTCTGCGAAAGGAACTCGAGATGGCCGCACTTAGGACATTCGAGCATCACGTTGCCGCTGGGAGTTCCGTGCGGGAGGAACGTGAACTTGGTAAAAACGTAGCTGTCGATCTCGTGTCTGCAGCGCAGGCACTCCACATTGCTGGGAACGCTGGCTGACGGCTTTTTTCCCACTAACAGGGGACTAGACTGGCTGGTTTTCTCGACACTCATGCAATTGTCCTTCCGGAGACTGTACCGTAGAGTAGGCCAGCTTGGCCAGCACGTTACAGGGGCAGTGTTGCACAAGTTGAGCCCCAGCCGGTTGAGCATCGCTTCTCGGCGCTATTCACAAGCTCCAGGCGCCCTCTTTTCGCAGCCGCTCTTTCCTGGCAAACACACGCCGTCCCCACGGTCGAATGGTCACCAGAGAGAAGAGAAGGGAGCGCAGCCCCACGACCCGCTAGGCGGGACCAACCCTTCTCTGCAGGAGACCCGAACTAGACCTTAGACGCCAGCGCGGCATGAAACATCGCAACGCGGTCCGGTGAGCTCTTGACCGCCACAGATGCGTTGCCCCGGGCTGCCTTTACAGGCTGCGGGCCCGCGGCGGCCTTGGCGCACTGCACGCATGCGCTGTCCTTGGCTCCCATCAGATCCTTGCGAAAGCGAAACGCGTAGAGCACAACCTCCACGCGGCTGGAGACGCCGAGCTTGTCGAAGATGCGGAAGAGGTAATTTTTCACAGTGTGTTCGGTGAGCCTTAACCGGCCTGCAATCTCGCGGTTCGACAATCCTTCGGCCACACATCGAACCACATCTTGCTCCCGCTGTGAGAGTATCGCTTCTCCCCGGGAATCTATCAGCCGCATTGGTTCTGATTCACGGAACGCCTCGAGCAGGTAGCGCAACTCTGCGCTGTTCGCCCACACCTGTCCTCGGTGAACGCTCTCGATGCACTTGGCCAGTGTCTTCGACGACTCAGTGCGCGAGAAAATCCCTTGCGCCCCGCAACGGAAGGCCTCCACCACCGCGGACGGAGTAGATGCATCCATCAGAAGTATGACGCGAGTGCCGGTGTGAGAGGTTCGGACTTGCCGCGCCAGCTCAAACCCGAACGTGGCGGAGCCTTCTAAGGTTGAACTGACGAGCACGATATGGGGCTTCTGTCGCGCGATAGCCTCTAAAATCGAAGATGGCTTGGGCTCCATCCCGGCAACCTCGAACCGGTGTTCCTGGGCCAAAGCATCGACGAGCAACTGACTACTCATACGAGTGCTGTCAGCAGCCAGCACCCGTATCTTCTCCGAATTGTCCGCTGCAAGTGTGAGATGTTGTGACATTTGTTGTAGGTTCCT
>DASYYT010000013.1:0-5220 GCA_035949755.1 Candidatus Sulfotelmatobacter sp.
TTTCATCGATCTGGAACGCGTTTCGTGGCTCGATCCGCTGCCGCCAGGACGCTACGAGTTCTACCGCAAGCTCTACGAAAAGCGCGCCGCGACGACCGATCATCCCGACGACTATCTTCCCGAGCGCGTCGGCCTGCAGCCCTACATCACCATGGAGGTTTACGGTCGCCTCAAAGCCGCATTTCGCGAATATCGTAAACTGTTGATCGCGCACCAGCCAACCAGGCCAGTGCAGCAAGCAATTATTTTCTACGCCGGATGGCTCGGCCATTACGTGGCCGACGGATCGCAACCCCTGCACACCACGATTCAATACAACGGCTGGGTCGGCCCCAATCCCAACGGATACACGACCGAACACCACATCCACGGTCAGTTCGAAAGTGCCTACGTATCCGCGAACATTACCGCGAGAGATTTTGCCAGTCTGGTGAACACTCCTCAGCGGCTCGACGATCCCTTTGCGCGCTACGTCGCCTACCTGCGAAACTCGAACACCTTAGTGGAAAATGTCTATTCTCTCGAGAAGGCTGGCGGCTTTATCGGAAAGGGCTCACCCGCAGCCTTCGACTTCACCACGCACCGTCTGGCTGCGGGATCGCAGATGCTGCTCGATCTCTGGTACACGGCATGGATCGAGAGCGCCGAGCCCGTGCCAGATCGTGCGCCTGCGGCTAGCCCCTCGAAAACCGCAGCTCCCGGCCAATAGACGCTGCTCAATGTCTGCCGCTATCCGCCGCCGCTCGAACGGTTTAACCTCTCTTTCGATATACTGAATAAGCATGCCTGTTCTCAAAAACATCGCCGCCATTGCCAAGGGCATGAGCACCACCTTCATGGAGATGTTCCAGCCCACGATCGTGGAGAACTATCCCGACGGCAAAGGTCCCCTGAGGGGAGCGCGCATTGAAGCCCGCTTTCGCGGCGCGCACGTGCTGCAGCGCGACGAGCATGGCTTGGAAAAATGCGTAGCCTGTTTCCTGTGCGCAGCGGCATGCCCCGCCAACTGCATTTATATCGAAGCCGCGGAAAATACCGCCGAAAACCGCGTGAGCGGCGCCGAGCGCTACGCCAAGGTCTATAACATCGATTACAACCGCTGCATTTTTTGCGGATACTGCGTGGAAGCGTGTCCCACGGACGCGATCACGCATGGTCATGGTTTTGAACTGGCGAGCTTCAACGCCACTAATCTCGTGATGCGCAAGGAGCAGATGCTGGCCCCCCGGCCAGCACACATGGGTGCCAATATCGTTTTCAATCAGGCCGACGTGAATGGGGGAGCACCAACGGAAATGGTGCCGGGAAGCTGAGCTTTAAGATTTCCAGTATGACCTCACGCCGGTCCATCGCGACCGGCGTTCGTGCATGTGGAAACTTCATTTACGTGGGTGAACACGGATCAGATTTGCAGTAGCTAGAAGCTGGCAGTTCGAAACTAGTAGCTTTTATGGCTGACTTCTTACAAACCGTACGCCAGCGCGTCGTGGTCTACGACGGCGCCATGGGCACGAACATTCAGAAGCGCAATCCCACTCTGGACGATTACTGGGGCAAGGAAAATTGCAGCGAAGTGCTGGTGCTCAGCCGTCCCGACATCATCCGCGAGATTCATGCGGATTTTTTTCGGGTGGGCTGCGACATCGTGGAGACCGACACATTCGGCGGCTCGTCGATTGTCCTGGGCGAATTCGACCTGCGCGACCGGGTTCACGAAATCAACGTGAAGGCCGCTCAACTCGCGAAAGAAGTAGCCCAGCAATTTTCCACCAAAGACAAACCGCGCTTTGTGGCGGGATCGCTAGGGCCAACCACAAAGCTGCCTTCGCTCGGCCACATCGGCTTCGAGGCCATGGTAGCGGCTTACGAACAACAGGCCGCCGCTTTGATCGAAGGCGGAGTTGACGTTCTGCTCATCGAGACTGCGCAAGACTTGCTGCAGGCCAAGATTGCGACTATCGGCGTGCTCGAAGCCATGCGCAAGTCCGGCAAGAAATTGCCCGTAACCGTCCAGGTGACGCTGCAGGAATCGGGCACGATGCTGCTCGGTACCGAGATCGGCGCGGCCCTCACCGCGCTCGAACCATTCGATGTGGACGCGATCGGCTTGAATTGCGCCACCGGCCCGAAGGAAATGAATGACGCCGTCCGCTACCTCGCTTTGAACTCAACCAAAGAGGTCTCGGTGCTGCCCAATGCCGGGCTGCCGCAGAACGTCGGCGGCCACGCTGTGTACAAGCTGTCGCCGCAGGAACTTGCCGAGTACCACCTGCACTTCGTCAAAGATTACGGAGTTCGTATTGTCGGAGGTTGCTGCGGCACCACGCCCGAGCACCTGAAAGCTGTGGTGGACGCGGTTTCCGGCGTGGAACCCGCCAGGCGCGAGGTAAAGCGTGCGGGCGCGGCCTCCAGCGCCTACACTAGCGTTCCTCTCGATCTCGAGCCCAAGCCCCTGATTGTCGCCGAGGAAATGAACACGACTACCCGTGTCGAGCACTTCCGCAAACTCGTCCAGGGCAAGAAATATGACGATATTCTGGCTCTCGCCAAACGCCTGGTGAACGAGGGCTCGCACATGCTGGATCTGTGCTGCGCGATCGTGGGCGAAGACGAGAAGGGATACATCACATCCATTCTCGAAAAGATCGCCACGCGTGTGCCCGCGCCGATTCTGGTCGACTCGACCGAAGCCGACGTGGTCGAAGAGGCGCTGAAGCGTATCCCCGGCCGCGCCATTATCAATTCGATCAACCTCGAAGACGGCGAGAAGCGCACCTCCAAAGTCCTGCCCATGGCCAAGCGCTACGGCGCTGCGGTCATCGCGCTGACCATTGACGAAGACGGCATGGCGCTCACCGCCGACAAAAAAGTCGCGATCGCGCACCGTATTCACGATCTCGCCGTAAAGAAATATGGGCTCGATCCCACCGACTTGATTTTCGACGCATTGACCCTGCCCATTTCGACCGGTCAGGAAGAATACCGCACCGCGGGAATGGAAACGCTGAAAGCGGTCGAACGAATCAAGAAAGAACTGCCCTCGGTTAAGACGATTCTGGGAGTGAGCAATATCTCCTTCGGCCTCGATGCCTATCCGCGGCGCGTGTTGAACTCCGTTTTCATGCACGAAGCGGTCGATCACGGCCTCGACATGGCCATCGTCAATTACACCAAGATCTATCCGCTCTACAAGATTCCGCAGGAAGAAGTCGATCTCGCGCGCAAACTCATATTCCGTGACGACTCCGCCGGCGATCCCCTGCAAATCTACATGGCGCATTTTGCCGGCATGAAAGGCAAGCCCGCCGCTTCAACCACAGCACACGTCGACACGCTCTCGATCGAGGACAAACTCAAGTTCGCCATCATCAACGGCGAAAAATCCGTAGGCGAGGGCGCGAACAAAAAATCGCTTGAAGCGTTGCTTGAAGATGCTCTTGTAACCTACTCACCTCTCGAGCTGATCAACACCGTCCTGCTCGATGGCATGAAGACCGTCGGAGATCTCTTTGGCGCCCGCAAGATGCAGCTACCTTCGGTGCTCGACTCTGCTGGAGTGATGAAGCAGGCCGTGGCCTATCTCGAGCCCAAGATGGAGAAAAAGACCGGCTCGCAGAAAGGCACCATCGTTCTCGCGACGGTGAAGGGCGATGTCCACGACATTGGAAAAAATCTGGTGGACATTATCCTTTCGAACAATGGATTTAAGGTCGTCAACCTCGGCATCAAGCAGCCGGGAGACTCGATCATTCGCGCCGCGCAGGAGCATCGCGCCGATGCCATCGGCCTCAGCGGCCTGCTGGTGAAATCCACGCTCGAGATGAAGTACGTCATCCAGGATCTGGAGCGCCAGAAACTGGCGTTTCCCGTGATCTGCGGCGGCGCCGCTCTCACGCGCAAATATGTTGAAGACGATCTGCGCCGCGAGTACGCCAACGGCGTCTTCTACGCTGACGACGCCTTCGCCGGCCTGCACATCATGGAGGACCTGTCGACCGAGAACGGCGCGCGCGATACGCGTCTGGCCGAAGGCCGCACTGTCAAGGAATACGCCAAAGCCGCGGCTGTCGATGAAGAGATCGGGCCGGTGTTCGCCGAGCGCAGCCCGGTCGTGACTGATGCTCCCAATATTCCCGCCCCTCCCTTCTGGGGCGTGCGCGTGCGCAAGGATTACGATCTGCGCGAGATCTTTCAATACATCAATGAAACTGCACTCTTCAAGAACCAATGGCAGTTGAAGACGGCTTCGCAGTCGGACTATGTGCGGCTGGTCCAGGAAAAGTTCCGGCCCATTCTGAGCAAATTAGAAGATGAAGTTGCCGAGTCGGGACTGTTCGAACCGAAAGTTGTCTATGGATATTTTCCCGCCCAGAGCGATGGCAACGACGTCATCGTGTATGCGCCTCCTGACGCGAGCCCCCGGCCCTGCAGAGATCCATGGCAAGCCAGTGCGAAGGAAATCCTGCGCTTCACCTTTCCGCGGCAGCGCGAAGGCCGGCGGCTTGCCATATCCGACTTCTTCGCCCCTAAATCTTCCGGCAACATGGACGTGATCGGCCTATCCCTGGTCACGATTGGTTCCAGGGCCAGCGTCGAAACCCAACGTCTGTTCGAAGGCGGAGAGTACACGAAATACCTGTACCTGCACGGGCTGAGCGTGGAAACCGCTGAGGCATTGGCTGAGCTGCATCACAAGAAGATGCGCGAAGAGCTGGGCATCGCCGGAGAGGACGCGAAAGAAATCCGCGACCTTTTTCACCAGAAATATCGCGGATCGCGCTACTCCTTCGGATACCCAGCCTGCCCGAACCTGGAAGACCAGACCAAGCTGTTTGCGCTATTGAAGCCCGAAGAAAACGTGGGCGTGCGCCTCACCTCAGGATTTTTGCTGGAACCGGAGCAATCCACTTCCGCGATCGTGGTCCATCACCCGGCCGCGAAGTATTTCGTGGTCTAGGAAAGCTCAAAGCTAAAACGCAGTCTGCAGCCGCAGCGAGTAGCTGCGCGGCGGCCCGATCGCGGTTCCAGAAAACAGCCCCCCGAAATCCAGCAGGTTGAGCCGGTTGTTCAGGTTCTCCACGTCCGCCTGCAGTCGCGTGGATACGCGATCGTTCTTGTACACCTCAGCCCCAGCCGAAACATCCACGGCGAGCGATGGCCGCACCCGGTAGCGCGCAAAGTTGACGCGATCCAGCACCGCGGGCCCGTAATCGACCAGCG
>DASYYT010000014.1:0-13313 GCA_035949755.1 Candidatus Sulfotelmatobacter sp.
ATCGGCATCATCCTGCTGATTGGATTGGTGAAGAAGAACGCCATCATGATGATTGACGTCGCTCTCGATGTAGAGCGTACGCAGGGGAAGAAGCCGGTTGAGGCGATCTACGATGCGTGTATTCTGCGGTTCCGGCCGATCATGATGACGACCATGGCGGCGCTGCTTGGGGGGCTGCCCCTGGCTTTGGGGAACGGAGTGGGGGCCGAGTTGCACCGGCCGCTGGGCATTACGATCGTGGGAGGCCTGATTGTGAGCCAGATGCTAACCCTGTTCACGACACCGGTGGTATACGTTTATCTCGACCGGCTGAGGCTGGCTCTGCGCGGCGGGGCAGATCATGCGCTGCCGCGGACGGCGGCGCCGGGGCCACCGCGGCCGAGTCCCGCGCACTGAAACTGACGATCCCAGATTGTTGATGGTTGAAAACCTGCCCGCATCGAGTCGTCAGGCATCCCACGGGTACAACCTGAGCGGAGAAGGTTGGCATCGCAGAGCCAGAGTGCGGGGCTGCGCAAAAATCGCTTTGTCCCGTATGATAGAGAGCACGAACAATACTGCCTGAAGTGAATTCCGTTCGTCCCGGGGCGGTCCCGGGCAGACCAGCTTTTTCGTCACATTTCATGAGGAGTCACGGATGCTAAAGAAAGCAGGGGCTCTGTTCCTGGTTGGGGGAAGCATAGCCATGTGGGTGGGTTGTGGTACGACGAGTAGCCGTTTTCTCTATGCAGCGATTCCCGCGTCGAGTGAAATTGTCGCGTACCGGGAAGATCCGAATTCCGGCGTGCTGACGCCGCTGGCGGTAAATCCGATCCTGGCAGGTCAGGCGGTACAGTCGCTGGTGATTCATCCGAAAAAGAATTTTCTGTATGCCGCAAACTCAGGCGCGACGCCGCAAGGGAATGTCTCGTTGTACACGATCTCTGACACAGGGACGCTTACAGAAGTGACGCCGCGCACGACCACGGGTTCTGTTCCTACGATTCTCACCATGGACTCAACGGGAAGCTTTCTCTTTGTGGGTAATTCGGGCTCTGAGGATATTTCCGTGTTCTCGATTGATGCAAAAACCGGAGTGCTGACCCAGGTGGGCGCAAACTTTCCCATTGGCCTGGTTCCGATGAATCTGCAGTTATCGCCGAGCGGAAATTTTCTATACGTGACTGGGGAAGGATCCACGGGATTGATCGAAGTTTTTCCGGTGAACCAGGGAACCATAGGACGGCCGGTGACCGGTTCGCCATTTCAAACCGGAAACGACCCATTTGGTCTGGCCATCAACTCCGCCGGGACGTTTCTTTACACGGCAAACAAGGCCGACAACACGATCTCGGAATTCACGATCAACGCGGATGGATCCCTTACACAATTGCAGAATTCACCACTCGGCCAATCGTACGTGGCGCCAGTCTCGTTGCTGATCGACAAGACCGGCAAGTATCTGTATGTCGCCAACCAAGGGTCGACGGATCTTTCCGCATATAACATCGCGTCGGACGGCGGCTTGAACGTGTTGGCGAGTTCGCCGTTTGCCGCGCCAGCAAACCCGAGTTTCATAGCCAGCGATTCGAGCGGGAAATTTCTTTTCGTGGGCAGTCAAGGGAGTTCCGCAGCGATTGAATCCTTCGCGCTCGATCCCAACAGTGGAACACTGACGAAGGTTCAGTCTTACTCCGTTTCGGGGGGAACGGCGACGTCGATTGCCATTACGCCGTGAGGGGATGCGTCGAAAGGATGATGGTAAGTCCGCCAGCATTGGCAGTCGGCTGAGCGATAATTGGCGCTTCTTCGTTTATTATTAACAATTGCGTGACAACTCAAGGGCCTGGTCGTTAGCAAAATGCTCTAGACGACACGGGATGCGGGGACAACCGCAGACAGCGCCCAATCATCTAAGTCTGCATCCGTGAGACCGCAGCGAGGCGCTGACCGTACGGGAACGGATCCTGATATGAAAATAGCCAGCGCTGCGAGCGCCTTTCCAAAGCATTACTACCCACAAAAATTCCTGCTGGAAAAGTTGCAAGAATACTGGGGCGACCGGCTGAAGAATCCTCACATGCTGGCGCGCCTGCACCGGAATGTCACAGTGGAGGGGCGTCATCTGGCGATCCCTGCGGAAAAATATTACGAGCTGGATACGTGGGGAAAGGCGAACGACGTTTGGATCGAGGTAGCGCAGGAACTGGGCGAACAGGCGCTGTGCCGCGCGCTGCACGGTGCCGGACTAGAATCGAGCACATTGGGCGCGCTGTTCTTCACCTCGGTGACAGGCATCTCGAGCCCCTCGATCGATGCATTGTTGATCAATCGCATGGGACTACCGGTGAATATCCGGCGCGTGCCGATTTTCGGACTCGGGTGCGTGGCGGGGGCGGCGGGAATCGCGCGCGCTGCCGACTATGTACGAGCTTATCCAAGACAGGCTGCCGCGCTGGTTTCAGTCGAGCTTTGCTCGTTGACTATCCAGCGCGACGATCTTTCGGTGGCAAACCTGATTTCGTCAGGCCTCTTCGCCGACGGTTCGGCTGCCGTCATTGTGAGCGGAGATGATTTGAATGCCACCGGCCCTGAAGTTCTGGCAACGCGATCGGTGTTTTATCCCGACACGGAGGAGATGATGGGATGGACGGTGACGGAGAAAGGGTTCCGCATCACGCTGTCCCCCGAGGTGCCGGTGCTGATCCGCGAACACCTGGGTCACGATGTGGACGCGTTTCTCGCCGATCATGGACACCGACGCAGTGATATTGGGAGTTGGGTGCTGCACACGGGCGGTCCAAAAGTTCTGGAAGCCACGGCGGCGGCGCTCGATCTGAACAACGGCCAACTCGACGCCTCGTGGGACTGCTTGAAGCGGGTGGGAAATCTATCTTCGGCTTCGGTCCTGGTCGTGCTCGAAGATGTGATCAGAAACCGGCGTCCCGCGCCGGGAACGCTGGGCGTGCTGGCCGCGATGGGGCCGGGATTCTGCTCGGAGATCGTGCTTCTGCAGTGGTGATCGTGGCGGCGCGCAATTCCACAGATGTTTTCATAATTGGCGGAGGCCCCGCGGGGTTGGCTGCCGCGATCACAGCGCGCCAGCGGGGAATGAAGGTGATGGTGGCCGATGGCGCCGAACCGCCCATTGATAAACCCTGCGGCGAAGGCCTGTTGCCGGATGGGCTGGCGGCGCTGAGCCGCCTGGGCATTCAGCTGCCATCGGCCGAGGCGTTTCGGTTTCGCGGCATCCGCTTTGTAGGTGCGTCTTCCGCTGCCGAGACTCTCTTTCCGAAGCAGGATTACGGGGTTGCGCTGCGGCGTCCCGTTCTGCATCGCGTGATGAGCGAGCGCGCCGAGCAGATGGGCGCGGAACTGCTCTGGAAAACTCCAGTCACTGGCATTTCGTCAGAAGGCGTGTGCGCCGGCAACCGCTTCATTCGCGCGCGCTGGATCGTGGGTGCGGACGGATCCAATTCGCGGGTGCGGCGCTGGGCTGGACTGGAAGAGTGCTCGCAGCCGCGGCTTCGATATGCATTTCGACGCCATTACCGCGTCGCTCCCTGGACGGACCATATGGAAGTGCACTGGGGAGATCGTTGCCAGGGTTACGCGACGGCGGTAGGTGCGGATCAGGTGTGCGTAGCGGTAGCCTCAAAAGATCCCAACCTACGCCTGGACGAGAGCCTTAATTACTTACCCAGACTGGCCGAACGGCTGAAAGGCGCCGAACTGGTGACTGCCGAAAGAGGAGCGATCACGGGCAACCGCCGACTCCAGCGGGTTTGGCGGGGCAATGTGGCGCTGCTGGGCGATGCCTCTGGTACGGTCGATGCGATTACAGGCGAGGGACTGGGCTTGGCCTTCAACCAGGCGGTGGCGTTGGCGCAGTGCCTGGAATCCGGAGATTTGGCACCCTATCAATTCGAACACCGCCGGTTGGCCGCGCGTCCGTTGTTGATGGCGCGATTGATGCTCACGCTGGATGGTCGTCCGAAGTTGCAGCATCGCACCCTGCAAGCGTTCCGGATGCGTCCGCAGATTTTTCGCAGGTTGCTGGCTCTTCACGTCGGGGCTTTGCCGCAGCAACGCCTGGTTTGGGACGGACTGGCTCTGGGATGGGGATTGCTGACGGCGGAATCATGATAGCGGGGAATTTTTCAAAATACGTGCTGGCTGTTGCTGCTGTGTTGCTGGCTGGCAGCGCGATGTCTGCGGCTCAGGATACTGCATACCTGCTTGATCCGGCACAAAGCTCGGTACAGTTTACGCTGGCGGATGCACTGCACACGGTGCATGGAACTTTCAAGGTGAAGCAGGGAAAGCTGCAACTGGAGCCATCCGGGAAGATGGACGGGGAGATCGTGGTGGACGCGACCAGCGGGCAGAGTGGAAGCGGCATGCGCGACCGGAAGATGAACAGAGAAGTCCTGGAGAGCGCCCGCTATCCTGAAATTGCGTTTCGTCCGGATCAGATCGAGGGCAAAGTCCCCATGGAAGGCAAGAGCTCGGTGATGATTCACGGCACTTTCAGCCTTCACGGTGCGGACCGGAATATCACCGTTCCGGCGCAGGTGGAAGTGTCGGCAGATCACTGGAGCGCGAAGGTTCACTTTACGGTGCCTTATGCGAAGTGGGGCATGAAGAATCCGAGCACGCTATTTCTGCGGGTGAGCGATACGGTGGAAATCGATCTGGCGGCGGCAGGGACAGTAGTCAGGAATAGTGCAATCTCAAGTCAGTAGCCATTCTGCGGCACAATCCCTTTTCCTTCAGTGCATTCATAGGCATGGCCAGAGGGCAGATTTTTGTACTCTTCGGTGCGCCCGCTCGGCCAATGGATGACCACGCGCTCGATGTGATCCTGCTTTTCCAGCCCGAACGTGACCGGAAGTTCGGACTGTGACAGATAACTGGAACCGCCTTTTACCACCCGCAACTGCGTTAGTCCGGCGGCATAGACGCGCACCTGGGCGCCGATGGCGTCGCGGTTTGATTTTGTGCCGGTCAGATGAAAACGGATGCTGCGGTTGCCGCTGAGTTGGTCGTTGCGGTAAAGAAATGCCGGACCGTTATTAGTCGTGATGAGCAGATCGAGGTCGCCATCCCGGTCAAAGTCGCCATAGGCGAGGCCGCGTCCGACTTTGGGCTGATCGAAATTGCCGCCGACAGCGGCCGCGACGTCGTGAAAAGTTCCTCTCCCGCTATTCAGGAAAAGCTGGGGCGGCTGGGCATAGCCAACATTGCCTCGGATGTTGCGCACGGTTTCGTCAATGTGCCCGTTGGCCACCGCAAAATCGAGCCATCCATCGAGATTCACATCGAAAAAGGCGCAGCCGAATCCCAGGCTGTTGCGGGAAGCAATGCCCACGCCCGACTGCGGAGCGATGTCTTCGAAACTCTTGCCGCTCATGCGGTAGAGCCCGATCATTTCATTATCGAAATTCGTGATCGCGACGCCGGGAGTGCCGGAGTTATCGAAATCGGCGACGTCCACCCCCATGCCGGCGCGGGCCTTGCCTTCACTGCTGAAGGCGAGACCAGCCTCGACGGCGGAGTCTTTGAATGTGCCGTTGTGCTGGTTGCGATAAAGCTTGTTAGGTTGCGTGTCGTTAGCGACGAGCAAGTCGGGCCAACCATCATGATTCTCATCGAACAATGCGACCCCGAGAGATTTGGAACTACTATCGAAAATCCCGCTTGATGCCGTGACATCTTCGAAAGTTCCATTGCCGCGATTATGGAAGAGCCAGCAGGTTTCTCCGCGATAGGCTTCCGGTGTGCAGTACGACTTGTGCTTTCCATCGAGGCTGCAGAAAACGTCGTGCTCGGGCGACCACTTCACATAATTGCAGACGAAAAGATCGAGCAGGCCGTCGCGATCGTAGTCGAACCACAGGGCCGAAGTGCTGAAGGCCTCGCGCCGGCCGAGGCCGGCAGCATTGGTGACATCGACGAACCTTCCCTTGCCAGTGTTGTGAAAGAGTCGGTTCTGCCCGACGCAGGTAATGAAAATATCGGGGAAGCCGTCGTTGTTGTAGTCGCCGACAGCAACGCCCATGCCGTAGAGCTCGACATCGAGTCCGGCCCGGGCAGTCACGTCGGTGAAGGTGCCGTTGCCATTGTTGTGGTAGAGGCGAAGCGTAGTGCGATTCTTTTTGTGGCCGGGCCAATCGGCGCCGTTGATCAACAGGATGTCCTGCCAGCCGTCCCGATCATAGTCCAAGAAGGCGCAGCCAGAGCCCAAAGTCTCGGGCAAGTACTTGCCGCCGAAAGCTCCGCTGTTGTGAAAAAACTGAATACCGGCCGGGCTGGTGACATCGGCAAAACGGAAACCGGGCGAAGGCATGTTCTGCTGCGCTGCCCATCCATGCAGTCCACGCACATGCGGCCACGATGCCAGCCCCGCCATTGCCCCAAGGAAAGACCTGCGATTCACGGAACGTTCACCAGCCCGGCGCGAATCGCGTAAACGACCAGTTCCGCAGTTTTGTGGATGCCCAGCGTGTTCATGATGTTGGCGCGGTGTACGGCCACGGTGTTGGCGCTGAGTTCGAGCGCGTTGGCAATCTCTTTGTTGGATTTGCCGTCGACAATCATCTGCAGGACTTCCAATTCCCGATTTGTGAGAGCGGCGTTGCGCTCGCCTTTCAACGCGGAACGCTGCTCGACAGTGGGATCGAATACGGTCTCACCAGCTGCGACCTTACGGATGGCGGCGCCGAGTTCCAGATCGAGAGCGTTTTTTAGAACGTATCCTTTCGCACCCGCTTCTATGGCTTGCCGCACCCATGTGCTCTCGGTATGCATGCTGAGCATGAGCACGGCGGTGTTGGGCAAGTCTTCTATAATTTGTCGTGTCGCCTGCAAACCATTCATGCCTGGCAAAGCGCAGTCCATCACCACGACCTGGGGATGCAGTTGCCTGGCCAGCCGGATGGACTCCTCGCCATCACCGGCCTCGCCGACCACTTCCATATCGGACTCATCTTCGAGCATGCGCCGGAAACCGCGGCGCACCAGGCTGTGATCATCCACGAGCAACACTGTGATCTTCTTTTCCATAAGACTCCGCTTTTTCTCTTGGTACAGTTAGATGCACCAAGGTTCCGCCTTCGGCAGGATGCGAGAAGGCGATCTGCCCGCCCATAAGTTCGGAACGTTCGCGCATCGCAACCAGACCGATGCCCCGTTTGCTCGGCCGCTCGTTGAAGCCGCTGCCGCGGTCTTCAATCTCCATCTCGAGGGTGCGGGGCAGAAAGCGCAACCGCACCCAAGCCTGCTTCGCGCCCGAATGGCGCGCCACGTTGTTCAACGCCTCTTGCAGGATACGGTAAATGTGCACCCCAGCCGCGCCATCCACGGCGAACGGATCCCCCTGCTTCTCATAGGATATGGCAATTCCGGTTTGCCTTTCCACGTTGGGGATGTACCAATCCAGCGTACTCTCGAGCCCGGCTTCATCGAGCATGACCGGATGCAGCGCCTGCGAGAGGCTGCGCACGCTTTCCAGCGTGGCCTGCACGGTTTGGAGGACCTCCTGCAAATCGGCGCGCAGAGAGGAACCTTCGGGCGCATGCGTTCCGGCGCGGCGCAGCATGGAGCCGACGGCGGTCAGGACCTGGCCGAACTCATCGTGCAGTTCGCGAGAAATGTAGCGCAGGGTAGATTCCTGGGTGGCAATGAGCTTTTGCGCCAGCTCGCTGCGGCGCTCGGAAATCTCCTCCATGCGCGCGAACAGACGGCGATTCCAGCGAATCAGGGAAAGGCCATTGAGCAGAATTGCCAAAAGCGTGCAGGCAAGAAAAACGTAAACCTGCCGCCCCACGCGATCGTAGATCTGCACGATGCGCTGTCCGGCCTGCTGTTCGTTTTCGCTGTTCTGCACCAGCAGCCGAGCAACGGCGGTGCTGAGCGCCGCCTGGCGTGCCTGCAGCGAGAGCTGAATCTGCTCGCGGGCTTCTTTTTCTTTGCCTTGATGCGCGAGGGCGAAGATGCGGTCGACGGCATCCCAGAACTGAGTAAAAGACTGGCTCAGAAACGCGCTTTGCTCGGGGGTGCGGCTGGCGGCAGCGAACTCCGCCTCAAGCCTCATGGCATCGTCGAGGTCGGTGCGAATCCGCTGAAATTGCGCCGACCATGCCGTCAGCGGATATGGTTCATCGCTGCTGACCATATCGCGCATGGCCACAGCGAGCAGGTTGAGATCGTTCTGGATACGCAGCAACTGCAGCGAGTCCTTGCGGTTGCGGTCCACCAGATTGGTTTGCAGCTGGCGCAGGCCCTTAATTTGCCAGGTAATATAAGCCGTGTACGCCAGAACCGCGGAGAGCGTGATCAGGAGCCCGAGCAGCAGGCCCAGGGTCAGCGAACGTTCCGGCGGGGATGGGCGGGACACGTCCCGAGCATACAACGCAGGCGCGGGTCCTGTCACAGCGGCGAGGGGCGTCGGCAGCGGGCTGAACAATGCAGTAATATTGAACCCTGGCCGCGTCCCACGGAGTCAAACAGTAGATTGAGTTCCCCGGTCAAAGAAGCCGCAAAGCCTCCGAAGATACAGCGCCTGAAGGCCGTTCTGCCGGAGGTTTGGAGGTTGATGCGTCCGCGTCGCCGCCTGCTGGCGATCGGTTTCGTTTTGATGGCCATCAACAAGCTCGCTGGATTTGTGCTGCCGTATTCTTCGAAATTCCTGATTGATAACGTCGTCAGCAAGCACCAGATCGGTTTGCTGCGGCCACTGGTTTTATCGGTGTTGCTGGCCACCCTGATCCAGGGCGTGACGTCCTTTTCGCTCACACAATTGCTCTCGAAAGCGGCGCAACGGTTGATCGCCGATCTCCGCCAACAGGTGCAGGTCCATATTTCACGGCTGCCCGTCAGCTTTTACGATGCGAACAAGACCGGCGCTTTGGTGTCGCGAATCATGAGCGATGTGGAGGGCGTGCGCAATTTGCTGGGTACGGGGCTGGTCGATTTTGCGGGAGGGATCCTGGCGGCGGCCATCGCGCTGGTGCTGCTGCTGCGGATCAGCGCGCCGCTGACGCTGGTCGCGGTCGGCTCACTGGCATGTTTTGCCCTGGTGCTGAACAAAGCATTTGCTAC
The DNA here is from genome assembly GCA_035949755.1 of Candidatus Sulfotelmatobacter sp. Classification (GTDB taxonomy): domain Bacteria; phylum Acidobacteriota; class Terriglobia; order Terriglobales; family Acidobacteriaceae; genus Sulfotelmatobacter. The sequence goes on from DASYYT010000014.1 coordinate 9,082, forward strand.
GATTCGTCCGATTTTCAGGGAGCGCGGCAAAATTAACGCCGAAGTCACCGGCCGCCTGACGGAGTCTCTAGGCGGAGTGCGAGTCATCAAGGGATACCACGCAGAGAAGCGGGAAGAAAACATCTTTGCGGCTGGCGTGAAGCGTCTGCTCGACAACGTCATGCGCACGCTCACGGCAACTTCGTTGATGAGCCTTTCGGCCAGTGTGCTGCTGGGCGGCGTGGGCGCCGCCACCATGTACATTGGCGGACGTGAAATGGTGGCGCATACTTTGACTGCCGGGAGTTATTTCTCCTTCAACTTCCTGCTCGTGTTTCTGGTGGCACCGATCATGCAGGTGGTTTCGATCGGGACTCAGCTTACCGAGGCGTTGGCGGGACTAGAGCGCACGCAGGAGATCATGCGCGAGCACCCTGAAGATCGGGATCCAAACCGTTCCGTGTGGTTGGAAGACATTGTGGGCACGGTTGAGTTCGAGAATGTGACCTTCAGTTACGACCGGAGTCACGACGTGCTGCGCAATATTTCGTTCCGCTCGCAGCCGGGTACGGTCACCGCGCTGGTTGGATCGTCGGGTTCCGGCAAATCCACGACCATTGGCCTGATCTGCGCCTTTTATGTGCCGACGAAAGGGACCATTCTTTTGGACAATGTGGACCTGAGCACGGTGCGTCTCGACTCCTATCGCACGCGTCTGGGAGTAGTGCTGCAGGAATCATTCCTGTTTGACGGAACGATCCGGGAAAATGTCGCCTTTTCGCGTCCGAACGCAACTGAAGAAGAGATCATGCGCGCCTGCCGCATTGCCCGGGTTGATGAGTTTGCCGAGTCTTTTGTCGACAAGTATGAAACGGTGGTCGGTGAGCGCGGGGTAAAGCTCTCGGGCGGCCAGCGGCAGCGCATCTCGATTGCCCGCGCTATTCTGGCCGAGCCGCGCATCCTCATTCTCGACGAGGCAACGTCCAGCCTCGACTCGGAATCCGAACATATGATCCAGCAGGGACTCTCCTATCTGATGCAGGGACGTACTACGTTCGTGATCGCACACCGGTTGTCCACGATCCGCCGCGCCGATCAGATCCTGGTGATGGAGCAAGGTCAGATCGTGGAGCGGGGCACGCACGCGCAGCTCTACGCGGCGCGCGGCCGCTACTACGATTTGTATACGCGCCAACACGGCGTCGAGGAAAATCTGTTTCTGGCTCCCGGTGAGGGAGATGCGGTGGCTGTCGACGGCAATGGCGCGGGATCGAAGAATGGCGACGTGAAGGCGGGCGACGCGCTGCGCGTGCTGCGAGGAGAGATGCGCTAGTGACGACCGTTCCCGCAGTTTCTGCTGAGCGCGGCACGTTCGCGATTCGCAGCGAAAATCTTTGCCGGTACTACCGCATGGGGGAGAGCCTGATTCGCGCGGTGGACGGCGTCTCGCTTGAGATTGGCGCCGGCGAGTTCGTCGCCCTGCTGGGCAGTTCGGGCTCGGGCAAGTCGTCGGTCTTAAATTTGATTGCGGGTCTCGACCGTCCTACTTCCGGCAGCGTCATGGTTCAGGACCGCGATCTGGCCAAGCTTTCGCGCGAGGAACTGGCGAAGTACCGGCTGCACGTGGTCGGGATGGTATTCCAATCGTTCAACCTGATCGCCAGCATGACGGTCGCGGAAAATGTCGAGCTGCCTCTGCGTTTTGCTGAAGTCGATCGAAACCGGCGTCAGAAGCTGGCTCACGAAGCGCTGGAGCGGGTGGGATTGCAGGCGCGCATGAATCATCGCCCGAGCGAATTGTCGGGAGGCGAGCAGCAGCGGGCGGCATTAGCGCGGGCGTTAATCAACCGTCCACAGCTCTTGCTGGCTGACGAGCCCACGGGAAATCTCGACAGCCATACCGGAAGCGAAATTATGGACGCGGTCCGCGATTTCAATCGGGAATTGGGAATGACGGTTCTGATGGTCACGCACGAGCGCGCGCTGGCCGAGCGCTATGCGCGGCGCATGATCTTTCTGGCCGATGGAAAGCTGGTCGATGACCGTCAGAATCCACCGGTCGATGTTCGGTCTGGTATGCAGCGGGGGCGACCATGAAAATTCCAGACCTCACCGAACTCGCGCTGCGCAATCTGCGGGAATCCTTGTTGCGGAATTCTCTCACCACGGTCGGCATTTCGGTGGGCGTGGCATCTCTGGTGGCGATGCTCTCTCTCGGCATTGGGCTGCAACAGATGGCGTCGCGACGGCTGGTGAAATCGGGATTGTTCGACACGATTGTGGTCACGTCGCGCCGCGAACTGCGCGGCATGGGACGAGAAGAAGAGCGGTCTGGACCAACGCCCGGAGAAAGCCGTGTGCTTGACGAACCTGTCCGCGCGGAAATTGAGCGCATGCCCAATGTGGCTGAGGCCTATCCGGATATCCGCTTTGCCACCGAACTGCGCTTCGAAGACAAACCTCATCTGACCATGGTTTCAGCGCTGCCGGCCTCGGCAAAAACGAACGACGCGTTCGAGGGCATGCAGGGCAGCTTCTTCTCTTCCGAGAGCGCTCCTGAAGCGATTCTGCAAAAATCTTTCGCCGAGGAACTTCTGGGAAAGACCCCGGCCTTGGGAGCGGCTGAGCCCAACGTCTCCGAATTGGCGAAGCCTCTGCTGGGCAAGGAACTTACGATGATCTATGCTCAGCGCGCAGGCAATCCGCCGGCGGCGGCTGCAAGCACAACAGCGGAAGATTTATCGGGCGCGGCATATTCAGTCGTATCGCGCGAGCAGAAACTGAAAATCGTGGGCGTAGCCGACCTCGATCCTGAGAGCATGCGCGGACCGACGAGGGCAAAAGTATTCTTGCCGTTAAAGCTGGCCGAGAGCCTGCATGTGATGCTGCCGACCGATCTGCGCGAGATTGCGCGCGCGGACAGCGATCAACCCGTCTACTCTTCGATTAGCGTGCGGGTGAAGAATCCCGCTCAGATTCAGGGCGTCGAGGACGCGATTAAGAAGATGGGTTTCTCTGCGTTTTCGATTCTTGATGCGAGCCGTGGCCTGCGACAATTTTTTGCGGTGCTGTATGCCTTTCTGGGGATCTTCGGCAGCCTGGCGCTGATGGTGGCCTCGATCGGCATCGTGAACACATTGGTAATGGCAATCCTCGAACGCCGGCGCGAGATCGGAATTATGAAAGCGATTGGCGCCAGCGATGGAGATGTGAAAAAGCTATTCTTCGCCGAAGCCGGCGCGATGGGTGTTCTGGGCGGCATAGTTGGAGTCGCGCTAGGCTGGGCGATCGGGCAGGTGATCAACCTGGGCACCAATGTTTATCTCAGACGCCAGTCGTTGCCTCCGGAGCACTTCTGGGCCGTGCCTTGGTGGCTGGTTGGAAGCGCAATCCTGTTTGCCTTGGTGGTTAGCCTGGTTTCCGGACTTTATCCCGCGGGTCGCGCTGCCCGGCTCGATCCCGTGCAGGCGCTGCGCTACGAGTAAACTGATCCGAATGATGCCTTGCCGCTCGTTTTGTTTCTTGCTGAGCCTCTTCTGTCTCGGCGTCGTTTCTTCGGCAAGCGCACAAAGCCGAATTGACTGCAATGCTGTCAGCAGCCGCGTTCTGAAGCGACCCGTTCGTTACTGTGTCTATTTGCCTTCTGGTTACGATGCCGCGGTGAAGACAAAACCTTCGCGGCATTATCCCGTTCTTTACTTCCTGCACGGGCTGGGCGACAACGAGCAGACGCTATTCAACAGCGGCGGCTGGACTCTGCTCGACGATCTGCGCCACCACCACAAGATGGGTGACTTCCTGATCGTCGCGCCCGAGGGCCGGCGCAGCTTTTACATCAATTCCGCCGACGAAGCCGTGCGCTACAGCGATTTTTTCCTGGAGGAGTTCATGCCCATGATCGAGAAAAAATATTCGATCCGTGCCGGACGTCAGGGACGCGCGATCAGCGGTATTTCCATGGGCGGATACGGCGCATTGCGCTTTGCTTTCGCGTACCCCAAACTGTTTTCGGCGGTGAGCGCTCAGAGTGCCGCGCTGATCACCGAGTCGCCACGCGAACTCGACTCCGCGGGCCGCACCGGTACCCCGATCCTCTCGGTGCTGGGACCGGTATTCGGCAATCCCATCGAAGTGCGTCACTGGAATGAGAACAATCCGCTGCTGCTGGCAAAGAAAAATGCAGCTGCCCTGCGAACGATGGCCATCTACTTCAATTGCGGACAGGAAGACAACTATGGCTTCGAAAAAGGAGC